>NZ_JBKEVG010000002.1:0-222950 GCF_056356955.1 Bifidobacterium sp. LH_419
GAAGATTTGCGGCGGTCATAGCCCAGGAGAGACGCCCGGTCCCATTCCGAACCCGGAAGCTAAGACCTGGCACGGCGATGGTACTGCACCCGAGAGAGTGTGGGAGAGTAGCACGCCGCCGCATTATAACGATAAGGACCCCCGGTCGAGCACACGCTCCCGGGGGTCCACGCATACCCGGACATGTCTCACCATGCGGGTGAAAAGTGGACATTCCCCGTCATTCCAACCATCGCCGTTGTTACGATGGGCTGTTATGAGCGAGAACATCATGCGAATCATCGACCTTCGCGGTCAAGTCCTGTCCCGTGCCGAACTGCTGGCCGCGATGCCGCGCGCCGCCATGGGCACCTCCGAAGCCACCGATCTGGTGCGCCCCATCCTCGACGACGTCAAGGAGCGCGGCGCGGCCGCCCTGCGCGACTTCGAGGAGAAGTTCGACCGTGTGCGCCCCGAGCACCTGCGCGTGCCCGAAGAGGCCATCCAGGATGCGCTCACCACGCTCGACCCGGAAGTGCGCGCCGCCATCGAGGAATCCGTGCGCCGCGCCCGCGCCGTCGCCACCAACCAGGTGCCGAAGGACTTCCACACCGATCTCGCGCCCGGCGCCCGCGTTGCCGAACGCTGGATTCCGATCCAGCGCGTCGGCCTGTACGTGCCCGGCGGCAAGGCCGTGTACCCGAGCTCCGTCATCATGAACGCCGTGCCCGCGCAGGCCGCCGGCGTCGAATCCCTCGCCATCGCGACCCCGCCGGCCCGCGACAACGACAAGGGCCTGCCGAACAAGACCATCCTCGCCACCTGCGCCATCCTCGGCGTCAAGGAGGTGTACGCGGTGGGCGGCGCCCAGGCCATCGCCATGTTCGCCTACGGCGCGAAGGGCTCCGAGCCGCAGGATGGCGCCGTGCTGTGCGATCCGGTCGACAAGATCACCGGCCCGGGCAACATCTTCGTCGCCACCGCCAAGTCCCTCGTCTCCGCGTTCGTCGGCATCGACGCGGTCGCCGGCCCCACCGAGATCGGCATCATCGCCGACAAGGACGCGAACCCGAGCCTCGTGGCCGCCGACCTCATCGGCCAGGCCGAGCACGACGAGCTCGCCGGCTCCGTGCTGTTCACCGATTCGCCGGAGCTCGCCGAGAAGGTGCAGGAGAACCTGAACTACCGCGTGCCGCGCACCGAGCACGCCGAACGCGTCCACACGTCCCTTTCCGGCACGCAGTCCGCCATCGTCCTCACCGACGGTCTCGACCAGTCCATCGACGCGGCCAACGCCTACGCGGCCGAACACCTCGAGATCCAGACCGCGAACGCGGACGAGGTCGTCAAGCGCATCAAGAACGCGGGCGCCATCTTCCGCGGCCCCTACTCGCCGGTGCCGCTCGGCGACTACATGTCCGGCTCCAACCACGTGCTGCCCACCGGCGGCACCGCCCGCTTCGCCGCCGGTCTCGGCGTGCACACCTTCATGAAGCCCGTCGAGGTCATCGAATACGACGAGGAAGGTCTGAAGGCCCTCGCCGCGCGCATCAACGCGTTCGCCGTGTCCGAGGACCTGCCCGCCCACGGCGAGTGCGTGCTGTCCCGCTTCGTCAAGGATCCGTACGACAAGGCGACCCTGCGCGAGCAGGAGAAGGAAGCTGGTCTGCTGTGAGTGCCATCCCCTCGAACCTGCCCCTGAGGAACGATCTGATCGGCGAGGAGCCGTACGGCGCGCCGCAGCTCGACGTGCCCGTCTGCCTCAATGTCAACGAGAACCCGTATGCGCCCGATCCGGCCGTGTGCGACACGATTGCCCGCCGCGTGCGCGAGATCGCCCCAACGCTCAACCGCTACCCGGACCGCGAGCACATCGAACTGCGCCGTGCATTCAGCGACTATCTCGCCCGCGAGTCGGGCACGCGCCTCGACGTGGACGAACTGTGGGGCGCGAACGGCTCCAACGAGATCATGCTCCAGCTGTTCCAGGCGTTCGGCGGCCCGGGCCGCACCGCGCTCGGCGCCGACCCCACGTACTCGATGTACCCGGAGTACGCGCGCGACACGTTCACCGGCTGGAAGCTTGCCCACCGCAACGAGGACTTCACGCTCAACGTGGAGAAGACCATCGAGGCGATCCACGAGGTCAAGCCGTCCATGGTGCTGCTCACCAGCCCGAACAATCCGACCGGCACGCCGCTGCCGATGGAGGACATCGAGCGCATCCTCGCCGCCTGCGAGACCGCCGAGGTGGAGGGCGCCGGCGAAGGCGTGCACCCGATCCTCGTCATCGACGAGGCGTATGTGGAGTTCCGCAACCCCGGCACCCCGAGCGCCGTGAGCCTCATCAAGGATCATCCGAACTTGGCCGTCAGCCGTACGATGAGCAAGGCGTTCGCCTTCGCCGGCGCGCGCGTCGGCTATCTCGCCGCGTCCAAGGGCATCATCGACTGCGTGCGCATCGTGCGCATGCCGTACCATCTGTCGGCCGTCACCCAGGCCGCCGCCCTCGCCGCGTTCGAGCACACCGACGAGCAGCTGAGCCGCGTCGGCCACCTGCGCGAGACGCGCGAGGCGACCGCCGCATGGCTGAAGGAGCAGACCTACAAGGGCGTGCATCTCGAAGTCGCCGAATCCGGCTCCAACTTCCTGCTGTTCGGCGGACGCTTCGACAAGCGCGACGCGATCTTCGACGAGCTGTTGAAGCGCGGCGTCCTCATCCGCGTCGTCGGTCCGGACGGCTGGCTGCGCGTGTGCATGGGCACCGACGAGGAGATGGCGCGATTCCGCGACGCCCTCGCCGAGACCCTGCGCATCGTGGAAGCCGAATGAGGCCACGCGAACGGCATCACCACGTCGCAACGCAGACTTTCCCGCAACTTTCCTGAAGGAGCAACATCATGGCGCGCACCGCGCACATCGTCCGTGAGACCAGCGAGTCGCACATCGACCTCGAACTGAATCTCGACGGCACCGGCCAGACCGACATCGACACCTCCGTGCCGTTCTACAACCACATGATGAACGCGCTCGGCAAGCATTCGCTCATCGACCTGAAGATTCACGCGCACGGCGACACCGACATCGACGTGCACCACACCGTGGAGGACACGGCCATCGTGTTCGGCGAGGCGCTCAGGCAGGCGCTCGGCGACAAGCGCGGCATCCGCCGCTTCGCCGACGCCACCGTGCCGCTCGACGAGGCGCTCGCCAAGGCCGTCGTCGACATCTCCGGCCGTCCGTACGTGGTGTGCTCCGGCGAGCCGGAAGGCTACGAATACTGCATGATGGGCGGCCACTTCACCGGCTCCCTCGTGCGCCACGTCATGGAGTCGATCGCGCTGCACGCCGGCATCTGCCTGCACCTGCAGGTGCTCGCCGGCCGCGATCCGCACCACATCGCCGAAGCCGAGTTCAAGGCGTTCGCGCGTGCGCTGCGGTTCGCCGTCGAACCCGATCCGCGCATCGAGGGTCTGATCCCGAGCACGAAGGGATCGCTGTGATGTCCGGCTGGGACGACGGCAAGAGCGACGGCCCCGACGATTTCGATCCGGACGCGGGCCATCTTTCCGATGACGACATCGCCAAGGCGATGGAGGGCTTCGAAAAGGAGTTCGCGCAGGAGAGCGGCACCGGCGATGCCGACGGATCCGGCGCCTCCGCCTCCGACGGCGACCTGCCGGACATCGACGGCATCGACATCCCCGATGATGCCTCCTCGATCGATCCTGCCACCGGATTCGAGGACGCGCTTGAGGGACTGCTCGGCAACAAGGCGAAGATGGCGGCGCTCGTCACGCGCATCGCGTCGGCGCAGCTGCTCGCCGCGTTCTGCCAGCTGTCCGACATCTCCGCCGACTGCATCGGCTCCAACCAGGGTGCCGTCGCCGTACTGCGCAGTCTCGACGGCGACGCGCCCGAGGCGGCGGCGCGCGACATCACCACCGTCGTCGGCGGCATGAGCGTCGTGCTCGGCGTCAACCGCGCCGACAAGCTCGAAGTCACCCTGTACGCGGGCGGACAGGCCGGATCCACGCTCGCCCCGCCCATCCTGTTCAACTCGACGCCGCGGTTCGTGGAGGACCTTATGCTCGGCATCACCACCGTCGCCCAATTGAAGTCGAAGGGCTTCGAAGTGGTCGACTCGGGGAGTATGGACCACGATCAGGCGATGAAGGTGATCGCCGACCACACGCGCATGGGCCGTGGGGGAGCCACCCGCGGTTCCAGCATCGAATAACCTGTCATATCGATAAGGAGAATCCCGTGACCACAGCAGTCGTCTTCGACTATGGATTCGGCAACGTGCGTTCCATGGTGCGCGCGCTCGCACGACTCGGCATCGACACCTCGCTCACCTCCGACTACCGTCAGGCGCTCGAGGCCGACGGTCTCGTCGTGCCGGGCGTCGGCGCGTTCGCCGCCTGCATGGAGGGCCTGCGCCACGTGCAGGGCGACCGCGTGATCGTCGACCGTCTGCGCGCCGGACGCCCGGTGCTCGGCGTGTGCGTCGGCGAACAGGTGATGTTCGAGACCGGTCATGAGCATGGCGAGAACGCCGCCGGCGTCGGCCTGATCGGCGGCTCCGTCGACCCGCTCGACGCGGACGTCGTGCCGCACATGGGCTGGGATACGGTCGAAGGCGCGGAAGGCTCCACGCTGCTCAAGGGCGTGGAGGACGAACGCTTCTACTTCGTCCACTCCTACGCCGCGCATGAGGCGACGGCGAAGGATCTGTCCGGACTCCAGATCGAGATCGCTGACGAACAGCACGTCACCTGGTGCACGTACGGCCGCAGCCGCTTCGTCGCCGCCTACGAGCGCGGGCCCCTGTCGGCCACCCAGTTCCACCCGGAGAAGTCCGGCGATGCGGGAGCCCAGCTCCTGAAGAACTGGATCGCCACGTTCTGACCGACGTCACCGGCCGCCATCGTCACAACCGCGTCATCGCGGCCAACCACCAATCCCCGAGAAAGGCTCCCATCATGTCCCTCACCCTGCTTCCCGCCGTCGACGTGCGCGACGGCAAGGCCGTGCGACTGCGCCAAGGCGAGTCCGGCTCCGAAACCGACTACGGCTCCCCGCTCGAGGCGGCGCGCACGTGGGTCGAATCCGGCGCGGAATGGATCCACCTCGTCGACCTCGACGCCGCGTTCGGCACCGGCGACAACCGCGCCCAGCTGCGCGAGATCGTCCACGAGCTCGGCAGCCGCGTCAACATCGAGATGTCCGGCGGCGTGCGCGACGACGCGTCGCTCGACGCCGCGCTCGAAGCCGGCGCCGCCCGCGTCAACATCGGCACCGCCGCGCTCGAGAACCCGGAATGGACGCGCAAGGCGATCGCGAAATACGGCGACCGCGTGGCCGTCGGTCTCGACGTGCGCGGGCACACGCTCGCCGCGCGCGGCTGGACGCGCGAAGGCGGCGACCTGTTCGAGACGATGAAGATGCTCGACGATGCCGGATGTTCGCGCTACGTCGTCACCGACGTCGCGCGCGACGGCATGATGAGCGGGCCGAACCTCGACCTGCTGCGTGAGGTCGCCGAACGCACCGACGCGAAGGTGACCGCTTCCGGTGGCATCTCCAAGCTCGACGATCTGAGGAACATCCGCGAGCTCGCCGACCTCGGCGTCGACTCCGCGATCCTCGGCAAATCGCTCTACGCGCGCGCGTTTACGCTCGAAGAGGCGCTCGAGGTCGCGAAGTAGGCATCGAAAGACCAAGTAGGTGCCGGATGTCGTCCGAAGGATGACGATTGATGAGCCGGCGCGGGAAATCCCGGAAGATACGCAAGTCTTCCGGGATTTCTTGTGTTGACGTCGTCTCAGTGCAAGGATTCCCGGAAGAAGGGGATGATTTCCGGGAATCCTTGCGCCGAGAAAGGGCGGCGCCGTGCCGAGAGAGGTCGGCGCCAGGATTCCCGGAGGGGCGGAGCGTGTCCCTCACATCCTCTACGCGCAGGGCAGTTGGCCCTTTTTGATCATCTTCTTGAAGACGGCGTAGTCCTCGTCGTTCTGCTCGGCGTAGCTGACGGCGAACGAGGCGATCGCCTGGTCGAACTCGTCGGAGCCGCCCAGATAGTTCGCGATCGCGATCGAATCGCCGGTGCGCGCATGCGCGTGGGCGAGGCACCAGGCGCACATGCGCGCCAGATCGGACAATGCCGTGGCGTTGAGGTTGTCGATGTCGATCGACCCCTTGCCGTTCCACAACTGACGCACGTAGTAGTCGCGCTTCCTACCGTCCTCGGCGAGGAAGCTCGTCCAGCCGAGCAGCACGTCCGCCGTGGATTGGATGAGCTTCTGGCCCTGCACCACGCGTTCGCCGTGCGTCGCGTACGGGGAGGCGCCGCAGTAATGCTCGAGCACCGAATACGTGGCCTCCTTCATCTGGATCATCATCGGATCGTCGATGTCGCGCGCGATCCACACGCTCGCCCAGGCGCGCTGGCCCACCGAACCGACGCCCACGACCTTGCGCGCCGCATCCTGATAACGGAAATGGTCGAACACCCAGCGGCGATCCTCGTACAGGGAATGGCGGTAGTTCTCGAACAGCGTGTCGAGACGGGCCTGCAACGCGTCGAGATCCGCGTAGCTGTCGAGCTCGTTGATCGGCACGAGTTCGGGCGGATTCGACTTGAACCTGAGCTTGCCGTCCTTGAACCGGCACAGTTTCGCGGCGGCCGCGTCGTTGTCCTTGAGCAGCGCCTTCATCGCGGCCTGGCGCAGCGTGCCGTTGCGCTTGCCGCCGCCGGTCGTCTCGAACCGGTCGAGCGTCTCCTCCACGTCGAGATGCTCGTACCAGGCGTCGAGATAATCCATTTCGGAGAACCATTTGATGCGCTCGCGGTATTCGCGCGTGCATTGGAGCACGGCCTCGCGGATCGCCTTCTCCTTGAGCTTGTTCGCGCGTCCGCAGATCTCCACGGACACGGCGAGACGCTTGAGATCCCACTCCCACGGTCCGGTCGCCGTCTCGTCGAAGTCGTTGATGTCGAACACGAGACGGGCGGAGGGGGAGCGGAAGATGCCGAAATTGCCGATGTGCGCGTCGCCCACGCACTGCACGGGGATGCCGGTGACCGGCGTGGTCGCCAGATCGTTCGTCATGATGAGCACCGTGCCGCGGTAGAACGTGAACGGGCTGGCGCTCATGCGCTTGTAACGCAGCGGGATCAGATCGGGCACGCGGATCGCGGACTGCTCCTCGAGCAGGTCGATCGCCTCGCGGCGGCCGGACCGCACCTGCCAGACGGCGTGCGATTCGAGCGGCGCCTTCGCGCGTGCGGCGATGCCGGCGCGCGAACGCTCGCGGGGGGAGTCGGCCCGTTCCCATGACGTGACGTCGATGGGCGGATTGGCGGATGGGGTGAGATGGTCTTGTGCGGCTTCGCTCATGGGCACCACTGTAGCGTGACGTGCGCCGAGGTAACAAAGCCCTAACACGTGGGTGTGAGGATTGGGCACTATGGATAAGCAACAGGAGTTCGCCCTGCGCACCGTCGAGGAACGCGACGTGCGCTTCATTCGTCTATGGTTCACGGACGTGCTCGGCACGCTGAAGTCCGTGGCCATCGCGCCGGCGGAACTGGAGGCTGCGTTCGAGGAGGGGCTCGGATTCGACGGTTCGGCCATCGAGGGCATGACGCGCGTGTCCGAGGATGACATGATCGTCAAGCCGGATCCCTCCACCTTCCAGATCCTGCCGTGGCGCGGCGGACCGCAGGGGACGGCCCGCATGTTCTGCGACGTGCTCACCCCGGACGGCGAGCCGAGCCTCGGCGACCCGCGCCACGTGCTGAAGCGTTCGCTCGCCAAGGCGAAGGAGAAGGGCTTCACGTTCTACGTGCACCCCGAGATGGAGTTCTACCTGTTCGAGCAGCAGGACGATTGGTCGAAGGCCCCGACGCCGATCGACGAGGGCGGCTATTTCGACCACGTGCCGCGCAGCCCCGGCATGGACTTCCGCCGCGCCACCGTGAACATGCTCGAGCAGATGGGCATCTCGGTGGAGTACTCGCATCATGAGGCGGGCCCCGGTCAGAACGAGATCGACCTGCGGTACGCGGACGCGCTCACCACGGCCGACAACATCATGACGTTCCGCACCGTGGTCAAGGAGATTTCGCTGGAACGCGGCATCCACGCGAGCTTCATGCCCAAGCCCCTGGCCGACGCGCCCGGCTCCGGCATGCACACGCATCTGAGCCTGTTCGAGGGTGATGCGAACGCGTTCTACGAGGCCGGCCAGGAGTTCAACATGTCCCTGACCGCCCGCCAGTTCGCGGCCGGCATCCTCCACCATGCGGCGGAGATCTGCGCGGTCACCGACCAGTACGTGAACTCGTACAAGCGCCTGTGGGGCGGCAACGAGGCGCCGAGCTACATCTGCTGGGGCCACAACAACCGTTCCGCGCTGCTGCGCATCCCGCAGTACAAGCCCGGCAAGGGCAATTCCGCGCGTATGGAGTTCCGCGGCCTCGACCCGGTCGCCAACCCGTATCTCGCGTACTCGGTGCTGCTGGCCGCCGGCCTCGACGGCATCGAGAAGCAGATGACGCTGGCCGAGCCGACGAGCGACGACGTGTGGGAGCTCACCGACGAGGAGCGCCAGTCCATGGGCATCGAGCCGTTGCCGCGCTCGCTCGGCGCCGCGTTGAAGATCATGGAGAAGTCCGATTTCGTAGCGGACGTGCTCGGCGAGCATGCGTTCAACTACTTCCTGCGCAACAAGCGTCAGGAGTGGGAGGAGTACAACCGCCAGGTCACCGCGTACGAGCTCAAGACGTACCTGCCGAAGCTGTAAGGGTAAGGTGCGGTCGGCGCGCATGCGTGAAGGCGGGGCTTCCTGTTGCTGGAAGCCCCGCCTTTTCCGTGTGATTGCCATGTTGCCATGTGCCGTTGCTTCGCCACGGGTCGCGGCCGCGGCGGTCAGGAGACGGTGAACGTCCTCGTGACGGGCTTCGTGTCCGACGGCTGCGCGGAGGACCGGATGCGCACCTCGACCTTCCCGGGCTCGTCGGCGAGGTAGGCGACCTGGATCCGGGCCGACGCGCCGGCGTCGAGGTCCAGCAGCTGTTCGTTGGCCGTGTAGTCGTCGCCGTCATGCTCGGGTAGGTACGTCATATCGAGCTTCGACCCGTCCTTCCATACCTCGAGGCTGGCCATGTCGGTCAGGCCTTGGGGTTTGTTGCGCTTGTTCACCCACGCATAGGTGACGACGATCGTGTGCTCGCCCCTGCTCGTGTCCGGTCCGCGCTCCGCCTTCAGCGGCTTCACGTAGCCGAGGACCGTCGTGCCGCGCCAGTCTCGCAACGGGATGTAGCTCTTGAGATCGGATTCGTCGGGTGCCGTGGCCTTGGGGGCGGAATCCAGTGCGATGCGTCCGAACTCCTCGCCCATCGGCCTGCCCGCGGCGACGGAGAACGCGGCGGACACCGCGTCGGTCCCGTGGAATCCGAGCGCCGTGAACGTCACCGGCGCGGACGCGTCCATGATCCGGTAGGTGGACTGGATCGAGGTCTTCTCCTTCGGCATGACGGTCCGCTGCCGCGAGTCCGCGTCGTAGCCTTCGAGCGGCGTATGGTGCTCGCCGTTCTCGTAGACGTCCTGCACGGAGGAGCGTGGAAGCTCCAGCCCATGCTGCGAGGCCTGCGGGTCGGAAATCAGGTTGAGCTGTATCGCATGCTCCGAGGTGTTCTCCAGCGTGAAGTAGACGACGATGAGTGGTCGGCCGTCGATGCGGTCCACGCCTCCCGACACGGCTTTGTCGACGGTGAGGACGGCCGTGTCGTCCGTGTCGCTTCCGGTCAACGGGCCGTTGCCCTCCTTGACCGATATCTCCGGGTCCTGCGGTGCCGGCGTCGTGCTCCAGGACGATGATGATGACGATGATGATATGGACTTCATGGCGCGTGTGACCCGCCAGAAGCCCACGAGCTGGGGGACGACCAGCACGGCCACGGCGGCGACGATGAGCAGTGTGCGCACCCGGTGCATCGTCGCTTTCTCGAATCGGTCGGTCTCGCCGGAGTCGTTAGGTTTGCCGGGTTTATCGGGGTTATCGGGTTTATCGGGTCCGCCGCCTTCGCGTGGACCGTCGGCCCCGCTGTTCCCATTGATCGTGTCGTTCGTATCCGGCTTGCCGGTCCCGCCATCGGTCCCGGCGCCGTCGCCGTCCCACCTGATCTGTCCGCTATCGGAATCGCCGAACATGCCGCGCCCCTTCCACCCGCGTGTCGCTTCATCTCCATTGTAGGGCTGGGCCAATAGCATGCACATGGAACGACATGACGAGGAAGAACCAGGAAGATGACGAATAATCCCGCACCCGTGACGGAACCCGGCGAGAAACCTGTTTCGACCCGATCCGACCGCTTCTTCAACCTGCCGGTGACGATTCTCGTCCTCGCGAGCTTCATGCTCGGCATGAGCGAGTTCGTGGTCGTCGGCATCCTGCCCGACATCGCGCAGGGACTCAAGGTGTCCGAGGTGACCGTCGGCAACCTCGTCGCCCTGTTCGCGTTCGTCTACGCGCCGGTCACGCCGCTCGGCTCCGCCATCTCCGCCCGGTTCCCGCGCTTCGCGACCTACCTGACGCTCATGGGCGTCTTCCTCGTCGGCAACCTCCTGTGCGCGCTCGCGCCCAACTACGCCGTCCTGCTGGTCGCCCGCATCATGATTGCGCTCGTCTCCGGCACGCTCGTCGCCATCGCCATGACCTACGCGCCCGACGTCACCACGGACAAATACCGCACCAAGTTCATCGCATGGGTGTTCTCCGGGTTCTCCATCGCCTCCGTCGTCGGCGTGCCGTTCGGCACGTGGGTGGCGAACACGTTCAGCTGGCGCATCACGTTCCTCATCATCACCGCCGCCACCGCCGCGCTCATGGCGATGATGTTCCTCGTCCTGCCGCGCAACTCGCACCCGGTGACCATCGGCTTCCTGCGCCAGTTCCGTCTCTTCTTCGACCACCGCATCTGGGGCGGCGTGCTCACCGTCGTGTGCGGCGCGGCCTCCAGCTACGTGTTCTACACGTATCTGACGCCGATCATGCGCGACGAGATCGGCGTGCCCGAACGCTATGTGAGCATCGGACTCGTCCTCTACGGCGTCGCCTGCCTGTGGAGCAACCTGTACGGCGGCAAGCTCGCCGAGCGCGGCCGCGGCGTCGAACCGCTCGTGCGCACGCGCCCCGTCTTCTGCCTGCACACCGTACTGCTCGCCACGCTCGCGCTCGCGCCCGTCGTCCCCGTGTACGGCGCGATCCTGCTCGTCGCCCTCGGCATGATGATGTACCTGTTCAACTCGTCGTCGCAGGTGCTGTACATGGACGTCGCCGCCCAGTCGCACCCGGGATCGATGAACCTCGCCGCCTCGCTCAACTCGATGAGCTTCAACATCGGCATCGCCATCGGATCCGCGGTCGGCGGACTCGTCAACGACCATCTGGGACTCACCTGGCTCGGCCCGTTCGGTGCCGTCTTCGCCGCGCTCGCCGTCGTCATCACCACGCTGCTGCGCCGTTATGTGACGGCGGAGGAACCGGCCGAAACCGCCGCAATGTGAGCTTGCCCACAGCGCAAGCCTTTTTCCACCGGTTTTTCAGGTTTTTCTAGGCTTTGGGGTCGGTGGCTTCCCTATGATGGCAAGGCAGGGGAATACCACGAATCGTGGTATTTGATATTTCAGCCTATTCATCGATTGCAAAGGGAAACCATATGCGTCGCAAAGCGATCTCGACCGTCATCGCCGTCATCGGCATCCTCGCCGCGGCCGCCGACATGATGCTGCTGTTCGCCGGCAGGGGGAGCGCCGCCTCCCCGTCGGTGGCCTCGGGCACGCCGCTGGGGTCGGGCACGTCCGGCTCCTCGTCCGCCTCCGGCAAGGGAAGCTCTGGCTCGGCGGCATCGGACGGGGGCGCCGGCGCCGATTCCGATTCCGGCACCGACTCTGCCGATGGCTCCGATGGCACCTCGTCCGATTCGGGCGCGTTCAAGGACGGCGTCTACACGGGCGCGGTCGTCGCCACATCCAAAGGCGACGTGCAGGTGCAGGTGACCGTGGCCGACGGCAAGGTCACGCAGGTCGCCGCCGTCAAATACCCGAGCGACAACCCGCGTTCGCTCGGAATCGCCCAGCAGGCGATCCCGCAGCTGTCCGACGAGGCCGTCAAGGCCCAAAGCGCCGACATCCAGATGGTCTCCGGCGCGACCGAGACCTCCACAGGATTCATCGGCTCGCTGCAGGACGCGCTCGACCAGGCGAAGTGACATGACGTCCACCGCCATCGCCTACCACGCCACGGACGACGGCATGCTGCGCACCGCGGTCTTCCACCTCATGACCATGCCGTTCACGCTGCGTCTGAGGCGCGCCGACGAATCCATCCTGCGCGGGGCCGCCGAATCATGCCGTGAATTCCTGTCGCACGTGGACCGCACGTTCTCGCCGTTCCGCGACGATTCGCTCACCTCGCGCGCCAACCGCGGCGACTGGAGCGGCCTGCTCGACGACCACGACTTCCACGAGGTCTATGCGCGTGCCGCCATGGCCGCCGACGTCACGCACGGCCATTTCCGTGCGATGCGCGACGGACACTACGATCCGGTCGGCCTGGTCAAGGGGTGGGCCATCGAACGCGCGTTCACGCGCTTCCTGCGCCCGCTGCTCGACTCCGGGCGCGCCGAGGCGGCCGCGCTCGGCGGCGGAGGCGACATGCAGCTGGGCGTCGCCTCCGACAGCGATTACGTCTGGGGCGTCGGCATCGAGGATCCGCGCGACGCCGGCATGCTCGCCGGCACCGTGCGTCTCGCCGACGGGGCGGTCGCGACCAGCGGCACGTCGAAACGCGGCGAACACATCGACCGGACGGCCGACGACCTCATCCAGGCCACCGTCATCGGCACGCATCTGACCGACGCGGACATGTGGGCCACCACCGCCATCGCCGCCGGACGCGAGCGGTTCGCCGATCTCGTCGCCGGGGAATCCGATTCGCTGTTCTCCGCATTGCTCATCGACCGGGACGGGGCCAAGCACACCGTCACGCCGCATCCCGCATCGGCGGCGTGACGGCGACCGCGACGCCGCTTCATCCCAACCACAATCACCGCTACCTAGCGAACCCGCATATCGAAAGGACATCGCAACCATGCTGCGACGCATCACCACATCCACCGCCCTCGCCTGGGTGGTGGCGCTGTTCGTCATCCCGCTGCCGTTCCTCGCCGCGCTGAGAGCCGGAATGCCCGCGTTCTTCGCGGACATGTCCGCCGGCATCGGCATCGGCGTCGTCGCGTACGTGTGGATGCTCACCGCCGTCTACCTGGCCGGACGGCCGCGTTGGGTGGACCGCACGGTGGGTCTTCCCCACATGTATATGATCCACGGCGTGCTGAGCCTGTTGGCCATCGCGCTCGCGTTCCTGCACGCCAACCTGCTGCCCGCAGAAGGCCTGACCAAACTGTTCGGAGGCGCCGGCCTCTACCTGTTCATCTTCCTCGCCGTCTACTCGTTGGTGTTCATGGCCGGATGGCTGTCGGCCCGCGTGCGGTGGGTGGCCTCGCTCAAGCGCGCCTTGGAACGGGTGTTCCGTCATGAGTCGAGCGTGTGGATCCACCGTCTCAACCTCGTGGCCGTGGCGCTCATCTTCCTGCACGTGCAGTCCATCGCGTTCGTGCGCGACGATCTGCCGTTCATCATCCTGTTCGATGCCGCCACCGTGGCCGTGTTCGTCTGGTACGTGGTCTCCAAAATCCGCCAGCGCGCCGGTGCCGTCGCCGCCCGTGTGGCCGACGTGCGTCAGGTCGCGCCGGGCGTCACCGAGCTCACCCTCGACGTGCCCGCCAAGGACGCCCGATGGGAGCCCGGCGATTTCACGTTCATCCGCTTCCCCGAGACGAAGGGCATGCGTGAATACCATCCGTTCTCGATGATCAACACGGCCGTCGGCGCGCAGACGGGTTCCGGACTGGTGCCCATGCGCTTCGACATCCGCGCCGACGGCGATTTCACGCGCCGCATCGCCACGTTGCCCGTGGGCACGCCGGCGCTCGTGCAGCCGAGCTACGGCCGCTACCGTCGCTTCATCGACGAACATGCGGACGGCGCGCCGTTGGTCATGCTCGGTGGCGGCATCGGCGTGACGCCGCTGCTGTCGCTCATCGAGGCGTATGCGCCGACCGGCAGAAGCGTGACCCTGCTCTACGGCGCGCGCGGCGAACAGGACCTCGTGCATGCGGACGACCTGCGCGCGATGGACCACGACCACGCCAACGTGCACGTCACCCTGCGCGCCGGCGGCCGTTTCGAGGAGAAGGACGTCGCCGACGCCATGCGTCCGGGCGCGCTCTACCTCATCGCCGGCCCCTACGGGATGCTCAGGGCGTGGCGTGCGTTCCTGCTCAAGCGGGGCGTCAACGCCGACGACATCTACTACGAGCCGTTCGCGATGTGATTGCGATTGAGGCCGGGCATCGGTTCCCGTCGGCCGGTTCCCGTCAGGCCGGTTCCCGTCGGGCCGGTTCCGTCAGACGGAACCGTCAGGCCAGCACGGACAGCGCGGCGAGCGCGGCCAGATAGAGGACGAGCACGGCGGCGAACGCCACGTCGCGTGCGGCGACCCGCATCACGCGCCAGTGCGTGCGGCGGGCGCCCTCCTCATAGCAGCGGGCATCCAACGCAAGCGAGAGGTTGTCCGCGTGACGCAGCGCGCCGGCGAAGATCGGAACGATGATCGCCGTCATCGCCCTCACCCGCTGCGGGAGCGTCCCCGTCTCGATCGAACCGCCGCGCGCCGCCTGCGCGTCCGCCACGGCCTGCGCCTCCACGGCCAGCGTGGGGATGAACCGCAGGGCGAGGCTCAGCACGAGTGCGATCTCCTGCGTGTGCACGCCGAGCCGGTGCAACGGTGAGAGAAGCGAGGCGAACGCGTCGGTGATCGCGGTGGGGGTGGTCGTCGCGAGGAACACCGCGCCCAGGATGATGACGAGCGCGAAACGGCACGTGTACAGCACGGCCGTGGCCACGCCGTCGTCCGTCACGGGGATGGGACCCAACGTGAACAGCGTGTCGCCGGTGCGCACGAAGAACATGTTGAGCAGCCCCATCACCGTGAACAGGCCGAGGAACATCCTCACCGAGCCGAGTAGCCGTGCTGGTCTGATGCGTGCGGCCGTGGCCACGCCGGCGGTGAACGCCGCGCCGAGCAGCAGCTGCCATGCGTTCCCGATCGCGAACGCGGAGAACATGGCGACGAGGAACGCCACCATCTTGACGCGCGGGTCGAGACGGGCCATGGGGGAGGACTTGGCGGCGGTCCGGGCGCCGGCGCGTGGAACATCCCGTGAAACGTATTGTGAAACGCCTTGTGAAACGTCCTGTGGCGCATCCGCGCCCGCGGGGATGCCGAGCGCGTCGTGCGTTGTACCGGCATCGGACGCCGACAACGCCGCCATATCGACGATGCGGTCGGCCATGCGACGGGCCTCCTGATGGCTGTGGGTGACGACGAGGATGGTCACGCCCTGCGTCTTGAGCTCGTCGACGAGCCGGTAGATGCGTTCGCGCGCGTCCGCGTCAAGACCCGCGGTCGGCTCGTCCATGACCAGCAGCTTCGGCCTGCACGCGATGACGCCGGCGATGGCGGCGAGCCGCTGCTGTCCACCCGACAGATCGAACGGGGAACGGTCGGCGAGACCGTCCAGACGTGCGACCCGCAGCGCCCAATCCACGCGCTCGTCGATTTCGGTCCGCGGCAGCCGCTGATTCGTGGGGCCGTACGCCACGTCGTCACGCACCGTATCGGCGAACAGCTGGCGTTCCGGATGCTGCATGACGAGCCCCACCGTGCGGCGCAGCGCGGCGAGGTCGCGCCGTTTCGCCTCCTCGACGCGGATGCCGTCCACGATGATCGAACCGGAATCCGGCTTGGCGAGCGCGCACACGAGCCGCAGCAGCGTCGACTTGCCGGAACCGTTCGCGCCCATCAGCGCCACCGTCTCGCCACGGCGGATCCTAAGCGACACGTCGTCGAGGATTGGCCCGCCGCCGGCGTAGGCGTAGGAGACGTGGGAGACGGACAGCATGATGTCGGTGGCGTGGGAGTGCGTCGCCTGTCGCGGGACCACCCCCGCCCGTTTCGCGGGATCCCCCGCCGGCGGGAACGAAGGATGCGCGTCGTCGTCCGCCATCCGACCATGTTCGAGCCGCACGACGCGACCCGCCCGCGCGATCTCGTCCGGATGGTGCGTCACGTGGACGATGGTCGTGCCGGCGGCGTGCAGCTCGTCGAGCACGTCCATCACCTCGCGTCGTGCCAGCGGGTCGAGCATGGCGGTCGGCTCGTCGAGCACGAGCAGGCGTGGGCGCATGGCGAGCATGCCGGCGATGGCGGCGCGCTGCTGCTGGCCGCCGCTCATGCGGATCGGGTTCGCGCGGCGCATGTCGTCCAGCCGCACGGCGTGCAATGATTCGGCGATGCGCTCGCCGATGCCGCCACGCCCGTTGCCGTCGTCGCCGTCGCGCGGTATGCCGAGATTCTCCGGTCCGAACGCCACATCGTCCTCGAGCACGGTGGTGACGAGCTGGTCCTCCGGATTCTGGAACACGGCGCCGATGCCCCGACGGGCCGCACGATAGGCGTCCGCGTCGGGACCGGCGTCGGAGAAGACGGTATGTCCGAGCAGGATCACGGTGCCTGCGTCAGGCGCGGCGAGACCGGCGACGAGACGGGCGAGCGTCGATTTGCCCGATCCGTTCGCGCCGGTGAGCGCCATGTAGTCGCCTTCCCGTACGGTCAGGGAGGCGTCGTCGAGCGCCCAGGTGGCGCCGCCGTCGTAGCTGAAGCGGATGTGGTCGAGTTCGGCGAGGTTCACGGTCGTCGGTTACTTGTCGAGCAGCTTGGTGATCGGCTTGTAGATGAGGAACGTGACGACCGCATGGATTGCGAACTTGAGCACGTTGAACGGCAGCAGGATCGGCACGATCATGGCGGCGACCTGCGCGACGGTCATGTGCGCGTAGATCGGCGTGATGACGAGGTTGCCGAGGATGGCCGCGGCGAGCGCGACGACCGCGCCCACGACGATGCCGATGATCGCGCCCTTGCGCGTGCGGTCGCGACGGTAGATGACGGACGCGGGCAGCGACAGCGCGAGCGCGACGAGAATCGCCATGAGCGCACCCCACGGATCGGTGAACGCGTGCGGCAGGAAGCCGAGCACGGAGACGATGGCCGCGGCGGCCGGACCGAACGCGAAACCGGCGATGAGGCTCACGATGCCGGACGGATCGTACTTCAGATACGGGGCCGCCGGGAAGATCGGCAGTTCGATGAAGCTGGTGACGATCGCCAACGCGACGAACAGCGCGTAGACGGCGATGCGGCGGGTGGACCAGCGGCCGGAATCCGCGACGCCCGTGGCGTGCGTGCCGGTGGCGTGGTCGACCGTCTTGGACTGGAAATGATTATCAGAAGATACGCTCATGCCGAGCTCTCCGTTTCTCCCATCCGGACTATGACCGTTGGCTCCGGATTCGCACCGGATCGGCCGCTTTCGCGGTTCGCGGGCTTCCCGACGCCTCCCGTTGTGAATCCCGGGGGCCGGGTTACCGCCAGTAAGGAATCGCACCTTCCCTGAAACTGACAAGACACTGTATACGCGTGACCGTGGATTTCGCGCAAATCCCGTTTCACTGTGCGGAAAACCCGTCGCATGCGAAGCGGCCCTCCGCATGACGCGCGTGTCGATGCGGAGGGCCGTTGATACGGTCGTTTGGCGGTGATTCCGGGCGGGAGCCTACTTGTGCAGGAACAGGCCGCCGTCGCCCCACGCCCACCGGCCCTGGCCGGCACCGATCTGGAAGTGCAGCTTCGCGATGCCCAGATCGTTGAGCGCCCAATGCCCGTCGCCCGCGGCCGGATCGATGTGCGCGGCCGCCGTATCGTCGTCGGCATCGTAGGTGAACGTGACCGGCTGGCGGTTCATCGCGCTCGGCGCCTTCATCGCCGCCTCGACGCCCGCCTTGAACCATGCCGGCGCCGCCTCGCGCGCCTCGTCGGACATGCCGGCGGTGAACTCCTCATACGACTTCGTGGGACGATGCGTGCGCTGGAACTCGACGAGCTCCTCATACGACTTCGCCAGGCGCTCCACATGATGCTCCGGGTGGCCGATCACCACGGCGAGGTACAGCTCCTCGCCGTTGCGGATATGGCAATGCCTCGCCGCCTCCGCGCGGTCCCAGCTGCCCGCCACCCACAGGGTGCCCAGGCCCCTCAAGGTCGCGGCGAGCACGGCGCGCTCCGCGTAGAAGCCGGCGCGCTCCTTGGCCTCGGCGTCGTTCTTCGGGCCGACGATGGCCAGATAGTTCGCCGCGTTCCTGAGATGTCCGGAGGCGTTCGCCTCCGCGAACACCTCCGGGTGGTTGCGCACCAGCTGGAGATGCAGGTCTCCGAGGAGATTCAACGGCGCGAGGGTCATGTCGAGCTGACGGGCCGTGTCGTCGTCGATCGGTTCGTCGTCGTAGGAGCGGATGGCGGTGCGGATGTTCACCGCATCGATCAGTTGCGTGTGTTCTGCCATGCCTCCCATTATGGCACCGCATTATGGCACCGCACGATGCGGCGACGGTGCAAACGTGTGCGCGACATGCGGGCGTTCGTCCGCTGTTTGGGATGCGAGGGCGGTACGATGCAGGTAACGGTTAGGAAATCCAATACAAGGAGGAGAATCGACGATGATTGAAACCGCGCAGGCGTTCGGCATCGATATCGGCGGCTCCGGCATCAAGGCCGCACCCGTCAACCTGGAGAAGGGCGAATTCGCCGAACCCCGACTCAAGATCCTCACCCCCGAGGTGTCCACTCCGGACGCGGTCGCCAAGATCGTGCGCCAGCAGCTCGACCACTTCGAAGTGCCCGAATCCGCTCCGGTCGGCATCGCGTTCCCGGCACCGATCAAGCCGGGCAAGCCGCTCGACTTCATGGCCAACCTCGACCAGTCGTGGGTCGGCGTCGACGTGACCGCAGTGTTCTCCGAGGCCGCCGGCCGCCCCGTCACCGTCGTCAACGATGCGGACGCCGCGGGCCTCGCCGAACAGCAGTTCGGCGCCGCCAAGGGCAAGGACGGCCTCGTCATCGCCACGACGCTCGGCACCGGCATCGGCACCGCGCTCATCATCGACGGCGTGCTCGTGCCCAACACCGAGCTCGGCCACCTCATTCTCTCCGACAAGCACCCGGACGCGGAGAAGTACGCGGCCAGCTCCATCCGCGAGCAGGAGGACCTCGGCTACAAGAAGTGGGCGAAGCGCCTCACCAAGTACTACGGTCTGCTGGAGAAGTACTTCAACCCGGATCTGTTCGTCGTCGGCGGCGGCGTGAGCCGCAAGGCGGACAAGTTCCTGCCGTTCATCGAGATCAAGACCCCGATCGTGCCCGCCGCGCTGCGCAACGAGGCCGGCATCGTCGGCGCCGCTTACTACGCGAGCACCAAGCAGCACTGAGTCCGATCGCCGTCTTCCGAAGACGGCATGGGGCCGCCCGGATCCGTTCCGGACGGCCCTTTTCGTCGCCCGCGCTACAGTGGAGGCATGACCGTTCGATTCTCCTCCCGCGTGGACATCTCCGCGCCCAACCCGATTGCCGCCGCCGAAGCCGAGGCACGCGCGCAGGGCGTGACGCTCGGCAAGCTCAACGATTCCAACCCGACCAGGCACGGGCTCGCCCCGGCCGAGGTACCGGGGGAGTATACGGCGGAGCCGCGCGGGCCGCGTGCGGCGAGGGAGTCGCTGGCCCGCTTCCTCGGAAGCGGGAACCACCCCCAGTCCGCTTCGCGGACAGCCCCCGCCGGCGGGGGCCAAGAAGAAGGGGACATCGACCCGGATTCGCTGTACCTGCTGAGCTCCACGTCGCAGGCGTATTCGTGGCTCATCAAACTGCTGTGCGACGCCGGTGACGCGGTGCTCGCCCCGAAGCCCGGCTATCCGCTCATCGAATCGATCGCGCGCCTCGAATGCGTCGACACGATCGAATACCAACTCCAGTTCGACGGCTCCTGGTACATCGACACCGCCGCCATCGAGGAGCTGCTCTACTCGCAGGAGGGCGACCGCATCCGCGCGCTCGTCCTCATCAACCCGAACAATCCGACCGGCTCCTACGTGAAACCGGAAGAGCGCGCCACGCTCGTGCGCCTGTGCCGGGAACGCGGCATCGCCATCATCGCCGACGAGGTGTTCTACGACTACGCGCTGGAGCCGTTCGACGGCAACGCGCGGCTCGCGGGGGAGCCCGGCGCGCTCACGTTCGCGCTCGACGGCTTCTCCAAGATGCTCGCCGCGCCGCACGCCAAAGTCGGCTGGATCCGCGTCTCCGGGCCGGAGGACGACGTGCGCGAGGCGCAGCGCCGACTCGACGTCATCGCCGACGACTATCTGCCGATGAGCGACATCATCGCCGACCGGCTGCCCGAACTGCTGTCGGTCGCGCCGCACCAGACGGCGCGCGTGCGCGACCGTGTGCGCGCCAACCTCGCCACCCTGCACGCGCTGCTCGCACGCGACGAGCACGGACTCGTCGACGTGCTGCGCGCGGAGGGCGGCTGGAACGTGCTGCTGCGCGTACCGGCCGTCATCGACGAGAACGAGCTCGTACTCAGACTCATCGGGACCAGGCGTCTCACCGGACAACCCGGCTACTTCTTCGACATGACGACGAACGGCTATCTCGCGCTGTCGCTGCTGCCCGAGGCGGACGAGTTCCGCGCGAACGTGACGGCCGTGCTCGACACGGTCGCCGCGATGCTCGACCTCGGCTGACGGCGAACGTGACGGCGGCGACGGCTATCCCGATGACGGCGGACCGGTCTCACGCCGCCGACTTCGCCGCCTCGTAGCGTTTGCGAATCAGATCCATGTAGAAGGCGACGGCGTCGGCCGGGGAGCCGTCGAAGACCACGTGCTGCGCGTCGAGCACGAGCGTGCGGTCGATCGCGTATTCGGGGCGGACGATCATGTCCGTGTCATGCGTGGCGACGATCACCTGCTTGTCGTAGGTGAACAACGCCTCGGCCACATGGCGCGTGCCGATCTCGTCCAATCCCTTCGACGGCTCGTCCGCGACGATCGCCGCCGGGTCGAACGCGAGCGCCGCCGCGATGGCGAGCAGATGGCGCTTCTCCGAATCGAGCTCCGCCGCCTTCGCCTTGCGCAGGCGCTGCAGGCCGAAATGCGCGAACAGGTTGCCGATGCGCGCCGCGCGCTCCGCGTCCGCGATCTTGTGCTTCTTCAACGATTCGTCCACCGCCTGCGTGATGTCCTGCGCACGGTAGAACACGTTCGGAATCTCCTCGCGGCGCACCTTGCCCACCCATTCGTCGACCGTCCTGAGATCCTTCTTCGACGAGGTGTCGAGCGTGGCGGCGGCCGGATCGGTCCGGTCGCCGCCGGTGATCGTGACCGTGCCGGCGGACGGCTTGAGCGAGCCGTCAAGCAGGCCGAGCAGCGTGGATTTGCCGGAGCCGTTGAGGCCGATGATCGCGACGCGCTTCTCGCCGATCGTCAGGTCCGTGGGGTTCAGGCCCACGTGGCCGTCATCGTAGACGTGACCGGCGCCGGAGAGCGTGAAGGTGAGCGACGCCGGCTTCGCGGCGGGTCTGCGGGAAAAGAAAAAGCCCATGCCGCCTACTGTAGTAAGTGGCATGGGCCGATGCGCCTTGAGGGGTCGCGTGGTGCACCCCCTCAGTCCGCTGCGCGGACAGCTCCCCCTAAAAGGGGGAGCATCCCACTGTTGCGCCCCCTTTTAGGGGGAGCTGGCGGCCGGAGGCCGACTGAGGGGGCCGGAGCTGGGGTGGATCGGGCCGTCAGGCGAAGTAGAAGCCCTTGAAATCGTAGTGGTAGACGCGGTAGATGTAGCCGGTGGACAGGGCCATCTTGTACTGCGCCTGCAGGTTGCCGGCGTCGTCGTACACGCCGAGCACGCCCTGCATGCCCGTGTCCACCAGGTTGATGGAATCGGTGATCTCCTGCGAGGAGCTCACGTACGGGGAGTACGGCACGTCGAACGACTGTACCTCGGTGTACGTGCCGGCCTTCTCGTCCACTAGGTACTTGCGGAACTGGGAGCGGGAGTCCGGGTCCTTCGAGCTCTGCGCGGTGGAGATGCCCTTGATCGTCGTCCAGTCGAAGTCGGGGCGGGTCATCGCGTAGCCGAAGTTGTTGTCGAACATGTAGATGTAGTACTGGCCGTCGGGCAGCGACGGGTCCTCCTCGTAGGTGATCGAGTGCTGGCCGCCCGTGTCGCCGAAGTCGCCCATCTTGGTGAGGAACGACTTCTTGTAGGAGGTGCCGTCCCACACGGTCGGCTCGCCGATCATCCAGTCGAGCTTCGGCGTGCCCTCCACGTCGTCCACCTTGATGATGGTGGGGTCTCGCGCGCGGAGAACAGCGCGGAGCCGTCGGGCAGCAGCTGGATTGTGTTGAAATGGATCCAGTCCCAGCGGTTCGTGGCGGTCGGGTCGGATTCGTCGATGCCGGAATGGTCGGTGGACGCCTTGTAGTCGGGGAACATGTCGCCGAAGTCGATGAGCTGGGTCACCTTGCCGGTCGTCGTGTCCACCTTGATGACCTGGTCCTGGACCGCGTGGTCGGAACGGGTCAGATCGGTGGCGAGGGACACGATGTTGCCGTCCGAATCGAGCGCGTAGTCGTGGTGGAGGATGAACCGGTCGCCCAAGTCGATGATCTTCTCCAGCTTGCCGAGACGGTTCATGCCGACGAAGTGCTTCGTCGAGGCGGAGAACCACATGAGGCCATTGTCGTCGAACAGGAGACGGTGCGAACGGTAGTAGAGCACCGGCACCTCGCCGCGCAGCACGCCGTTCACGTCGTAGTAGTACATGAAGTCCTGGTCGTTGGAGTCGTTGCCGAGAATCGCGTACAGGCCGTTGCCGAGCGCCTGCGTGGCCTCGCTCGTCGGCTCGACCGGCTGTTCGAGCCGCACCTCCTCCTCGCCGAGGATCTTCGCGCCCTTGTGCGTGATCTGCTTGGTGGCGACGGTCGCGCCGGACGAGTCCTTCAACGTGAGCGTGATCGTGTTCTTCACGTTCGGGATGAGGCCGAGCACGAGGAACTCGTGCGTCGTCGCGTAGTCGTCGCCCTGTTCGGCGGTGGCGGAGAAGTCCGGGTATCCGGCCGCGCTCACCGTGTAGGAGACGCTGGTCTTCTGGTCCGTCGTGAAGTAGACGTACAGGGACGTGGTGTTCGTGCCGTACGGGTTCTCCTCGACGAACGGGTCGTCGAGCGTGGCGGCCGACTTGTCGCGCGCCACGGCGAGGTTCTCGTCGGCCATCTTCTGGTAGTCGGCGGTGTAGATGTTCTCGATGCGCGCGTTGAGTCGTTCGACGCGATGCTCCTTGATCGCCGCGTCGACGTTGTCCTGCGTGACGAGGCACAGGCCGCATGCGACGGCGAGTGTGACGGCTGCCGCCACGATCTTCAATACGAGATTGCTGTTTGCTGTTCGCTTCATTGTGATGATTCCGGCTTTCTGGCTGCGGACGCTATTGCACACTGACCCACTCAGTATTATGCCCGCGCCCTTGGAATTCTTGGGGTTCCACTGGGATTTGCCTGAAAGTCGAAGGTCCGGCGCCGCCTCCGATGGGAGGGGAGGGAGGACCGCGTCAGAGCGTGAACCAGGTCATCACGTCGTGGAAGAGACCCGGGCTCGTGCCGATCATCTGATCCTGCCTGCCGGGCGTGAACAGGCACAGCACGTTGACCAGCACCGTGGCGGCGAGCACAGCGAGCACGACGACCCGCACGATCCTCGTCCCGGTGGAGGCCGGCGCGGAGCCGTCGCCGGCGCCGTTCACCGCCCGCAGCAGGCCGGGCAACGCCGCCAACGCGAACAGCCATCCGAAATCGCCCATATAGCGCCATCCCAGGCCGGCGCTCGACGCGTCGAACACGGTGATGAACAGGGCGAGCACCGCCGCGGTCGCCATCACCGGCATGAGGGGGGAGAGGTGGGGGCACCGCATGAGGAACGGCAGCGCGAACACGGCGAGCAGCAGCGGGCACAGCACGAACAGGCCGCCGACCATCGGCTCCGCGAACGCCCATTCGCCGAGCGGCGCGGGGGAGAGCGCCACGAACGGGAAATCACGCACGATCCTGAGCGGCAGGGCCAGATAGTAGCCGACCATCGCGGGGATGTCGGCGATCGGCTGCCGGAACGTCGTCATGTCCGTCACCGTGAACTGGTAGTCGTTGCCGAATTCGAGGAACGAACCGAAACGGGCGTGGTTGTAGGCGGCGAGCGGCAGCAACGGGACCGCCGCCGCGGCGAGCACCACGAGCGGGGCGCGCAGCGCGTGCCTCACGCGCACGCGGCGCGCTTTGAGATTCGCGGCCATCGCGCGGATCTGCGGCCAGAACAGGGGGAAGCCGAGCATCGCGGCCAGACAGAACGTGGGGCGGCAGCCGAAGTTCACGGCGATGAGACACGCGCCGAGCCCCAGCCGGGGCAGCGACAGCTCCGGCGCGCCGTCCATGCGCCACCGGTCGGCGGGATTCAACGGACGTTTCACGGTCGAAGCGCCCACCCATAGCCACAATCCCGCGGCGGTGAACGCGAGTGAGGCCGCGAACGGCACCGAATAGAAGTTCGTACGGTAGGCGAGATACGGGAAGTCGGCGGCCAACGGCACGAACAGCAGCATCATCGACGTGGCCGCGAGCGACGTGCGCGGCGCGAGACGGGCGATCAGACGGATCGTGAGCAGCCAGACGAACACCAGCGCGACGAACATGAGCAGGTGGACGGCCGCCGCGCTTGACAGCATGCGGCCGGTCAGCGCACGGTAGGGGGCGAACAGGACCGCCGCCGGAACCACGCCGAAATACGAATACCAGTGGCCGTCGTAATACGCGTAATCCCAATAGATCGGACTGACGCCCCCGGCGAGCAGACGCGAACGCGTCGCCACGTCGTACGGGTCCGGGGCGGCGGCGAGCGCCTCCGGCACGATGAGATCGAGCGAGACATGGCCGTTAAGGAGCGCGTCGGCGAGATGGCCGTACTGGTCGATGTCGTACGTGTAGCCGCCGGGCTGGTGGAACGACAACGGCGTCGCGTAACGCATCTGCCAGATCACGTTCACGGCGGTGCATACGGCGAACGGGGCGACCAGACCGGCGAACGCGAGACGCTGCGCGCGGCTCGACGGGTCGAGCGCGATCCGCCACAGCCGTGAGCCGGGACGCCACAGCGCGACCGCCAGCAGCGCGGCCAGCATGAGCGCCACACGCGCGGGGCTGAACGAGAACGGGATGCGCACGTTCGCGCGGATCGCCTCGATCGGGATGACCGAGCCCTTCGCCTCCTGGACCCATACGCGCATCACGCCGGAGCCGGGCGCCTTGAGGAACAGCGAACGCGGCGAGGCGGGCGACACCGACACCGACCGCGTCGCCGTCGCGTCGCCGTTTTCGGCGTCGTCGCCCGCGGACGAACCCGAGACGAACGAGGCGCGCAGATGGATGACGCGAAGCGCGTCCTGCTTCGGCTCCAACGCGTCCACGCGCGCATAGTCCGACGAGCCGTCCGCCTTCACCTCGAGCCAGGCCGCCGTCGGATCGGTGACGCGCAGGAGCCCCGTGTCCGTGCGTTCGAGCCCCGGTCCCATCGTGTTCTCGTAGGAGGCGGAATCGGTGCTCGCCCCGAGCGTGCGCCAGAACGGCAGATTGAACCCCACGCATTCGACGGCGAGCACGACGAGTACGGCGGCGATCACGGCGACGGCCGCGCGGCGGCGCGAACCCTTGGCGAACGGATGGGGAAGATGAGGCACGCGACCATTCTATAGGCAGTTATTCTCAGGGCTTCACGACCGGCTCCATGTCGGGTTGCGTTGGAACAATGTGAGGCATGTCAGTACGCAAGTCACACCACCACGAAAGCCCCTCGGAACCATGGAAGGCCGCGATGGGGCGGGTACGTGGGCTTGCCAGGCGCCTGACGCGTTCGGGCCGGGGGATGCTCGAATCCGCGGACCCGTTCGGCGCGACCATCGACAAGGCGGCGCAGGAGGCGGCCGCCGCGGGATTCCTGCGTGAATCGTCCGGGACCCGCACCGAAATGGACGTGGCGCAGGAGCTCGCCAGCCATTCGCGCCGTCTCGGCCCGCTCGTCAAACGTCGCCAACTCGACTTCGACGACGTGCCCGGCCGGCTCACGCTCGGCTGGGCGCAGCTGCCGTCGAAGGCCGGCCTCGGCGGCAACGGCGCGGGCGCGGGCTTCTCGCTCGGCGTGTTCGCCGACCGCGACCACTTCTCGCAGATCGCCTACGCGGACGGCAAGGGACGCGTGTATGTCGGCACCGAGATCGGCATGGACGTCCAGGGCATGGAGCCGCGGTTCATGCTCACCCGCGAACCGCGGCGCGACCGGGTCGGCGGCGGCATCGTCGGCCGCGACGACACGGGACGTCTGACCTGGCTCGCCTCATGGCGGCGCGACGGCCGGGACGGCACCTACACGCTCGAGCAGATGCGCTACCCGCTGCGCCGCGACATGCGCGAAGGCCTTGAATTCCGCGACGCCGTCGCCATCGCGTTCTTCGCCGCCTACATGCTGCCCCAGATGCGCGGCATGCTCGTCGGCTTCGGCGCGGGCAACATCTTCCGCCGGCTCAACCGCGAGGCGCCGATGGGCGCGATCCGCCGGTCCGTGCGCGACATGCTCGAAGTGCGCGCGCACGGCATGCGCGTCTCCGGTCTCGAGGACCATTTCGCCGAACTCATGCACGAGGCCGGCGCGCTCGACGAGGCGCCCGGACTCGAGGCCGTGCACGGCGCGGAACCGCTGCACCTGTACACGTCCAGCTACTCCGGCTCCTACTTCTTCACCTGGGATTCGTCCCTGTCACTCGCGCCGGCGCTGCGCGCGCTCGCCATCGAAGGCAATCTCAACCGGTTCGCCTCGGTGAGCGCGTGGCTGGAACGCAACGCGCGCCTCGGCCTGGAACCCACCGAGGAGACGGTGACGCGCGCCCAGGCGGCCACCATCGACCTGAAACTGCTCGACGATCCGGCGCTGATCGCGCTCGGCACCGACGACGCCGACGGCGACGACGACACGGCGGCCGGCGCGCGCAACGCGGTCGACGGCGCGGCCGCGGGACGCGACGCGCGGATGGACCGCGAAGCCGACCACAACGCGATGACCTCGCTGGTGCGCGAGGCGCACCGCATCGCCCGCCACATCGGCGAGCAGGCGGGCGAACACGGCGACACCGGATCGGAATGGGTGTACCGGCAGAGCATGGCGCTGCTCGTGCGCCGCCTGCGCCTGCCCTACCGCTTCGACGTGGAGATCCGCTCGAACCTCGCGGCCGGACAGGTGGCGGTCGGATTCACCACGGCGGGCGTGTCGATGATGCCCGCCACCCGCTACGACGAGGCCGACCACCGCTGGGTGTCGCTGAGCGAGAGCGAACGCGCCGAGATGAGCGCCGCCTACAACCTGCGCGTCGGCCTGATCATGGCGGCGATGAGCTTCGCCGCGAGCGACAAGGTGCGCGAGGTGTCGCTGCACGTCGACTCGCTCGGACTGGAGGAGGCCGTCTCCGAACAGGATTCCGCCATCGAGGCGATGATGAGCGAGGCGCTGGGGGCGTTCGAACGCATGCACACCGGCGGCATGGGCGCGGTGCGCGGCAAGGCCGAGCCGAAGGACGGCGACTTCCACGGCGATCCGACGCACACGCCGGTGCATCCGGTCTCCGACGCGGCGCAGCCGGGCGCGGACGTCCAGGCGCCGTCCGGCGACGCGGGGGAGGAGACGGACGGCGACGACAGCATCGAACGCCGGTTCGAGGACCTCATGCAGGGCGTCGACATCGACGAGACCGCGTTCGCGATGCCCGGCGACGGCAGGGACGACGGTCGGAACGGCGACGCGTTCGGCATCGCCGCGACGGACGGTGACGCCGGCGACGCGGCTGCCGCGGGCGTCGCGGGCGACGATGCGGATCCGGATGATGACGACGATCCGATGAGCGTGCTCAAGCGCAATCCGACCGTGCGCAACCTCGCCACCGTCACGTTCACGCGCGACGCGTTCCTTGCCCGCATCGGCGAGGACGCGCTCGACCATCCGATGGACACGTACCGCATGTTCGACGCGGTGATGGACGTGGACGGCGACGGCGCGCTCAAACCCGTCGACGCCGGCTTCGACCTGCGCGACCAGCGGTTCGCGCCCGCCGGCGCGCAGGAGCAGCCCGAATCCTCCGAACACCGGTTCACACCCGCCGCGGCGCGCGTGCTCGGCACGCCGGACGCGGTCGGACTGTCGATCCAACGCGTCGACCTCCTGCAGCGCGCCGAATCCGACTTCCACCGTCTCGCCTCCGACGAGACGACGCCCTCCGTCGCGAAGGCGAAGGAGGCGATGCGCATCGTCGACATGATCGGCGACCCGGAGCTTTCCGAACAGGCGCCGAACATCACCAGCGCGCTCATCGACGGGCGCGACACGCCTCCCGTCACGATGGCCATGGCCGACGAGCTCGACCGGGAGCGGCTCAAGGCGCGCGACCTGCTGTTCGGCGGACAGGTGGACCAGGCGTTCGAAACCGCGGAATCGGCGATCGGCCGGCTCGACGCGCTCTACGCGAAGGGCGACGGCGTGCCCCGCTACTTCAACTCGTATGCGGAGCGCGTGATCTACAACCGGCTGTTCGCCACGCCGGGGGAGCGCACCGTGCTCATCCCCGACAACCTGTTCTACGCGCACATGGAGCTTGCCGACGTGCTCGCCCAGATCAAGGGTGCGAAGGCGTCGCTCAAACACCTCAACATGATGGTCTCCTACGCGCCCGCCTACCCGCTCACGCATCTGAAGCTCGCCGTGCAGCTGGCGCGCAGCGAGGATTGGGATTCGGCGCGCGCCGCATGCCTCAACGCGCTCAACGTGGCGCTCGACCGCGACGACGCCGCGTTCGCCTACTACCGTCTCGCCTACGCGGAATGGATGCAAGACCGCTTCGACACGGCCGTGGCCGCCTACCTGATGAGCGACCACATCGCACCCGGTCAGATCGGCTCTCTGGAAAGCGAACTGCAGGAGCTCGTCGCCCGCGCCGACTCGCAGTGCATCCGCGTGCCGGAAAGCGTGGAGGACGCGGCGCGCGTGCTCGCCGACCACGATCTGCCCGTCTGGCCGCACACCGAGGTGGCCGGCATCGTGCGCGACGCGGCGCGCATCACCGTGGACGAGGGCCTGTTCGTGCCCGCGCGCACGTTGTCCGTCGCCGCCGCCCGCATGAACGACGACGAGAACAACGGCATCGACGTGGTGCAGGCCCAGTTCATCCGTTCGCTCAACAACTGAGCGAACGGGTCACGCGGCTGAGCGAACGAATCACGCGGCCATCAGCCGCTCGGCCAGCGCCTTGAACTCGGGGCCGACGCCGTCCGTCCTCAACGCGCCGTCCGCGTCCAGTACGGCCGGGCGGCCCGCCTCGCCGGTCTCGCGCAGCTCCGGTTCGAGCGGCAGCTGCGCCATCAGCGGCACGTCGTAGCCGAGCGCCTCGGTCAGCTGCTCGCTCACGCGCTCGCCGCCGCCATGGCCGAAGATCTCCAGCTTCTCGCCCTTGTGCTCGTAGAAGCTCATGTTCTCCACGACGCCGCGCACCTTCATCGGCACCTGCAGCGCGACGAGACCCGAGCGCACGGCCACGTCGGACGCGCTCGGCTGCGGCGTGGTCACGACCACGAGCTCCGCGTTGGGCAGCGCCTGCGCCACCGAGATCGCCATGTCGCCGGTGCCGGGGGCGAGGTCGAGCAGCAGCACGTCCGGTTCGCCCCACCACACGTCGGACAGGAACTGTTCGAGCGAACGCTGCAGGCGCGGCCCGCGCCACAGGATCGCGCGGTCCGCGCCGGCGAACATGCCGATCGAGATGAGCTTGACGCCCCACGCGGTGACGGGCATCAGCATGCCGTTCAGGTTCGTGGGCTGCGTATGCACGCCGAACAGGCGCGGCAGGGAGAAGCCGTAGATGTCCGCGTCGATGGCGGCCGTGTCGTAGCCGAGCGCGGCGAACGTGGCGGCCAGGTTCGCGGTGACCGACGATTTGCCGACACCCCCCTTGCCGGAGGCGATCGCGAAGATGCGGGTCTTGACGCCCGGCTTGTTGAACGGGTTCTGCTTGCGTTCCGCCTTGAGTCCGGCGACGAGGTCGTCGAGCTTGTCGCGGCTCATCGAACCAACCTCGATATGCGGGGTGAGGTCCGCGTCCGGATAGGAGGCGACCGCGCCGTTGATCTGGTTCGTGATGGTCTCGCTCAGCGGGCAGCCAGGCACGGTGAGTTCGACGTGCACGGTCACGTCGTAGGCGTCTCGTGCGTCGGCCGCGGTGCCGTCGTCGTTCCGTGCGGCGGCGGGCGTCGCGTCGATCGCCGCGATCATGCCCAGGTCCGTGACCGAACGCCCCAGCTCCGGATCGATGACCTTGCTCAGCCTCTCGTAGATCGCCGCCTCGATGTGCCTGCTGTCCGTCAACGCGTCCTCCTCTTGTCGCCGTATCGTCGTTATGCCGCACACCAGCGTAGCGTGCGGCCCCACGGCATGCCAGATATATCATGGAATGTACACACGGGAGAAAGGAAGCCGGCGATGATTATCCTGCAAGTGGCTGCACTCGAACTGGTGTTCGTCGCCGCCGGCGTGTTCCTTCTGTGGAAGCCGGAACTGCTGTGGCGTCTGGAGCATCTGCTGGACGTCAAAGGTGGCGAGCCCACCGATTTCGCCTTGGCGTGGATCCGGCTGTCCGGTGTGGCGCTACTGGTGATCGCCATCGTCCTGCCGTTCCTCATGCTCGCCGTGGCGTGAGCTTCCGGCCTACTCGATATCTGCGGGTTCCTCGATTTCCGTGGCTCGGACCTCGCCGGTCTCCAGCAGGATGTGGAACTGGGCCTCGTCGAGCATGGGGATGCCGAGCTCCTCGGCCTTCGTGGCCTTGGAGCCAGCGTTCGCGCCGACGACCACGTAATCGGTCTTCTTGCTGACGGACCCGGCCGCCTTGCCGCCGCGTTCGAGAATCGCCTCCTTCGCGGAGTCACGCGAATAGCCTTCCAACGAACCGGTGACGACCACCGTCTTGCCTGCGAGCGTCTGCGGCAGCGTGCTCTTCTCGGCGGCCGCGACGCCCACGCCGGCGGCACGCCACGCGCGCAGCGTCTCGCCGCGCCAGTCACCGGGCTCCTTCGCGGCAGTGAACCAGTGCACCACCGATTCGGCAATCTCCGGGCCCACGCCGTCGATCTGCGTGAGCTCGTCGACGCTCGCCTCTTCGATCGCGTCGAGCGAGCCGAGCGACGAGGCGATGAGCCGCGCGGTCGGCGGACCGAGCCGGCGGATCGACAATGCCACCAGCACACGCCACAGGTCGGCGTGACGCGCCTTGTCCATCTCGTCGAACATCTTGCGCGTGTTCTCCGCCGGGCGGACGACTACCGGCACGTCGGTCTCGCCGGCACGCGTCTTTTTATGCTCGACACGCACGACGACCGCGTCGGCCGGCACGTCGTAGTCCGGGTAGGCGGTCACGGTCACGTCGTCGGCGGTCGTCGTCGCGCCGGCGCGCGCCGCCAGCTGCTTGGCGGTGAGCTTTTTCGCCGGCGCGGGGGCCGTCCAGAACGCGGGCACCTGATGCCACAGTCCGGAACCGCCCACGCGCTTGCGGGTCCTCTTCTTGCGCCCGTTCGCGCCGACGGTCTCGTGGATCTCGATGATTGGCGCCTCACGCCACACGCGCACGTCGCGCAGGTCGGCGGCGGTCAGCGCGAACAGTCCGGCCTCGCTAGACAGCACCGGTGTCTGGCGTTGGGGCAGTTCCAGTCCCTCGACCGGCTCGTACGGTTCCGGCTCCTCGCCGGGCTTGACGAGGATTTCGGTGATGTTCGGCGCGTAGGTCGCGACCGAATCGGGGCGGTTCTCCTCCGGGTTCGTGAGCGCGATCGCCGACTGGTCGCCCAGATGCTCGATGTCGAACGCCTTGCGCGAGGCGAGCGAGATCACGCGTTCGGTCAGCTGCGCCGGGCAGCTTTCCACGTTCGGGCAGCGGATATCCTTGTCGCCCTCCTTGGCGGGCGCGAGCTTCGCGCCGCACGAGGGGCAATGCTCCGGCATGACGAACTCGCGCAGTTCGCCTTCACGCCCCTTGCGGCGTTCCAGCACGGGCCCGACGAGTTCCGGAATCACGTCGCCCGCCTTGCGCACGACGACCGTGTCGCCGATGAGCACGTTCTTGCGCTTCACCTCGGACGGGTTGTGCAGCGTGGTGCGGGCGACCGTCGAACCGGCCACGTACACGGGCTTGAGGATCGCGACCGGGGTGACGCGGCCGGTGCGGCCCACCTGCACGGTGATGTCGAGCAGTTCGGTGTTGACCTCCTCCGGCGGGTACTTGTACGCGATGGCCCAGCGCGGCGCGCGCGAGGTCGCGCCCAGCGTGCGCTGCAATGCGAGGTCGTCGACCTTGACGACGATGCCGTCGAGCGCGTGTTCGATGTCGCCGCGGTGTTCGCCGTAGTAGTCGATCATCGCGAGGATCTCGCTGAACGACGTGACGGTGCGGTTGTGCGGCGAGACCGGCACGCCCCACTTCTCGTAGAGGGCGTACGCCTCCGACTGGTCGTCGACCTGGTCGTGCTTCCCGGCGGCGTTCGCGCCCCAGCGCAGCGTGCCGAGGCCGTGCGCATAGAAGCTCAGACGACGGGTGGCGGTGATGCGCGGGTCCTTCTGGCGCAGCGAGCCGGCGGCCGCGTTGCGCGGGTTCGCGAACGGTGCGCGGCCCGCGTCCTCCTGCTCGCGGTTGAGCTCGTGGAAGTCGTCCCAGCGCATGAACACCTCGCCGCGGATCTCCACGAATTCGGGGATGTCGTCCTTCTCGCCGCCTAGGTTCGCGGGGATGGAGCCGATGGTGCGCACGTTCAGGGTGATGTCCTCGCCGGTCACGCCGTCGCCTCGCGTGAGCCCCTGTTCCAGCACGCCGTTGCGGTAGATGAGGTTCAATGCGAGGCCGTCGATCTTCACCTCGCAGCTCATCGGCAGCTTTTTGCCCTCCGGCCAGTCGAGGTCGCGGATGACCGAGTCGTACCAGTCCCTGAGCTCCTCGATGGAGAACACGTCGTCGAGGCTCATCATGCGGCTCGGATGGCGTACGGACGTGAAATCGTTCGAGAACGTGCCGCCCACCCGGTGCGTGGGGCTCTGCGGGTTGTCGAGCGCGGGGAACGCGGCCTCCAATCGTTGCAGGCAGCGCAGTCGCGCGTCATAGGCGGCATCGGAGGAAACCGGCGCGTCGTCGATGTAGTAGGCGATCTGGTCGGATTCCACCCACGCGGCGACGCGCGCCCACAGGCGCGCCGCGTTCTCCGCGTTCAGCGTGTTGACGTCGAGATGGTCGAGACGGGTCGCGTCCGCGTCAGTGGGGGTCAGGGCGGCGATCCACGCCTCGCTTCCGGGCGTGAGATGCGTAATGCCCTCGTCGGCGACGATGGTCGGCGTCGTGTCGCCGGATGCGCCGTCGCCGGCCGTCATCGCGTCGAAATCCCATGAAAGCTGCTCGTCCGTCATATCCCCGCCTTGGCCGTGTCCGATGGTTTCCGCATCGATTCTACCCGGACGCGGAAGGGACCGGTGGGGATGTGCCGGACGGGTCAGGCCTCCTTCGTGCTGAGGAGCAGCAGGATGCCGGCGACCATATTGAGGAAGATCAGGTCGCAGACGGCGAAGGCGGTGGTGTTGGCCTTGGTGCCCTTGTAGACGCCCCAGCTGTGGACGGTCATGGGAATCTCCCAGGCGAGCGGGATGATCAGCCAGCCCGTGAGGATGGTGGTGACGAGGTTGAGCACGAAGGCGACCAGACGCATGGTCCGGTCGGAATCGGTCATCGCATAGCCATAGCCATAGCCGTAGCCGTATCCGTATCCGTAGGCGGGCTGGCCGTACTGGGGCTGGGCGTACGGGGATTGGCTGTATTGGGGCTGCCCGTAGGTGGAGGCGTACCCATAGTTCGGTGTCTGCTGCCGGGCCTCATATCCGGGGTTTGGCTGGTACGGCTGTTGCGCGCCGTACTCCGGTTGTGATGGCGTCTCCTGGCCGTAGGGCGTCTGCGGCTGCTGGTCGTCGTTGGTCATCATATGGTCCTTTCGAGGGTGTCGACGGATGATCGGTCGCGGTTCAGTGCTGGGCGCGCCAGATATCCGGTTCGACGTAGATCTCCCATTCATACCACGGCAGGGCGGTGCGGATGCTCGTCTCGATCTTGTCGACGGTCTGTACGTCGTAGTCGCGGTCGAACTTGTCGGTCTCGACCTTGATGCACAGCAGCACCGCGTCCTCGTCCATGTGGATGGCCTGCATGTTGATGAGCCGGTTCACGCCTTGCGTGCCCTCGACCGCCTCGACCAGCATCTCGCGGGTACGCGGGTCGATGTCCTCGCCGATGAGCAGCGAACCGGATTTGAACGCGAGCGCCGCCGAGCCGCACACCAGCACGAGGCCGACCATGAGGCCGCCGATCGCATCATAGAGTTCGTCGCCGGTCGCGATGGACAGTCCGATGCCGAGACCTGCGAACGCGAGGCCGATCAGCGCGAGCGTATCCTCCATCATCACGGAGGCGAGTTCGGCGGACTTGGTGCGACGCCAGAACTTGACCAGCGAATCGCTCTCCACCTTGACGCGCTTCATGCGTTCACGCGCCTCGTGGATGGACGTGTGCAGGCCGTAGCCTTCCAGGCAGGCGGAGACGCCCACGACGACGAGTGCGGCGACGAGCTCGATGGGCTCCGCCTCGCGCGGCAGGGAGCCGTCGATGAGCCCGGTGAGCTTGGACGCCGCCTGGGAGACGGCGAACACGCCGCCGACGAAGAACAGGAGCGTCGCCACGATGAAGCTCGCCAGATATTTGATGCGGTGCAACCCGAACGGATGGTCGCCGTCCGACTTGTGGTCGGAGGTCCGGTCGCCGATCATCAGCACGATCTCGTTCGCGCAGTCCGCCACCGAATGCACGGATTCGGAGAACATGGACGACGATCCGGTGAACGCGGCCGCCGCGAACTTCGCGAGCGCCACGCCGATGTTCGCCGCCAAAGCGGCCTTCACCGCCGCTCCTGCCTTGGTCTTCCCGTTCTCAATGGTCTTGTCGTTGTCTGCCACGGTTATCCTCTCCTCAGGATGCGATTGTAGACGCGTGACGCCCGTGACGGCGCGTTCCCCGCGGCGTTGCGGACATGGCGTGATACGAAACGTGGGCGCGGGATGAATCCCCGATTCGGGAGGCATCCCACGCCCACGATGCGGATGGATCGCGTCAGCGCGTCACGTCACAGCAGTACGGCGAAGTTCGACGACACTCCGGCGATGACGCCGATGATCACGAGCAGCAGCCACAGGACCACGCTGACGATCACGGAGACGAGCGCGCCCATGCCGGCCATCTTCGCGTCGCCGGGCTTGGAATCCTTCCACACGAGGAACAGGATGAGGCCGATGAGCGGGATGAGGAAGCCGAGGACGGCCCAGCCGAACGAGCCCTTCTCCTCGACGGGCTGCGGGGCGGGGTATCCGGGGGCCGGAGCGCCGTACGGCGCCTGCTGCGGGGCGCCATAACCGTAGCCGGCGGCGGGCTGGCCGTAGGCGGGCTGCTGCGCGCCGTAGCCGGGAGCCGGCTGGGCGTACGGGTTCTGCTGCGGCGCGCCGTATGCGGGGGCGGGAGCGCCGTACTGCGGCGTGGCCGGGGCCGGAGCGCCATATTGGGGCTGGGACGGCTGCGCGGGCTGCGTCGGCTGCGTCTGCGGGGCGGCCGCGCCGTATTCCGGCTGACCGTAGGGATTCTGCGGCTGGGGTGCCTGGTTGTTGTCGGTCATCGTATGTTCCCTTCTCGTCGGTCGGATTCCCGAGCCGGGACTCCGATTCGTGCCCCGCCGAACGCATCCATGCGCCGTCGGGGTCTGTGCAGTTCCCATCATAGCCGCTTGCGGCGGGCTTCGGTCGGAACCTGGGGAATCCGCCGCCCGAAGATTCCCGAGATTCCCGGAAACGGGAAGACCCCGCGATCCGTGTGGACCGCGGGGTCTTGCACATGCGATTCGGCAAGAATCAGATGTGGTAGTAGAGCTCGTACTCGAGCGGGGTCGGGGCCAGGCGGGCCTGGTCGATCTCGTCGCGCTTCAGCTCGATCCAGGTCTCGATGAGATCCGGGGTGAACACGTCGCCGGCGGTGAGGAAGTCGTTGTCCTCCTCGAGGGCGTTCAGCGCCTCGCCGAGGGAGCTCGGCACCTGCTTGATGTTCGCGTGCTCTTCCGGCGGCAGCTCGTAGAGGTCCTTGTCGACCGGAGCCGGCGGCTCGATGTGGTTCAGGATGCCGTCGAGGCCGGCCATCATCTGGGCGGAGAAGGCCAGGAACGGGTTGCAGGACGGATCCGGGGCGCGGAACTCGATGCGCTTGGAGGCGGGGGAGGTGCCGGCCAGCGGGATGCGGATGGCGGCGGAACGATTGCGGGCCGAGTAGACCAGCGAGACCGGGGCCTCGAAGCCCGGGACCAGACGATGGAACGAGTTCAGCGACGGGTTCGTGAACGCGACGACCGCGGAGGAGTGCTTGATGAGGCCGCCGATGTACCAGCGGGCGATGTCGGACAGGCCGCCGTAGCCCTGCTCATCGTAGAACAGCGGCTTGCCGTCCTTCCACAGGGACTGGTGGCAGTGCATGCCGGTGCCGTTGTCGCCGGCGATCGGCTTCGGCATGAAGGTCACGGACTTGCCGGCGAGGGCGGCGGTCTCGTGGACGACGTACTTGTACTTCATCAGGTCGTCGCCGGCGTGCTGCAGCGTGTTGAAGCGGTAGTTGATCTCCTGCTGGCCGGCGCCCGCCACCTCGTGGTGGGAACGCTCGAGCTGCAGGCCGACCTTCTGCAGGTTGGCGACCATGTCGTCGCGCAGATCCTGGTTGTGGTCGATCGGCGGGACCGGGAAGTAGCCGCGCTTGACGCGGTTCTTGAAGCCGATGTTCGGGGTGCCGTCCTCTTCGGTGTCGACGCCGGTGTTCCACGGGGCCTCGATGGAGTCCACCTCGTAGAAGGAGCGCTGGGCGGAGTTCTCGTAACGGACCTTGTCGAAGATGAAGAACTCGGCCTCCGGCGCGAAGGACGCGGTGTCGGCGATGCCGGTGGACTTCAGGTAGGCCTCGGCCTTGCCGGCGACCTGACGCGGGTCGCGGGAGTACGGCTCATCGGTCAGCGGGTCGACGATGGAGAAGGAGACGTCCAGGGTCTTGTGCTTGCGGAACGGATCGATGAAGGCGGTGGTCACGTCCGGGACCAGCTTCATGTCGGATTCGTTGATGGCCTGGAAGCCCTGCACGGACGAGCCGTCGAACGGCATGCCGTCGGTGAACGCGTTGTCCAGGAACTCGCTGACCGGAACGGTGAAGTGCTGCTGCACGCCGATCAGATCGGTGAAACGGACGGAGACGTACTCGACGCCTTCCTTGTTGATGAGGGCTTCGGCCTCTTCCGGCGTATGGGCGAAGATCTTGTTCTCAGCCACGATCGCTCCTTTTATCGAAATGATTTACAGGGTAAAAGCATAGGAACGCGCGTTTCGCGCGCTCGAAACTTCGGTTACGAGAATGTTTCGTGACTGGTAACGGGAACCGTCAATCGTTGCGTTGGCGCGGTTCGCCGCAGTCTCGCGACGGGAGTGGCCGCCGCGCGAGCGTCCAGAACGCGGACGCGTCCGGATATGCGAAGGCCCCGGTCGTCGGTGACGACCGGGGCCTGTGGCTCGGGAAGCGCCGCGTGGCGTCAGCGTCCGCGCATGGCGCGGCGGCTGACCTTCTGCATGCGGTTCGGGTCGACGCCCTTCGGGATGCCGTAGCCGCGCTTCGCCTGCAGCGTGCGCAGACGGTCGTTGAGGATGGCCAGCTCCTCCTTGGTGAGGATGAAGCGGCGGCGCGGGTGGATGGCGGCCATGAACTTGTTGGAGTGGTTGGACGGCACGTAGCTCTTCTTGTGCGTGATGGTCTTGCGCAGGTCGCGCAGGCGCGTGGTGCCGTTGGAGCCGTCGCCCATGATGATGCGGTAGACGGGGATGGAGGAGCCGGCGGTCACGCCCTTGATTTCATGCTCCTGACGGTCCATCTGGCGCTTGATGCGGTCGTGGGAGCCTTCGCCGAGCAGGTAGATGCCGTTGTAGCCGGTGCCGCGCCAGATCGCGTCCTTGGTGCGGGCGTCCACCCACACGGGCTGCTCCGGGAAGGTGAATCCGGCCTTCGTCATGTTGCTCAGCACGCTGACCGCAGCGCCCGGACGGCCTTCCAGCTGCTTGTATCCGACCTTGTCGGCGCGGTTGGTGAGCGTCATCGTGGCGAGCAGGACGCCGAGCATGACGGCGGCGATGATGGTGAGGATCCAGGTGAGCCACATCCACTGCATCACGACGCCGAGGATGACGGCCAGCACGATCGGGGCGACGAACGCGCCGCCGCACAGCCACGGCAGCTGCTTGTCGTCCTTGTAGGTGAACTTGAAGATTTGGATGATCTGCTTGATCGTGCTGTTCTTCTTGGGCTTCTTCTCGTCCTTGTCAGCCATTCTTCCCTCGCTTGGAGTCGGATTTGCGCATACTGGCCGTTGATTCTACCAGCATGCGTGCCCCGGGGCGTGGCGTGCGCCGCGGGGCACGCATGCACGCGGTCAGCGCGTGTGCAGCGGGCGGCCGTCCGCCTTGAGCAGCGCCTCGCCCAGCGTCTCGCTGAACGTGGGATGCGGGTGGATGAGCCGCGCCGCCTCGGCGAGCGGCACCCGGTTGCCGACGAGCTGCTCCGCCTCGGCGATCAGGTCCGAGGCGACGGGCGCGACGATGTGCACGCCGAGCACGACCGGCACGTCCGGCCTGTCCGCGCGTTCGCCGCTGACGACCGTCATCGCGCCGCCGACGCCGCTCATCAGCATGCGCGCGTTGCCGAGCATCGGGTACGTGGTCTCCTTGACGTCGTTGAGGTCCGGGTCGGCGGTCGCCTCCTGGCCGGTCAGGCCCACGCACGCCGCCTCCGGGTGGGAGAACACGACCTGCGGCACGGTGGTCTCGTCCACCGGCTTCGGGTCGAGCCCGGCGATCGCCTCGGCGACCGTCACGCCCTGCTCGAACGCGCGGTGTGCGAGCGCGTGGCCGGCGACGATGTCGCCCACCGCCCACACGTGTGGCGCGTGCGTGCGTCCCAGCGCGTCGCACGTCACGTAATCATGGTCGTCGAGCGTGACTCCGGCGCGGGCGAGCCAGTCGAACCGGGTGTTCGGGTCGCGGCCAATCGCGGCCAGTGCGATCTCGCCCCACGCCTGCTGTTCTTCGCCGCCGTTCTGCGTGTAGTGAACGGTCGCGCCGAGGTTCGCGCCGACGTCCACCCGAGTCACGGCGGTGCCCTTGACGACCTTCACGCCTTGTCGCGTCAGTTCGCGCGTCAGCGTCGTCGCGGTGCGCCGGTTCCAGCCCGACAGCACGCGGTCCTTGCGGATGAGGAGCGTCACGTCCACGCCGGCCGCGTTCCACATGGACGCGAATTCGATGGCGACCGCGCCCGCGCCGACGATCACGGCGGAAGCGGGGAACTCGTCGAGTTCCAGCGCCTGCGTGGAGTCGATGAGCGCGCCGGAGAACGGGATGCCCGGCAGTGGGCGGGGCGAGGCGCCGGTCGCGAGGATCACGTCGCCGGCCTCGATGACGACCGTCGGGTCCATCGGCTCGGCCGCCTCCGCCTTGCGGAACCGTTCGACCGGGTCGCCGGTGACGGTCACGGCGAGGTTCGCACCGGCCGCGGCGTCGGCGGTTCCGGCGATCTCGCGCAGGTCGGTGGCCGCACCGTGGAACACGGTGACGCCGCGGTGCGCGAGCAGGGCGGCCAGGCCCCCGGTCATCGTTTCGACCACGTGCACGCGGTAGTCGCGCAGCGTGCCGTAGTCGATGCCGTCCACGTGCGCCTGCACGCCGAGTTCGGCGGCACGACGCACCGTGTCGATGGTGTGCGTGGCGGTGATGAGCGCCTTCGACGGGATGCACCCGCGGTTGAGGCACGTGCCGCCGAGCGTCGCGTCACGTTCGATGAGGGCGACGGACTTGCCGAGTTCCGCGGCCCGCAACGCCGCCGAGTATCCGCCGGGTCCCGCGCCGATGATCGCGATGTCAAATTGTTCAGTCATGGTGCCCATGATAGACGCACGGCCCTCGGCTCCCCTTGCAGCGAAGCCGACCGAGGAGCTGACAAACGGATATCGTCTTCGGCTCCCCTTGCAGGGGAGCTGTCAGCGAAGCTGACTGAGGGGTAGACAACAACAATGAGGGGTGGACGGGCATCAGCCCATCCACCCCTCATCAGTCCGTCGGGTGCATATCACTCCGGGAAGTGGCCGCGCTTCTTCTCGCGCGGCTTCGGAAGCCTCCAGCGGCGCACCTGGATGGCGCGGCTCCACGCGTAGGACGCGGAACGCGAGCCCTTCGCCACCGCGCGCTCGCCATACTTGGCGACGAGCTTCTTCTTGAGCTTGCGCCACATGAGCCACACGTCGAGCACCACGGCCGCCAGGTACACGTACATGAGCAGCATCATGATCATCGAGGCGGTCTGGTTCTGGGAGACGGAGGTGACGATCATCGAACCGATGAGGATGACGAATGCCACCGGGATGAAGAACTCGCCGATGTTGAAGCGGGCATCCACGTAGTCGCGGATGTAGATGCGCCACGGCAGACGCTCCGCCTTCGGCATGTGGTTGATGTCGCCCTTCTGCATCGCCTCGTATTCGGCGTTCTCACGCTCGCGCAGCTTCGCCTTCGCGGCCTTCGCGCTCGCCTTGCGGTCGGTCGGCACCAGCGGACGCACGCCAGCGGCCTGCGCCTGCTTCATCTTCGGGGTGGGCGCGTTCTTCGTACGGTCCTTCTTCACCGGCTTCGCAGGCTGCTCGGTCGCTTCCCCGACCGGCTCCTGCGCGGATTCCTTCTTCTTCAACGGGTTCCATGTCATGCTTGCAGGTTACGGTGACGTCTAGACGCGCGCAGGGCGGCGAAACGGCACCAAAACAAGGCCGGGAGGCCGGTCGCGGCCGGATGCGCCGACCGTGCGCGACTGTACGACACCTATATATAAGGAGAGGCACATGGCCAGGCTCACCCCCGACGAGGTCCGCGCCCGCGTGGAATCCGACTGGACGCGCATCGTCGACGTCCTCAACCGCAAGATCGCCTTGAAGTCCGTGTCCGCGGAGGGCATCACCGGCGAGCATATGAAGCGGTCCGCCGAATTCGTCGCCGACCAGCTGCGCGAGGTCGGCGTCGACGCGAAGGTCGTCCAGTCCTCGAACCCGGACGGCACGCCTGGCGCGTGGGAGGTCATCGGCTCGCGCATCGTCGACGAGTCCGCGCCCACCGTGCTCCTCTACGCGCATCACGACGTGCAGCCCGTGCCGGACGCGTCCGCATGGGACACCGACCCGTTCGTCGGCACCGAGATCGACGGCCGCCTCTACGGCCGCGGCTCCGCCGACGACGGCGGCGGCATCGCCATCCACTCCGGCGCGTTGAAGGCGCTTGGCCAGGACCTCAAGGTCAACGTCAAGGTGTTCATCGAAGGCGAGGAGGAGATGGGCTCCCCGAGCTTCATCCCGTTCATCGAGGCGCACAAGGCCGAGTTCGAATCCGACGTCATCATCGTCGCCGACTCCGGCAACTGGTCGGCGGACATCCCGTCCCTGACCACCTCGCTTCGCGGCAACACCTGCGTGGACGTGACCGTGCGCGGACTGAAGCACCCGGTCCACTCCGGACAGTACGGCGGGCCGATTCTCGACTCGAACACGCTCGCCGCGATGCTCATCGCCTCCCTGTACGACGCGAACGGCGACCTCGCCGTGCCCGGCGTCGCCGCCGAGGAGCCGATCGGCGGCCTCCAGCGCGACCTCGACGAGGCATCCGTGCGCGCCGATGCCGGCGTCGTCGACTCCTACGCGCTCGCCGGCACCGGCTCGCTCGCCTCGCGCCTGTGGACCAAGCCGAGCCTGACCGTCATCGGCTTCGACGCGCACCCGGTCGACGGCTCGTTCAACGTGATCAGTCCCGAGACCCGCTTCCGCCTCTCCCTGCGCACCGCGCCGAACCAGCGCCCCGAAGAGGCGCAGGCCGCGCTCGCCGCGTACCTCGAAACCCACGCGCCGTTCGGCGCCGAGGTCGAGGTGACCAAGCTGGAGAACGGGATGGGCTGGGGCATGGATCCGGACGCGGTCGCCACCAAGGACGCGCTCGAGGCGATGGAGGAGGCGTTCGGCGTCGCCCCGATCAACAAGGGCGAAGGCGGGTCCATCCCGTTCATCCCCGAACTGCAGCGCATCTTCCCCGAGGCGCAGGTGCTCGTCACCGGCCCGGAGGATCCGAAGGCCAACGCGCACAGCCCCAACGAATCCATCTCGCTGTCCGGCCTGAAGAACAACGTCATCACCGAAGCCCTCCTGCTCGACAAGCTCGGCAGGTGATGTTCTCCATTTCCTTGGAATCGGTCGGGATCAGCTTTGCTGGTCCCGACCATGGGATTGTGGGGGAATGGCCGCGAACGAATACCATGTACCGTCATCCAGTCGCCCCGTGACGAAGGCACCGCCGATGCGTTCGATTTCACGTCGGTAGTACGTCATGCCCTGCCCATGCCGTGGCAGCTCCTCGTCGGACAATGCGTTGGAGGTGGTGACTTCGATGCCGTTGCCGTTCCATACGACGGAAACCTCATATGACTCCCGTTTCGCATGCCTGATGATATTGGCGTAGAGTTCGCCGATGAATCCGGTGCAGAGGGCCATCCGCTCTTCGCTCATCGGGGCGGGGTCGTCGTCGATGCCGAGGACGCTCCCGCCTTCGAAACCGAGACGGTTTATGCGTCTGTCGTTGTCGTCCAAAACCCGATGAAGGCGATCGGCAAACGCTTCCGTCTCCGAGGACGTCGTGCCATGGATGCCGTGGTCCCATTCGTTGAGGGAATCGACGACCTTGTGCGTATTGTCCAGCGCATTGAGCGCCGACTCATTGATCTGACGCCAATCGTCGATATCGTTGCCGCCTGCTCTGATATGACGTTGGGCCATGCGTGCGATGAGCGACAATTCCCCGGTGACGGCGTCATGCATACGCTGGGCGGCACGCGCGGTGAACGCTACTTGGCGTAGATCGTCCTCCGCTTGGGCGAGTTTCACCTGTCGTCTGAATCCGTCCTCTCGCCAACGCAGCGATCGCCCGACGAGTGACGCCATGACGCTGAACGGTATGAGGGATATGAATACGTACCAGTCGACGTTCCAGCCGTTCGGGAGTCCGGTGTAGACCACCTGCAACAGGATCATCGCGATGGTCAGCGCCGCCGCCATGCGGTCGGAGGTCATATACGCCAACAATCCCAACGCGTACAGCACGCTGAACGTGGACGTGGGACCCGTGCCGTTGGAACAGACCGTCGTCAGACCGTCGATGACGATGAGTGCTACGGAGGATGGCAGAGGCAGGATGCTGGTGCCGATGAGCAAGGCCTCCTGCATGAGCGAGAGAGCCAATGCGATTCCGCCGGACGGGGGATTGTACGCCCATTGGATGATAAGCAACGACGAGAAGGCCGATGAGAGGGCGACACGTGCCTTTAGCGGGGGAATCAAAGGCGTTGGCGCCTTCCCGAGGTTCAGCCACGTGGTGAAAGCCATATCGCCACCGCCTGACGCGCCGTCCGCGCTCCGAGTTTCTGCATGATGTGCTGCATATGTTTGCGCACGGTCGCCTCCGAAATGCCGAGTCTGCCGGCGATTTCGGTATCGAGCAGTCCCTCATCCGCACACAGGTTGATGATCTCCTCCTCCCGCAACGTGAGCCGTTGATCGTGATCCGTCTCATTCATCAGACGGATGTGCGCGAGCTGCCGTGATTCGAAGCCCGTCATCGAACCGTTGCGGATCACCGAGTCGATGGCGGTGACGAGGTCGTCTTCGGTATTCTTGCTGACCAGTCCCTGTGCACCGGCGGCCTTCGCTTTCACCTCATACAGGTTCAGCGAGAAACTCGTCATCGCGAGAATAGGGAAGTCAAGGGACCGTTTCCGTATGCGCCTGCACGCACTGGTCCCCTGAACTCCTTCCAGCGACATGTCCAGCAGCAATAAGGACGGAACATGTGTCTTGGTCAGAAGCATCGCTTCCTTGGCTGACTGGGCCATCCATATGACACGGGCTGTCGGTAGACGTTCGGTCAAAAGCCGGTATAAGGAATCCAAGGAACGTGCGTCGTTGTCGACGATGGCTATTTCCGTCATGGGAGTCGATGATGTCAAACATGAATCCTTTGTGCTTGTCATAGGTTCTATCTCTTGTGTGTGGGCTTGCAGTGCCACTATTTGCACTTGGGTGTGCCATAAGAATTATATATACACACATCGAGTATGCTTGGAATGAATTATTCACAAATGAAGTATTGCTCGACTTGTGTATCATATGTAGCATATGTTATGCCTAACAAATATAAGAGTAAAGGCTCTTAGGGTGATGAATCATTGGAGATTCATCGCTTGGTTATAGCATCCGACTGGTTGCAGAGAGTGTGTGGGATGAGAAAAGCAACTCGTAGCTGTCTTTTGGTTTTTTTAGCAGTGCTGCTGCTCTGTGGGTTGTCGTATCAATCCGCCTCTTTGCAATCCGGTAACGATATAAGATCTCCGTCTTCATCGAAGGAGCAGAAAACATATAAAGAATTCACAGTAGAAGGTTTGGAAACATATGCGCGAGAGCGTTATGTTGCTTCTCGATCGCAAGGTCTGGAGGATATCCGTCCTTTAGGTTCCGGAGAATTTTCCGGTACCGGAATCATCCCCATTGATATGGTGGCCGATCGTACTCATCGATATGACATCACGTATATGTGTAATCCCCAAACGGCAGCATCATTTTCGATACGACTACGGCGTGGTGGTGCTTCATATTGGGTGGCGGATATAGGTGAATGCCCCGGTGAAGGAGTGTTTGCGATTTCGGTTCCCGTCGAGAGATTTCCCAAAGCGACCGAAGTTGTTTTTAACGCTAATGATGAAACCAGTTTCATTGTCGTCATACATGAGATCATGGTTGAAAGGAAGAGCAATGAATAATGCACATGCCGTTCTTCCGACGACGGAGCCATGGTTGAATCATTCCTGAAGAATTTCTACGGGCATAGAACCAACGTAAGCCTGCAAACCGCTGTCGCGCACAATACAATCTTCGTATTGCGTTCGACAGCGGTTTGTCATATAGTCATGGGCTGACACGGGAGCCGCTTGAAGGCGGCTGAGAGGGGGCCGCAACGGGTCCCGACCGATGGAACGTGGACGGGCAATGCCGACCACGGAACTGTCCTCCACCCGTGCCTTGAGAAGGAAGCACAGAGAAAGGCACATCACCATGGCCGAAACCGTCGCCAAGACCAACTACAAGTGGCGCGTCGTCGACATCGTCGTCGCCGCCATCATCGCCGTCGCATCCGGCGTCATCTTCTGGGGCTGGGACGTCGTCTGCGCCGCCCCGCTCGCCCTGTTCGAGGCCGTCACCCCCGGCTTCGAAGGCCTGCTCAACGGATTCTGGCTGTTCGCCGGCCCGCTCGCCGCCATCATCGTGCGCAAGCCGGGCGCCGCCCTCTTCGCCGAGACCCTCGCCGCGTTCCTCGAGCTCACGCTCGGCAACCAGTGGGGCGTCGGCGGCTCGCTCATCGTCGGCATCATGCAGGGCCTCGCCGCCGAGATCGCCTTCGCGATCTTCGCGTGGAAGCAGTGGAACATCGGCACCACCATCCTGTCCGGCGCTCTCGCCGGCGTCGCCTGCTGGGCCTACTACTGGATGACCAACCCCGGCTGGAACGCGATGCGCGTCAGCTGGTACCTCGTCGGCTCCATCATCTCCGGCGTCATCATCGCCGGCGCGCTCATGTGGGCGCTGCACAAGGCGATCGCCGCCACCGGCGTGCTCGACCGCTTCGCCTCCGGCCGCGCCGAGGCGCGCGTCTGATGCGCATCACGCCCGCCCGCGTCGAGGCGAAGGATTGGGGATGGCGTCACGCCACGCGCAAGGACTTCGCCCTGCGCGGGCTCGACTTCGACATCCGCCCCGGGGAGCACGTGCTGCTCCTCGGCGCCTCCGGGGCGGGCAAAAGCACGCTCATGGCCGGACTGGCCGGCGTGCTCGGCGGATCCGACGAAGGCGAGCAGGAAGGCTCGCTCACCATCGACGGCGTCGAAGCCGGCATCGCCCGCGGCAAGGCCGGCCTCGTGCTGCAGGACCCGGATTCGCAGATCATCCTCGAACGCGTGGGCGACGACGCGGCCTTCGGCTGTGAGAACCTCGCCGTCCCACGCGACGAGACGTGGCGGCGCGTGCGCGAATCGCTCGACCTGGTCGGATTGAAGGACATCGACCTCGACCGGTCCACGCGCCACCTGTCCGGCGGGCAGCGGCAGCGCCTCGCGCTCGCCGGCGTGCTCGCCATGCAGCCGGGACTCCTGCTGCTCGACGAGCCGACCGCCAACCTCGACCCGGAAGGCGTGCGCGAAGTCCACGACGCGGTGCGCGACGTGCTTGCCCGCACCGGGCAGACCATGGTCGTCGTCGAGCATCATATCGACGTGTGGATGGACCTGATCGACCGCGTCATCGTCATCGGCCATCCCGACCCGGATTCGCACGTGGGCGGCGTCATCGCCGACGGAAGACCGGACGAGGTGTTCGGACGATTCGGCGACCTGCTCGCGCAGGGCGGCGCATGGGTGCCGGGACGCGCGATTCCGGACCGTGCGCCGACGCGCGCACGCGCGGACGTCCGCGAACCCGCGCTCGTCGCCGAGGACCTGAGCTTCGGCCGCGGATTCCCGCTCGGCGAGCATATCGATCTCGAATTCTTCGCCGGCGAGGTGACGGCCCTGATGGGGCCGAACGGCGCCGGAAAATCCACGCTCGCGCTGACGCTCGCCGGACTCCTGAAGCCGCTCGCCGGGCATGTGCGCGTGCGCGCCGACATCGCCGAAGGCGCGCGCGGCGACGAGCCGGACAAGTGGAGGAGCCGCGAACTGCTCGGCCGCATCGGCATGGTCTTCCAGGAGCCGGAACACCAGTTCGCTGCGGCGCTCGTACGCGACGAGGTCGCCATCGGGCCGAAATCGATGGGCGCCGACGAGGCGCGCGCGTACGCGATCGCCGACGAAATGCTGGAACGCATGAACCTCTCGCGGTTCGCCAAAGCCAACCCGTACACGCTGTCCGGCGGCGAGAAGCGGCGACTGTCCGTCGCCTCCATGCTGGCCGGCGCGCCGAAGATCCTCGTCATGGACGAGCCGACCTTCGGCCAGGACTTCACCACGTGGACCGAGATGGTCGACCTCATCGCCAAAGTGCGCGACCAAGGTTCCGCGGTCATCGTCGTCACGCACGACGAGGCGCTCGTCAGGGCGCTCGACGCGCGCCGCATCATGTTCGGATTCGCAGGGGAGTGAGTGGGTATGAACGATTCGGTCATCGTCTCGCCGCCGGGCGCGCGCAAGGAACCGGCCCGGCCCGCGTCGCCCTCGTGGTTCATCGCGAAGGTGAACCCGGTGACGCGCATCATCGGCGCGCTGCTGCTGTGCATCCCGATGTTTGTGAGCCTCGACGTGGTCTCCGCGTCCGTGGCGTTGGGACTCGAGGTCGCGCTGCTGTGGATCGGCGGCGTCGACCCGATCCGCATCTGCCGCAGCACATGGCCGGTATGGATCGCCGCGGTCGGCGGCTTCATCTCCGTGCTGCTCTACGGCCGCACGTCCGGCGAGATCCTGTGGACCGCCGGCTGGATCGTCGTGTCCGAAGGCTCCGTGTATCTCGCCTGCGCCACGTTCCTGCGCGTGCTCGCCATCGCCGTGCCCGGCGTGGTGCTCGCGCTCGGCCTTGACCCGACCGATCTGGCCGACGGCCTCGTGCAGATCCTGCACCTCTCGCCCCGGTTCGTGTACGGCGGTCTCGCCGGCATGCGCATGTTCACGCTGCTGCAGGATGATTGGCGTGCGTTGGGATTGTCGCGCCGTTCGCGCGGTCTCGGCGACGGCAACGCGATCCAGCGTGCGTTCTCGCAGGCGTTCGGTCTGCTGGTCCTGTCGATCCGTCGCGCCACGAAACTCGCCACCGCGATGGAGGCGCGCGGTTTCGGCGGCGAAGGGCCGCGCTCGGCGGCGCGCGTCTCGCGCCTGCATCCGATCGACGCGGTGTTCTGCGCGATCTGCTTCGTGATCCCGTTCATCGCGCTCGGCGTCGCCGTCGCCACCGGCAACTGGCACTTCTCCTTCCAAGGCGCGTGACGTCCACTGCAGTCGAGACGCGTGTATGCGCGTGTGCCGTGGCGCGGTAGGCGTGACGGTAGGGTGGAGGGCATGCCCATCAACCATGCAGTGATCGACAATCCGAAATCCGACCGAATCAAGCGCGTCGCCGGACTCGCGCGACCGGCAGGCCGCGAACGTTCCGGCCGCTTCCTCATCGAAGGGCCGCAGTCCGTGCGCGAGGCCGTCGCGTGGCGTCCCGACGTGGTGAGCGACCTGTACGTCGCGATCGACGTCGACCCCGACGGCGAACCGTACGTCTCCGAGACGATCGCCTCGATCGTCGACAAGTCGCAGGAATCGCGCAAGACGCCGATCTACGTGCATCACGTCACGCGCGAGGTGATGGCCAAGATCAGCAAGGACGCGCAGGGCATCGTCGCCGTGGGCGACATCGAGACGCTCCACACGGAGATCTCCGCCGTCCGCCTCTCCGAACGCCCGCTCATCGCCGCGTTCTGGCAGGTGCGCGACCCCGGCAACGCGGGCACCGTGATTCGCGCCGCGGACGCCGCCGGCTGCGACGCGGTCGTGTTCGTCGACGAATGCGTGGACCCGCTGAACCCGAAGGTCATCCGTTCGACCGCCGGCTCCCTGTTCCACATCCCCGTGCTGCGCATGGACACCGGCACGTTCCTCAAGTGGATGGAACGCGACGACCTCGCCACCATCGCCGCCGACGTGTACGGCACGCCGGAACGCAAGCCCGAATCGCTGCCCGACATGCTCGCCGAACGCGCGGACGGCGCGAAAAGCGGCGCGAAGGGCGTGCGCGGCGACGCCGTGCTGTTCGGCAACGAGGCGCGGGGACTGCCCGCCGCCATCCTGGAGCGCATGGACCGCATCGTGTCCATCCCGCTGTACGGCAAGGCCGAATCGCTGAACCTCGGCACGTCCGCCGCGGTCATGCTCATGAGCCTCGCCATGAGCGGACGCTGAGACGCACGGCACGCGCCGGTCGTATGTCGGTCGTATGTCGGTCACGTGCCGGCCGCCCCGCGACCACGTGATGGAACCGGGCGGCCATGTCGAGTCATACCGTGACAATGTGATGTTGGACAACGCTTGGGAAACGTGCGTTTTCGCGTGTCTCCCCACGTGCAATGCACGTCAGTGAAGCAGATATAAAGGAAAGGGTGCTCGTGGCAGAAGCGCTATTCGATGCGCAAGCGGTGACCGATGCGGTCGCCGAAGGCATCGCGAAAATCCAGAACGCCTCCACGCTGGAGGAATTGAAGGCCATCAAGAGCGAATACGCCGGAGCCGACTCGGCGATGACGCAGGCCAGCAAGGCCATCGGGGCACTGCCCAAGGACCAGAAGAAGGATGCAGGCAAGCTCATGGGCAAGCTGCGCGCCGACTTCGGCCGCGCCTACGGCCCCAAGGAGAAGGAGCTCAAGGAGGCCGCCGAGGCCGCCGCGCTCGCCGCCGAGACCGTCGACATGACGCTGCCGGTCGCGCGCAAGCCGCTCGGCGCGCGCCACCCGCTCGCCAAGCTCATGGAGGACGTCGAGGACTTCTTCATCTCCATGGGATGGCAGATCTCCGCCGGCCCCGAAGTGGAGGCCGAATGGTACAACTTCGACGCCCTCAACTTCGGACCGGACCATCCGGCCCGCCAGATGCAGGACACCTTCTACGTGAAGGGCAACCAGGCGAAGGACGCCGCCGGCTTCGTCGGCTCCAACATGGTCGTGCGCACGCAGACCTCGTCCGACCAGGTGCGCGCCCTGCTGTCGCGCGGCGTGCCGCTGTACATCGCCTCCCCGGGCCGCGTGTTCCGCACCGACGAGCTCGACGCCACCCACACCCCGGTGTTCCACCAGTGCGAGGCGCTCGCCGTCGACAAGCACCTGACCATGGCCGACCTCAAGGGCGTGCTCGACAAGCTCGCCGTCGCCATGTTCGGCCCGGAGGCCAAGACCCGCCTGCGTCCGAGCTACTTCCCGTTCACCGAGCCGAGCGCCGAGCTCGACCTGTGGTTCCCCGACAAGAAGGGCGGCCCGGGCTGGCTTGAATGGGGCGGCTGCGGCATGGTCAACCCGAACGTGCTCAAGTCCGCGGGCATCGACCCGAACGAATACACCGGCTTCGCGTTCGGCGTGGGCATGGAGCGCACGCTGCTGCTGCGTTCCGACATCAACGACATGCACGACCTCGTCGAGGGCGACGTGCGTTTCGCCGAACAGTTTGTGATGGGGGAGTGATTACCCATGCCTATGGTTGATATCGATTGGCTCAAGGAGCACGTCGAGGTTCCGTCCGACCTCACCTACGAGCAGCTCGCCAAGGACCTGGTCAAGGTCGGCCTCGAGGAGGAGGAGATCCACGCCTCCCAGGTGACTGGCCCGATCGTCGTCGGCTACGTGGTCGACGCCACGCCGGAGCCGCAGAAGAACGGCAAGATCATCAACTGGTGCCATGTCGACGTCGGCGACGAATACAACGAGACCGACGAGAACGGCAACAAGGTGCCGCGCGGCATCATCTGCGGCGCGCCGAACATGGCCGCCGGCGAGAAGGTCGTCGTGACGCTTCCGGGCGCCGTCCTGCCCGGCGACTTCCGCATCGAGCCGCGCAAGACGTACGGCCACATCTCCAACGGCATGTGCGCCTCCGAGCGTGAGCTCGGCCTCGGCGACGACCACAACGGCATCATCCTGCTGCGCCACTACGGCTTCACTCCCGAGGAGTACGAGGCCTTGAAGCCCGGCGACGACGCGATGCACCTGCTGCACCTCGACCAGCCGCTGCTGGAGATCAACATCACGCCGGACCGCGGCTACACGCTGTCCTACCGTGGTGTGGCCCGCGAATACCACCACTCCACCGGCGCCGCGTACACGGATCCGGTCAAGGAGCTCAACGCCCGCGTGCCCGTCGCCGCCGGCGAGGCCTCCGGCACCGTGCCGGACGTGCAGGTCGAGATCGACGACGACAACCCGATCCACGGCGTGCCCGGCTGCGACCGCTACTACGCGCGCGCCATCCGCGGCTTCGACCCGTCCTCGCGCACGCCGAACTGGATGCGCCGTCGTCTCATCCGCGCCGGCGTGCGTTCCATCTCGCTCGCCGTGGACGTCACCAACTACGTGATGCTCGACCTCGGCCAGCCGATGCACGCCTACGATCTGGACAAGCTCGAAGGCCCGATCGTCGTGCGCCGCGCGAACGAGGGCGAGAAGCTCGTCACCCTCGACGGCAAGGAGCACGAGCTCAGCCCCGAGGACCTGCTCATCACCGATTCGCCGAACGGCCAGCGCGCCTCGCGCATCATCGGTCTCGCCGGCGTGATGGGCGGCCTGTACGGCGAGGTGACCGCGGAGACGAAGAACATCCTGCTCGAGGCCGCGCACTTCGACCAGGTGTCCATCGCGCGTTCCGCCCGCCGCCACAAGATCCCGTCCGAGGCGTCCCGCCGCTTCGAGCGCGGCGTCGACTACCAGCTGCAGCCGGCCGCCGCGCAGATGGCCGCCGACCTGCTCATCAAGTACGGCGACGGCGAGGCCAGCGAGCATCCGACCGACGTGAACAACACGGTCCGCCGCAAGGCCATCCACTTCAAGGCCTCCGAGGTGAAGCGCGTCGCCGGCCTCGACACCGGCGTCAACGCCATCTCCGACATCCTCACCGACATCGGCTGCACCGTGGCCGGCGGCGGCAACGGCGAATTCTCCGTCACCCCGCCGACCTGGCGCCCGGACCTCAACGAGCCGTGCGATCTGGTCGAGGAGGTCGCGCGCCTCGTCGGCTACGACGAGATCCCCGTCACCGTGCCGCCGGCGCCGGTCGAGGGCATGGTCGGCCTGACCGCCGACCAGCTGCGCCGCCGCCGCGTCGCCGACGAGCTCGCCGAGTACGGCATGGTGGAGGCCCTGAGCTACCCGTTCGTGGGCGACAACGACTACAAGGCGTTCGGCTACGACGCGGAGGCCACCAAGAAGGTCAGCGTCGAGATCGCGAACCCGCTGTACGGCGACCGTCCGTACCTGCGCCGCCACATCCTGCCCACGCTCGCCACGACCGTGCAGCGCAACATCCGCCGCGGCATCGAGAACGTGTCGCTCTACGAGCTCGGCCACGTGTACCTGTGGAACCCGGACGCGCCCGCTATCCCGGCCCTGCCCGGCGGTGTGAAGCCCACGCCCGAGCAGCTCGCCGCGCTCGACGCCGGCCTGCCCGACCAGCCCGACCACGTGGCCGGCATCCTGACCGGTCTCGCCGAGAACACCGGCTGGCTGGGCGGCAAGCGTCCGGTCGATTGGTCCGACGCGGTCGAGGCCGTGCACCGCATCGCCGACCGTCTCGGCGCCGCCATCGAGCTCGAGCAGCCGGCCGCCGCCGACGTGCCCGCCCAGTGGCATCCGGGCCGTTTCGCCCGCGTGACCGCCGCCGGCACGTTCGTCGGCTTCGTCGGCGAGCTCCACCCGCACGTCAACGAGGCGCTCGGCTTCCCCGAGCACTCCGCCGCGTTCGAGCTGAACCTCACCGCGCTGTTCGCCACGCTCGACGGCAAGCCGGTGCAGGCCAAGCCGATCTCCACGTTCCCGCCCGTCAAGCAGGACCTCGCCTTCACCGTGGACGACACGGTGACCGCCGCCCAGCTCGAAGGCGTGGTGCGCGAGGCCGCCGGCGCGAACCTCGAATCCATCGAACTGTTCGACGTGTTCACCGGCGAGCAGGTGGGTGAGGGCAAGAAGTCCCTCGCCTTCGCGGTGGTGTTCCGCTCGCCCGACAAGACCCTGTCCGCCGAGGACAGCGAGGCGATCCGCAAGGCCATCGTCGACAAGGCCGCCGAGCTCGGCGCGCAGCTGCGCGCCTGAGCCGCCGGGCCGTTCCGGCTTGTTCCGGGCGGCTTTCCGGCCTGGCTTCCGGTCCGGCGGCGATGAACCGCTGGGCCGAAAGCGAAACGACATAAGTTAACATAAGGTGCAACACGAGGAGGACCCGATGAGCGCACCCGGACAGCAGCCGAACGATTCCGCACGACAGACGGGAGGGGACGGCGTCGCACCGGGGGCGGGCTCACCGGGTCCCGTCGTATCCGGGGAGGCACCGTCGCAGCCACAGCCGCAGTACGGGCAGTACGCGCATCCCGACTACGGCGCGATGTTGAGCCAATATGGTCCGAACTACAATCCGTATCTGTACGGCGCGCCCGACCCCGAGCCGAAGAAGGACGATACGGGGGAGAACGCGCGGCAGATGCCGCAGCAGGTGACGCAGCGCACGCCGGGTGCCGCGTATCCCGGCGGCTACGGGCAGAACGGCCAATATCCGCAGAACGGCCCGTACGGCCCGAACGGGAACCCCGGCAATCCGAACCAGTCGCCGACGGGTCCGGGTGTCGGTGCCGGCGCGAACGACGGCCACACGCCGCGCTACTTCTACGGCATCGACGTGAACGACCCCAACCAGAACCCGCTGTACGGGCGCTGGGACTCCTACGCGATCATCGCCTTCGTGTTCGCGATCGTGTTCAGCGTGCCCCTGCTGCCGACCATCATGGGCGTCATCTCCGTGTGGCGCACCGGCACCTTCCACATGAAGGGCCGTTGGCTCGCCATCGCCGCGATCGTCATCAACGTGCTCACCACCGCATTGCAGATCTGGATGTGGGTCAACGGCGTCGACGTGACCGATCTCACCAACCAGATGCTCGATATGGTCGGCGGCGGCTCCACCTCCGGCGACACGATGACCACATGACCGATCGTCTCGACACGTGATTACATAATTATGCAATAGTCTGCATAGGTATGTATGCTCGTGGGTATTGCCCATGAAGTGAAGGACGTGATATGGCGAAATACACGGTGGCCGTGGCGGGTGCCACGGGTTATGCGGGAGGCGAGGCGCTGCGCATTCTGGCCGCCCATCCCGCGTTCGAGGTGACCTGCGTGGCGGGTCACTCCTCGGTGGGGGACAAGCTCGGCAAGCACATGCCGCATATCCCGCAGCTGGCGGATCTGACCGTCGAAGACACCACCCCGGAAGTCCTGAACGGCCACGACGTGATCATCCTCGCGCTGCCGCACGGCGCCTCCGGCAAGCTGGCGTCCCAGCTCGACCCTGACGCTGTCGTCGTCGACCTCGGCGCCGACCACCGTCTTGAGGAGAAGAGCGCGTGGGACGAGTTCTACGGCGGTGACTTCTACGAGCATTGGACCTACGGCATGCCCGAGCTCATCACCGGCAAGGCCGCCGACGGCTCGTACACGCGCCAGCGCGCCGCGCTGCCCGGAACCAAGCGCATCGCCGGCCCTGGCTGCAACGTGACCGCCACCACGCTGGCCCTGCAACCCGGCGTCGCCGAAGGCCTCGTCGAGCACACGGACATCGTCGCCGACCTCGTCGTCGGCTACTCCGGCGCCGGCAAGAACCTCAAGCGCACCAACCTGCTCGCCGCCGAGGCGTTCGGCTCCGCCCTGCCGTACGGCGTGGGCGGCACGCACCGCCACATCCCCGAGATCCTGCAGAACCTCGCGCACGCCGCCGGCCTCGACGCCGCGGCCGCCGACGGGTTCACGCTCGGGTTCACGCCGGTGCTCGCGCCCATGTCGCGCGGCATCCTCGCCTGCGTGAGCGCGAAGATGACCGACAAGGCGAAGCGCCTGAGCGACGCGGAGATCCGCGACGTGTGGGCCCACGCCTACGAAGGCCAGGACTTCATGGTGCTCCTGCCGGAAGGCACGCTGCCCGCCACGGCGAACATCATCGGCTCGAACGCCGCCCACATCCAGGTCGTCACCGACCGCAAGGCCGGCCGCATCATCGCCTTCGCCGCCATCGACAACCTCAACCGCGGCACCGCCGGCCAGGCGGTGCAGTCCCTGAACATCGCCCTCGGCCTTCCCGAAGACCAGGGCCTGACCAAGATCGGAGTCGCCCCGTGAGCGTCACATTCGCACAAGGATTCGCCGCATCCGGCGTCGAGGCGGGCATCTCCGCCGTCGCCGGCAAGAAGGACCTCGCGCTCGTCGTCAACAACGGCCCGCTCGACGCGGCCGCCGGCGTGTTCACCTCCAACCGTTTCTGCGCCGCGCCCGTGCAGTGGTCGCGCAAGGTCGTCGCCGACGGCCACGTCAAGGCCGTGATTCTCAACTCCGGCGGCGCCAACGCGTGCACCGGAGCCGAAGGCTACGCGCAGTCCAAGGCCACCGCCGAAACCGTCGCCGCGCTCGTCGGCACGGAACCGGACGACGTGGCCGTGTGCTCCACCGGCCTCATCGGCGAACTGCTGCCGCTCGACCACGTGCTCGGCGGCGCGAAGGCCGCCCACGCGGCGCTCGCCGCCACGCCCGAGGCCGGCGCGGACGCCTCGCACGCCATCATGACCACCGACACCAAGCCGAAGACCGTCGAACTCGAAGGCACGGGCGGCTGGAGGATCGGCGGCATGGTCAAGGGCTCCGGCATGATCGCCCCGCAGCTGGCCACCATGCTGTGCGTCATCACCACCGACGCCGTCGTGAGCGCCGGCCAGCTCCAGGCCGCGCTCGCCGTCGCCACCGAACACTCGTTCAACCGCATCGACGTGGACGGCTGCATGTCCACCAACGACACCGTGCTCCTGCTCGCCTCCGGTGCCTCGGGCGTCGAGCCCGACAAGGACGAGTTCAACAAGCTCGTCAAGGACGCCTGCGCCTCGCTCGCCCGCCAGATCATCGGCGACGGCGAAGGCGCCAGCCACGACATCCGCATCACCGTCACCGGCGCGACCAGCGAGGACGCGGCGCTCGCCTGCGGCCGCGCCGTCGCCGCCTCCAACCTGCTCAAATGCGCGATCAGCGGCAACGACCCGAACTGGGGGCGCATCGTCTCCTCGCTCGGTACCGTGCCGCCGGAAGTTGCCCCCTACGAGTCCGACAAGGTGACCGTCGACGTCAACGGCGTGCGCATCTGCGAGAACGGCGGCGCCGGACGTGACCGCTCCGAGGTCGACATGACCCCGCGTGAGGTCCACATCGACATCGACCTCAACGCCGGAGACGCCGAGGCGACCGTCTGGACCGACGACCTCACCCACGAATACGTCCACATCAACGCTGACTACGAAAGCTGAAAGAGGATATGTCAAGCGAACTGAAGGGACCCGGATTCCACTTCGACGTGCACACCGACTTGCGCGCCGACCAGAAGGCCGAAGTGCTCATCGAGGCGCTGCCGTGGCTCGAGGAGTTCGCCGGCCAGCGCATCGTCGTCAAATACGGCGGCAACGCGATGATCGACGAACACCTCAAGCAGTGCTTCGCCGAGGACATGGTGTTCCTGCGTCAGGTGGGCCTACACCCGATCGTCGTGCACGGCGGCGGCCCGCAGATCTCCCAGATGTTGAAGGCCCTCGGCATCAAATCCGAGTTCAAGGGCGGCCTCAGGGTCACCACGCCCGAGGCGATGGACGTGGTGCGCATGGTCCTGACCGGCAAGGTGTCGCGTGAGCTCGTCGGTCTCATCAACGCACACGGCCCGCTCGCCGTGGGGCTTTCCGGCGAGGACGGCGGCCTGTTCTCCGCCATGCAGCGCCGGCCCGTCATCGACGGCAAACCCACCGACATCGGCCTCGTCGGCGACGTCGTCTCCGTCGACGCCTCCGCCGTCGAGGACCTCGTCAACGCGGGCCGCATCCCCGTCGTCTCCTCGGTCGCTCCGAACGAGGACGACGCCACCGAAGTGCTCAACGTGAACGCCGACTCCGCGGCCGCCGCGCTCGCCTCCGCCGTCGGCGCGCACAAGCTCGTCATCCTCACCGACGTGGACGGCCTGTACGCCGACTGGCCGGACCGCAACTCGCTGATCGGCCGCATCGGCGTGGAGAACCTGCGCGACATGCTGCCCGACCTCGAATCCGGCATGCGCCCGAAGATGGAGGCGTGCGTGCGCGCCATCGACGGCGGCGTGCCCCAGGCGCACATCATCGACGGCCGCAAGCCGCATTCCATCCTGAACGAGATTTTCACCTCCGCCGGCATCGGCACCATGGTCGTGCCCGAGGACGGCATCGAAATGAGGAGCTCCTATGTCTTCTGACGTGAACAGCACCACGCCCGCTGCGGGCCCGGAACCGCTCGGCCCCAAGGATTCCCAGTGGCTGGGGGAGTATTCCCAGGTCCACATGAACGTGTTCGGCACGCCGCTGCGCGTCATGGACCACGGCCAGGGCGCCCACGTGTGGGACGTCGACGGCAACGAATACCTCGACTTCCTCGGCGGCATCGCCGTCAACTCGATCGGCTACGCGCATCCCAAGTGGGTGAAGGCCGTCGCCGAACAGGCCGCGAAGGTCGCGCACGTGAGCAACTACTTCGCCACCGAACCGCAGATCGAGCTCGCCGCGCGCCTCGTCAAACTGGCGGGCGCCCCCGAAGGCTCCCACGTCTACTTCGGCAACTCCGGCGCGGAAGGCAACGAGGCGGCCCTGAAGCTCGCCAAACTGTACGGCCGCACCCTGCCCGGCGCCGCGCCCTCGATGGGCGGCAAGCCGGCGCGCATCATCGCCCTGACCAACGGATTCCACGGCCGCACGCTCGGCGCCCTGTCCGCCACGTGGAAGCCCGCCATCCGCAAGCCGTTCGGCCCGCTCGTGCCCAACATCGAATTCGTGCGCGCCGGCGACCCGCTCTCCCTGTACGAGGCGTTCAGCGAGACCGGCGTCGGCCCCTACGGCAAAGGGCCGGTCGCCGCCGTCATCATGGAGCTCATCCAAGGCGAGGCCGGCGTGAAGCCCCTGGGCGCCGACTACGTCAAGAAGGTGCGCGAGATGTGCGACATCAACCACGCGCTGCTCATCATCGACGAAGTGCAGACCGGCATCGGCCGCACCGGCGCATGGTTCGCCTTCCAGCGCGAGGACCTGTCCGGCGGCATCACGCCCGACATGGTCACCTTCGCCAAGGGCGTGGCCGGCGGCTTCCCGATGGGCGGCATGATCGCCTTCGGCGAGAAGCTCTCCGCCCTGTTCACGCCCGGCTCCCACGGCTCCACCTTCGCCGGCAACCCGCTTGGCGCCGCCGCGGCCCTCGCCACGCTCGACGTGATCGAGGAGGACGGCCTCGTCGCCAACGCCGAAGCCCGCGGGCATCAGCTGCGTGACGGGCTCATGGCCGCCGGCAACCCGCTGTACGTCTCCACGCGCGGCCGCGGCCTGCTCGACGCCGTCGAACTCGCCCACCCGTGCGCCCACGCCGTGATGAACTGGTGCCTCGAACGCGGCCTCATCGTCAACGCGGTGCGCGCCGACGCCCTGCGCTTCGCCCCGCCGCTCATCGTCTCCGAGAAGGACGTCGACGACGCGCTCGCCATCCTCAAGACCGTCCCCGGCGACCTCCCCGACGACTGACCGCAACCGCCCGCCACCCGCACACCCGAAAGGACAACCACCATGACCCCCGAACTGCGCCACATGCTGCGTGACGACGACCTCGACCACGAGGAGCAGAAGCAGGTCCTCGAACTCGGCATGAAGTTCCGCGAGAACCGCTTCTACCATCAGCCGTTCGCCGGCCCGCAGGCCGTCGCCGTGCTGTTCGACAAGCCGTCCACCCGCACCCGCTCCAGCTTCTCCATCGGCGTGGCCGAACTCGGCGGCTACCCGCTCGTCATCGACAAGTCCGGCTCCCAGCTGGGCCGCGGCGAGCCGGTCGGCGACACCACCGAAGTGCTCACCCGCATGGCCTACGGCCTCGTGTGGCGCACGTTCGGCCAGGACCGCGTCGAGGAGATGGCCGCGCACGCCACCTGCCCGGTCGTCAACGCGCTGACCGACGACTTCCACCCCTGCCAGATCCTCGCCGACTTCCTCACCATCGCGCAGTTCCGCGGCGGCGTGGACGCGCTCAAGGGCAAGACCATCGCCTACGTGGGCGATGCGGCCAACAACATGTCCAACTCGTACCTGCTCGGCGGCGCCGTCGCCGGCATGCACGTGCGCGTCGCCGGCCCGCAGGGCTACCTGCCCCGCCCGGACATCGTCGCCGACGCCGAGCGCATCGCCGCGGAGAACGGCGGTTCCATCCTCGTGACCACCGACGCGAAGGAGGCCGTCAAGGACGCCGACTGCGTGTTCACCGATACATGGGTCTCGATGGGCGAGGAGGCCGAATACGCGATCCGTTCCAAGCCGTTCTGGAACTACCAGGTGAACGACGAGCTCATGGCGCTCGCCAAGCCGGACGCGCTGTTCCAGCACTGCCTGCCCGCCTACCGCGGCAAGGAGGTCACCGCTTCGGTAATCGACGGCCCGCAGTCCGTCGTGTGGGACGAGGCCGAGAACCGTCTGCACGCGCAGAAGGCGCTGCTCACCTGGCTGGTCGGCAAGCAGCGCGGCGACGAAAGCCTGCTCGCATGAGCCAAACGCGTCCGTCCCTCCACCGTCCGGCCACGCGCGCTGCGCGTCTGAGCGCCATCGAAGAGGTGCTGCTCACGCACATCATCACCTCGCAGTCCCAGCTGTCGTCGATTCTCGCCGACGAGGGCATCGCGGTGACGCAGGCGACGCTGAGCCGCGACCTCGACGAGATGAACGCGTTCAAGAAGCGGCTTCCGGACGGCACGATGGCCTACGCGGTCGGCCATGAGCCGTCCGGTGACGAGCAGCAGGACTCCGCCAAGGCGGAGGCGCAGATGTCGCGCGTGCTGTCCGGTCTGGTGACCTCGGTCGCGGCGGCCCGCAACCTCATCGTCATCCACACGCCGTCCGGCGCCGCCCAGTACGTCGCCTCGGTGATCGACAAGCAGCCGATCGACGGCCTGCTCGGCACGATCGCCGGCGACGACACGGTGATGGCGATCTGCAAGGACGACGACACCGCCGTCGCCCGCGCCGACTGGCTTCTCGCCCTCGCTTCCAAGTGACTGTTGTCCCGGCCCCCTCTGTCGAGGGGGCTCCCGCGTAGCGGGTGGGGGTCCTCCCGCCGGCGGGAGGTGTCGCGCAGCGACGGAGGGTGGTCTTCGGGACCGCCCGCAACCCTCGCGTACATATGCTGGACACGCCGTGCATAAATATACAGACTTCTGTATATACTTGCATCAGTTTGTTTTGAAGAAAGGCATCCCATGGCAGATAACAATCGACTCGTGCTCGCCTACTCCGGCGGCCTCGACACCTCCGTCGCCATCTCCTACCTCAAGGAGCGCACCGGCAAGGACGTCGTCGCCGTGTCCCTCGACGTCGGCCAGGGCGGCGAGAGCCTCGAGACCATCAAGCAGCGCGCCCTCGCCTGCGGCGCCGTCGAGGCCTACGTGGTCGACGCCCGCGACGAGTTCGCTAACGAATACTGCATGAAGGCCCTCAAGGCCAACGCCATGTACGAAGGCGTGTACCCGCTGGTCTCCGCCATCTCCCGCCCGCTCATCTCCAAGCACCTCGTGCGCGCCGCCCACCAGTTCGGTGCCGATACCATCTCCCACGGCTGCACCGGCAAGGGCAACGACCAGGTCCGCTTCGAGGTGTCCATCGCCTCCATCGACCCGACGCTGAAGGCCATCAGCCCGATCCGCGACCTCGCGCTCACCCGCGACGTGGAGATCGCGTTCGCCAAGGAGCACAAGCTGCCGATCACCCAGACCGAGAAGAGCCCGTACTCCATCGACCAGAACGTGTGGGGCCGCGCCATCGAGACCGGCTTCCTCGAGGATCCGTGGAACGGTCCGACCAAGGACTGCTACTCCTACACCGACGACCCGGCGTTCCCGCCGGTCGAGGACGAGGTCGTCATCGAGTTCAAGCAGGGCGTGCCGGTCAAGATCGACGGCCGCGACGTCACCCCGCTGCAGGCCATCGAGGAGATGAACCGCCGCGCCGGCGCCCAGGGCATCGGCCGCATCGACCTCATCGAGGACCGTCTCGTCGGCATCAAGTCCCGCGAGCTGTACGAGGCCCCGGGTGCCGTGGCCCTCATCACCGCGCACCAGGAGCTCGAGAACTGCTGCCTCGAGCGCGAGCAGCACCGCATCAAGCGCGACATCGACAAGCGCTGGGGCGAGCTGGTCTACGATGCGCAGTGGTTCAGCCCGGCCACCCAGTCCCTGAACGCGTTCATCGAGGACACCCAGAAGTACGTGTCCGGCGAGATTCGCATGGTGCTGCATGGCGGCCGCGCCGTCGTCACCGGCCGTCGCTCCGACACCTCGCTGTACGACTACAACCTCGCCACCTACGATTCCGGCGACAGCTTCGACTCGAAGTCCTCCAATGGCTTCATCGACATCTACGGCCTGCCGAGCCGCGTCGCCGCCGCCCGCGACGTCAAGTTCGGCAACGGCATCGAAGTGCCGAACAACACCGTCGAGTAAGACGGATGGTCTGACGAGAGCCGCCTAAGGGCCGCTTCCGTCTGATTGGTTTCCCGAAGGGACCGGTTCGCGCCGGTCCCTTCGTCGTATCCAAGCCGCGTCAGCGGTGGGCGTTGATCCACAGGATGGCGAGCTGGGTGCGGTTGGTCAGTCCCAGCTTGTCGAGCGCGCCGCTCACCCGGTTGCGCACCGTGCCCTCGCTCAGGCACAATCGGTGCGCGATGTCGCGGTTGTCATATCCTTCGGCCACGAGCGAGGCGACCTCACGCTCCCGCTCGTTGAGCATCGACTCCACGACCGCCGCATCGGCCGATGTGGCTGAACCATCCGATGCGCCTGTGTCGCCCGATGACGTGCGCCCGTGGGATGGGGGAGCGGAAGCCGCCGTGGCGTCGTCGCCGGTGAGCTTGCCGAGCACGTCGGAGCCCAGCACCACCTGGCCGGCCATGACCGCCTGCAGCGCCGGCCCCACGGCCGTGACGTCCTGTTTGATGAGATAGCCCTTCGCGCCCAATGCCATCGCCTGCGTGATGTACGCGCGGTCCGCGAACGTGGTCAGGAACAGGATGCGCGCCGCCGGGTCGCGCCCCAATATCTCCCGCGCCGCGTCGAGACCGTCACGCCCCGGCATCTGGATGTCGATGAGCAGTATGTCCGGCCGCGCGTCAGGCGTCGAGGAATACCGCGCGACCGCATCGTCGCCGTCGTTCGCCGTCCACAACACGTCGGCCGCGCCGGTCGCGGTCAGAATCGTCTCCAACGACTGGCAGACGATCGGATCGTCGTCCACGATCGCGATACGCATCATGCACCCGCCTTTCCTCGGTTTCCACGATTCTCCTGATGTCCCATATCCGGAGTCTTCCGTGTGCCGCAGTCCGCGGCCCAACGGGCCTTCGGGATTGAGACGAACACACGCCAACCCCCATCGTAGGGGCCGCAGTACGCGGTGCCGCCCAAGGCGCGCACCCGCGATTCGATGTCGGCGACCCCCATGCCGTGCGGGGGAGCGCCGGCGGGACCGCCATCGCCGTCCAACGGGATCGCGGGGCCGGGGTCGGAGACGACCAGCTGCCAGAACGCGGGGAAATCACGCAGCGTCACCCGCGCCTCGTGCGCCATGCTGTGATGCGCGACGTTCGCCAACGATTCGCGGATCACCGTCGCGAGACACCGTGAAACCGGTGCGGGGGCGGCGTCGATATCGTTCTCCAGACGCACCTCCAACCCCGGATTCAGACCGGTGCCGCCGCCCTCGCCGGCGGAGGCGAACGGCCGGGCCGCATCCTCGATCTGCGCGATGAAATCGGTGCCGCCATCCTCCAGATCATGCACGGACCGGCGCACCATCGTCATCGCGTCGTCCAACGTCGCGCCCAACGCGCCGAATCCTCGCGCCGCGACGGCGTCGCCGGTGGCGTCGGCCACCGCGCGCCCGGCCTGCGCCTGCATGATCGCGCGCGTCAGCAGATGACCGACGTTGTCGTGGATGTCGCGGGCGATGCGCGTGCGCTCGCCGAGCGTCGCCATGCGCACCGACTGCGCCCGCTCCTCGTCCAGATCGGCGATCCTGATTCGCGACGAACGTGACGATTCACGCAGACGGTCCTCGGTGCGGCGCAGCGCGCGGCGCAGCGCGGGGACGTCGCGCGAATCCGCACCCATCAAGAAGCCCACGCACGTCGCCGTGACCATCAGCGCAGTCGGGGCGACATCGCCGCCCGCATGCGCCTCGACCGCCATCGGAACCAGCGGCGCCACCCACAGCCAGCGCGCGATCAGCGGCATCAGACCGGCGAGACGATTCGGACGATTCGTATGGTTCGTGTGATTCGTGACCGCCGGAATCCGCGCCATATCGAAGGCGACGAGCGGCAGGAACACACGGCAATCCGAGACGATTACGGCGATGAGGCAGAACACGGTCGCCGGCAGGAGCGCCGCGCGCCTGCCGGACGACCATTCGGACAGGGCGGAGACAATCACGGCCATCAGCATCGCCGTGACCAGCGACGCATCCACGGCGATGTGCGCGACCGGCGCGAACGTGAGACAGAACGCGAGCAGCACCCCCTTCCCGATCATCGCCCGCATGGAATCCTCCGTCGTCCGCACCGAACCGTCATCCTCCAGCCTACCCGCTTCGCCGCGGCACATCCCGGACCGCCCCGCGCCTACCGTCCATTCCCGCAATCCGTCCCGCACCCGATGTCATCGGAAACCGGTGACGAATGTCACCTGCGTCACGCCGATACGTGACGTTTGCAGGTGGCGGGACGCGCACGCGGGTGGGACGATGGAGACAACCACCCAAGGAAGGGAGCGGACATGACGGACGACCACACGACCACCGCGACTTCGGCCATCAGCGTGACGAAACTCGTCAAACGCTACGGCGACATGGTGGCGCTCGACCATTTCGACCTTGACATCCGGCAGGGCGAGATCTTCGGCTTGCTCGGCACCAACGGCTCCGGCAAGACCACGGCCATCAACTGCATCCTCGCCCTGCTCTCCTACGATTCGGGCACGATCCGCGTGTTCGGCGAGCCGATGACGCCGACCAGCTACGCGCTCAAACGGCGCATCGGCCTCGTCCCGCAGAACGTCGCCGTGTTCAACGAGCTGACCGTCGAGGAGAACATCGACTACTTCTGCTCGCTGTACGTGCCGAAGAAGGCCGACCGTGCGCCGCTCGTCGAGGAGGCGATCGACTTCGCCGGACTCGGCGAATTCCGCCGGTTCCGACCCGGCAAACTCTCCGGCGGTCTGCTGCGACGTCTCAACATCGCGTGCGGCGTCGCGCACAAGCCCGACCTCATCTTCTTCGACGAGCCGACCGTCGCCGTCGACCCGCAAAGCCGCAACGCGATTCTCGAAGGCATCGAACGGCTCAACGCGGCCGGCGCGACCGTCGTCTACACGAGCCATTACATGGAGGAGGTCGAACGGATCTGCGACCGCATCCTCATCATGGACCACGGCCGGCATCTGGCGCTCGGCACCGCCGATGAGCTCAAATCCATGATCGACACGGGCGAACGCATCACCGTCGAAACGCTCGACCTCGACGAGACGACGCTTGACCACGTGCGCGCCCTCGGCTTCGTCATCGAAGCGGATTGGGACGGCCGCGAACTCGACGTGCGCTGCCGCCGCGGCGACCACAATCTCGTCGACGTGCTCGGCGTGCTGCGCGCCGCCGGCGTGAACGTCGGTCACCTCACCAGCCGGCCGCCGACACTCAATGACGTGTTCCTCGAACTGACCGGCAAGGCGCTGCGCGACTGACCGGCATACGCCGCACGCCCCACGGAAAGGAGGCAACCATGTGGACCACATTCGTCATGACGTTGAAGACGAACCTGCGCAACAGGCAATCGCTGTTCTGGCTCATCGTGTTCCCGATCGCGCTCGCCACCCTGTTCAACGGACTGCTCGGCAACCTGGCGGAAGGCTACGAGCTCAAGACCCTGCCCGTGACGGTCGTCGAGGACGCGAACTGGAAGGCGTCGCCCGGTGCGAAGGCGTTCATCGACGGTCTGTCCGGCAAAGGCGGGACCACCGGCACGAGCGACGCCGGCGGCAAAGGCGACGCCACCGGCGAGAGCAGCGAGAGCGCCACCGGCACGACCGTGACCGTCACCAGACTGCTCGACGCCAGGAAGGCCGCCACGCTCGCCGAGGCGCGCGACGCGCTCGCCGACGGCACCGCGAAAGGCTATCTGCGCGTCGACGGCGACGGGCGCATCCGATTGACGTTGTCGTCACGGGCGGCGGAGGCGATGAAGGGCGCGACGGCCACCGATTCGAACGGCGCCGTCACCGTCGCCGCGCTCTCCGGCGTGATCGACCTGTACAACCGGACCGACACGGCGACCCGCGACCTGCTCCAACGGCACCCGGAGGCGCTGAAATCCCGCATGTTCTGGTCGTCCATCGGCAGCATCGCGGGGACGACGCGAGAGATCAGCCTCACGAACGCCACGCCGAACGTGATGGCACGGTATTTCTACGCGCTGCTCGGCATGGCCTGCCTCATGGCCATGGGGTATTCGATCACCGCGGTCACCAGTGCCCAGGCGAACCTGTCCGCGTTGGGCATCCGGCGCACGGTGTCGCCGCTCGGCCGCGGACGGCAGCTCATGGCCGGATTCCTCGCCAGCTGGCTGTGCTCCGACGTGAGCCTCACCATCGCGCTCGCCTACATCCGTTACGTGTGCGGCATACCGTTGGGTGGGCGCGAACCGGCCGCAGTGGCCGCCGTCGCGGTCGCCTCGTTCATGGCGTGCGCGTTCGGCACGATGATCGGCGCGATACCGGGACTCAAGCACAGCGTGAAGATTGGTCTGACCAGCGCGATCCCGTGCACGCTGTCCCTGTTCTCCGGCCTGTACGGCGGCTTCGCGATGCAGCTGAGCGACTGGATCACCCGCCACGCGCCGTTGCTCGCGCTCGTCAATCCCGCCCAGCAGGTGACGAACCTGTTCTACGACATCCTCTACTACGACGACTACCGTCCGTTCGCCACGACCTGCGGCGTGCTCATCGCGATGAGCCTCGTGTTCCTGGCCGCCGGCGTCGTCATGCTCAAGGAGCAACGCTATGAACACCTGTAAGGCCACGCTGCGCGTACTCGCCGCGCACAAGCTGTACATCATCATCTACCTGGTGCTGATCGGCATCATGATGCTCGCCATCAGCGGATCCGCGTTGTTCGGCGACCGGAACGCCACGGCCGACGCGTACGAGCCCGGCCGCGCCACCGTCGCCGTCATCGACCGGGACTCCGACCGCGGCGGCGTCGCCTCCTCGCTGCGCGCGTACCTCGCGGCGGACGACGACGTGATCGACCTCGCCGACGAGCCGCAGGCGCTCCAGCAGGCGGTCGCGTCGAACTGGGTGGACCTCATCGTCATCATCCCGGACGGCTACGCGGACAAGCTGCTCGACTCGGCCGCATCGGGTGGCGCGGACGGTTCGTCCGGGAAAGTCCCGTCCGTCGAGACCGTCACCAGCTACACGTCCGGCGTCGGTTCGATGGCGTCGATGGCCACCGGCGGATTCCTTTCGCTCACGCGCACGGAACTGATCGGCGCGAACGTGGGCGGTGCGTCCGGTGCGAGCGGTGCGTCCGGTGCGTCCGGTGCGGACGGCGCCGTCGCGCGTCCCGGTCTCGACGACCTCACCGCCGCGACGACGCGGGTGCGCGCGCTCGCCCGCGACAAGACCGCGAACCATGCGATCACGGTCGACCACGCCGACGCGGCCGCCGACGCCGCCGACACGTCCGCGGCGGAGCGGACGGCGGCCGGTTTCGGCTCCACGATCAAGTCGGCCCTCTACCCGCTGTTCCTCGCGATGACCGTGTGCACGGCGCTCGTGTCCGGCGTGTTCAACGCGGGGGAGACGCGGCGTAGGCTGTTCGCCTCGCCACAACGCTCCTCGACGATGGGTATGCAGCGCATGGCCACCCTGTGCGGGTTCGCGCTCGTCGTGGTCGCCGCCTACCTGATCGCCGCGGTCGCGCTGATGTTCGCCGCCGGACTCGATCCCGCGTCCCTCGCGCCCGCCGGCGTGGCGATGACGGTCCTGTCGGCGTGTGTGTACGCGCTGATGACCGTCGCCTGCGGCTTCCTGCTCGGCGAGGCGGGGGCCGGCGACACGATGGCCAACGGTTTCGCCAACGTGTTCGGCCTGCTGCTCCTGTTCACCTCCGGACTCTCCCTGCCGGTGGACATGATTCCCGAATCGATGCTCGTGGTCGGGCGGATGCTGCCCGGCTGGTGGTATTGCGCGTCGATCGACGACGCGCTCGGCATCGGCACGGCGGCGTCCGACGGCATCGACGCGGCCGGCTGGGCGACGGGCACCAGCATCGTCGCATTGTTCGCCGTCGCGTTCGTCGCGCTGGGGCTCGCGGTCGGCCGCATCCGCCGCTCCCGTCCCGCGCCGGTCTCCGCCGCGACGACGCAGCTCGCCGAAGCGTGAGCGGGGGAGCGGGGCCGTGTGCGTAACCGTGTGCGCCACGTATGATGGTGGCGGATTCGGTGACGGCTCACGGACAGACGGGTTCATAAACGAACGGGTTCACGGACAAGGAGAGCGAAGCATGGGCGCGAAGAAACTGGTGTTCCTCGACATCGACGGCACGTTGGCGGACGAGAGGCACGTGGTGCCCGAATCCGCGAAGGAGGCGTGCCGCAAGGCGCAGGAGAACGGGCATCTGCTGTTCATCTGCACCGGACGCTCCCTGCCGAAGATCGAGAAGAGCATCCTCGACCTCGGGTTCGACGGCGTGGTCTCCGTGGCCGGCGCGCAGGCGAACATGGGCGACGAGGTCCTGTTTCAACGGTTCGTCGACCCCGAGGCGGTGGACGCCGCCGACGCGTATTTCAAGGAGCACGGCATCGAGGCGTACCAGTGGCAGGGCGCGGACGGCATGTACATCTCGGAAGGCTATGCGCGTCACCTGAAGTCGAAGGGCAAGGCGTTCGACCGCGGCGAGTTCGCGCGGTTCTGGCACCGGATCGACGAGGTCGACGTGCCGGAAGGCTCCACGTTGGGCCGGACGATCCACGTGTCCAAGGGCTCGTACTTCACCGCCCCCGACCCGGACGCGACGTTCGAGGAGACGAAACGCGACCTCTCGCCGTGGTTCACACTCGTGCACGGCTCATATGACAAGATCTCGCCGAACAACGGCGAACTGCTCATCAACGGCGTCGACAAGGGCACCGCGGTGCGCGAGGTCGCCGCCCGGCTCGGCATCGACGTCGCCGACACGATCGCCGTGGGCGACTCCGACAACGACACGGCCATGCTCAAGGCTGCCGGCACGTCCGTCGCCATGGGCAACGCCATTCACGGCATCGAGCGATGGTGCGACATCCAGACCACCGACATCCATGACGACGGCATCGCCAACGCGTTCCGGAAGCTGGGGCTGATCTGAGGGGGCGAGGAGGTCGCTGCCTTACATGTCCTTGAAACTCACCAGCGACACATCGTCCGCCTGCGCCGCACGGCTCGTGACGTGTTCGTCGAAGCCGTTTTTGGAGAAGAGCATGTAGTATCCGTGCTCGGGGTGCAGGAGTTCGGCCCGGCTGCGCAGCGTTTCGAGCTGGCGCAGCCCGGTCGGGACGCTGCGCCACTTGCATTCGCAGAACAGCATGGTCTTCGGGTCCTCCCCGGTGGCGACGATGTCGATCTCCTCCTGGCTGCGGGTCCTGGGGTCGGCTCCCCACCAGCGTCCGGAGTCGAGTATGAGGAACGGCAGTTCCCCGGTCGTGTCGTGCGCCCACAGCCATTGCGTGCAGATGCCCTCGAACACGGGCCCCATGAAGTCGTTGATCGATCGCGTGATGCGTTCGGCGGCGATGTCCGCGTTGCCCGACTGGATCAGCGGCAGGTTCGCCGGTACGTAGCGGTACCAGAATCGGAAGAACGAGTCCTTGATGCGGTAAATCGTCTTGCGTGGCGCGTGTTCGCCGAACGGGGTCTCCTTATAGAGGATGCCCAAGTCGATGAGGTTGCGTAGATACGTGGCGCATGATGCGGTCTCCATATGGCATGCCGTGGCGATGGCGTTCGTCCGCGAGGCGCCTGATGCGATGGCCTGGATGACGGCGTTGTATTCTGACGGCGAGCGCAGCTCCTGCTTGAGCAGGTTGCCGGGTTCCTCGAACAGGTAGCAGTCCGGATCGATGATGTTCCAACGGATGTTGTCCGTGATGCTTTCGGTGTCGTCGATTTGTCTGAGATATTGCGGGATTCCGCCCGTCAGACCGTATGCGATGGCCGCATCCTCGGCGCCGTATCGGGGCAGGAACGTTCGCGTGTCGGCGTAGCCGAACGGCTCTACCTTGATCTGCGCGGTGCGGCGCCCGTACAACGGGCTGGAATATCCGAGCACCTGACGCTCCATGAACGACATCGATGAGCCGCAGAGGATGATCATGAGCCGGCTATCGTCCTTGTGCCGGTCGATGGCGTGTTGCAGGACGGAGCTGATGGACCGGTCGGACTTCGCCAGATAGGGGTATTCGTCGATGACGAGTGCGAGGCGTTTGCGTCGGGCGAGCGAGAACACCGCTTCCAGCGCCGAAGCGAAATCCTGGTAGACCGGTGCGGCGTCAGCCATGTCGGCGAGATCGTCGTCGCCGGCGGCGGCGCGGTACAGGGCGATGCTGCGGCTGAGGTTCTCAAGATTCCGGGCCGTGTTGGATTCGATGGCCGGAAAGAAGATTGACGGGCGTCCGTCGAGGAACCGGTTGATGAGCGTGGTCTTGCCCACGCGTCTCCGCCCGTACACGATGACGCACTCGAATTGCGACGAGTTCCATCGCCGTTCCAACGTGGCGAGTTCCCTGGTCCTTCCCACGAACATGGCGACGACCTTTCCCCGGACGAGATGCGATTTATAGAATCATAATTTACTAAATTATGATTCTATAAATAATCGTACCTTCCGGCAAACGAGCCGCGTCATATGTGGTCGTTTGCAGGTTTGATTGGTTTGGCTGACGTTTTGCGGAAACGGGGCCTGCGCCATGGTGATGCTCAAGGCCGCCGGCACGTCCGTCGCCATGGGCAACGCCATCCACGGCATCGAGCGATGGTGCGACATCCAGACCACCGACATCCACGACAACGGCATCGCCAACGCGTTCCGGAAGCTGGGGTTGATCTGAGAGGTCGTCGTATCAGTGATCGCCGTAATGGGTGCGGCAGACGGCGATTTCGAGATTGTCCGATTCTCCGCCGGTGACGCGGTACACGATGCGGTTCTTGTCGTCTATACGACGAGACCAATAGCCGGATAGGTTTCCGCGTAACGGTTCCGGCATGCCGATGCCGTTCGCCGCGCCGTTGCGTTGGATCTCCTTGATGATCTTGTTGATGCGTTTAATCGTCTTCTTGTCCTGCGACTGCCAGTAGAGGTAGTCATCCCATGCTTCGTCCGTCCAGATAAGCAGCACGTCATTCCTCGATTAGCTCGTGGGCGGTGCCTTGGCCCGCGTCGAGCTTCGCGGCAGCTCTGCGGACCCGAGACATATTCTCGGCCGAGTAGAACGGGTCCGCGGTCACTTCGAACGGGATGCGGCGTTCGCGTACGACCGTCTTGGCGAAGATGTTGAACGCGGCGCTCATGCTGATGCCGAGTTCGCCGCAGACCTCGGCCATGCCCTTCTTCGTGCTTTCGTCAAGCCGGACGTTCACCATGGACGATGTCATCATAGCCTCCATTTGTATATCGGAAATCTATACAAATGATATCTTGGTTGGTCTCGTCATGCAATCCGCCGTGCGCTGTGGGCATCGATTTCGACGAGCACCTGCACTATGTAGTCGATACGTTCGTCTAGCGCGACGATGCAAGGGCGTGGCACTGCATGCACTGCCGACTGACACCGTACTGCGCATGAACGTGCATTTCGACGAGTTCGATCGTGAGGTGCTGGGCGATGTGCGGATGTGACGGCTTGGCTTCATACTCTAGTTTCTTTTGGGATGGTGATATTCGCTCAGCCGGTGTGATGTCCGCCGATGCTTGCTGGCGGAGGCGGTGGGGGCGTTGCTTAGTTGCTTCCTGCTGGATGTCCGCGTGTGCTTAACGGGCATATCGGAAGGGTTGGGGTTATCCATGAAGTCAGCCTCATGAAGAACCTCAAACTTGGTTGCTGTCACATCGTCAAAGCAGGTTTCGAGGTCACCTTTTCCAGTGCTCATATCGATATCAATTACATGCGTGAGTAGATCTCTTTGGAACACCCCCTGTCCTTCTTCGACACCTTCGTGTACTCGTTCCTGAACATCAGGGTGATCTGCCGCTTCGTCACCCTACCAATCCTGTCTTCCGTAAGACAAGCCGAACAGGACCGATACCGTTCGTGCTCATTCCCAATGAGGCATCATTGCACATTAAGCACTCAAAAAACGTGAGGCACGTCGCGGGATGCGGCATATGGACAGCATGTATAAAATATGCAGTATGTATACAATGAACTACTATCGTCTTAGTCTTACGGATATTCAAGATGGATCTCTGCTGTCAAGAGATGAAATAATCGCACGTAAGAAGTTATTGCATGGACAAGATGTCTCTCTGATCTCAAAATGCTTAATTTGTAATCGACAATTCAGAGGAAGGAAACCTGTTAGTATTTGCACGTCTCATTCAATCCCTCAATTCATCCTTAAATCGTTAGGAGGTAAATATAAAAACATAAATTCATTTATTAAGTCGCCTACCGAAAAAGAAATCGTAGGTCTTAGGCAAGCTGGAACCTTTAGGCTTCTATGTACTAAATGCGATAGTAAGAACTTCCAAGAATATGAAAACCCTGGTATTTATTCGGAATCGTTTACAAAGAATGAGAATATTCAATTAATTCTTGATGAAATAGCTATGAAAAATTATCTATATGGTTTATATGATCATCTTAAAGCAAGGTCTGCATATCAGCGAATCTTAAATCTTGGGATAGATGATAAATATAAGAACATGTCAGGACAAATGGCGGTAGAAGAGATTAATATCAAAGACAATAGGAAAGGATTTAAGGAGGCGAAAAATAACTATAAAATACTGAAAAATGGAGGGGAGGTGGTTCCTTATAAAGTTGGGTTTTATCACATTTTTCATAGATTTTTCCCGATTGCAACACAGGGTAGTTTAGTGCTGTCTGCCGACTGTTGGAATAACTTCATCAATAATACTTTTGACCTTACAGTGCCAATGGAGGTAATGCACTCATGTTTCTTTCCAATCAAAGATGAAAAGGGAAACGAAAGAACAGTTGTTCTTGCATTTTCTCGAAAAGATTCGAACTCATTGGATTCAACATATCGTGGATTAAATTCCGTATCTCCTGATTTAGCGGCAAAAGCTCTTATTGCTATGACCATTGCCTCTTCGGGGAATTTTTACATTCGCGAAGATATTGCCGATACTCTTTCTCAAAACGAATATCTTAAACAACTTAGCGGTGACGTTGGTGGCGTTATTGTGAAAGCAAACTTTCCGGCAAATAGAGAAGAAGTGAGAAAAAATATTATTGACAATAATATATCCACCACGGCGCCACTATTAGTCAAATACAAATCTATCCCTGACGTACTTATCGGACTTTAAAGGGCTTAGCTGGACAGATTGCGATATATTGTCGTCTTTCCGATCCTTCGACATTACCGCGATTTGGTTAACGGTGACAGTCGTGGAATCGTAAAGGTGACGAATCTCAGTCCCTGCTTGGCGTCCAGCCTCGGGAGGATGTCCGCCTTTGCGGCCACGTGCGCGCGGCCTCGACTGGCGTTGGTGCGCCTTCGCATGAGGTCACGCTCGGATTGAGCAAGGGGCGCAAGGCTGTTGAATACGAGGGTACCGCCGGGCGTGGTGGTGTCGATAGTTTCGTTGGTACTCATGATCCGTCCCCATACTCTGGAACCGGTTCATGGGCTCGATGAGGTTTTGCGCGCTGCGCTCTAGACGGTCGAGGCATCATGCGGCGACCACATCGTCTTTCCAGCATGGCGAGTTTCCCGGGTCTCTCCCGCGGACATGATGAATATAATGCGGTTTATAGAATCGTAATTTACCGAATTATCATTCTATAGATTGTCGGGTGCATGGGTAAGTGATTCATGCCTTACGTGGCTGTTTAAAGGTAGGGTCGATTTTCTCCAGGGCTTATGCAAGGAGTAGTTTGGTATACTGGTGGATACAGGGATTCTTGCCATGGTTGCTTTCTCCCCGCGGCGACAACTTCATAAATCGTTTATAAAGTTTTGTTCTTGGTGCTCTGGTCTATTCCCAAGGTGCGGACGATATGCACGTCTGTTAGGGAACAGCATCAGTTGGGTAAGTGCGATGTGATTTATTTTCTGATTGTCCGGGGAGTCAAAAAGGATTTCGTACATGGTGATGAGGAAGTTGGAATGCCTACCGTCTGGTCTACAAACAAGCCCAACGTGTATTTGACCAGCTTCTGTTTCGGGTATAGACAAAACGGTACTTTCGATTTTGATTATCTGGTTCACGTCTTGAGATTAACCTGCGTGCGTGGTTGACTAACCTTGCTAGCTCAAGGCATCTGGCGTTTCAACATTTTTATATTCCAAGAATAAAATAATGGATTTGTCTGCCTAGGAATCGTGCATAACGCTAACAACGTGTTATCGGTTGGTTTTTCACGCGGCTTGATTCTCACGGTATTCTTGCATCAGTGCAAGTTGGAATTGCAGAAGAAAGCTGAGCAGTCCATGCTTGATAAGATGTTCGTCCGAGGAACGGAGGATTCGAGGATTGTAAACGTGCAATGGAAGCGGCCATTCACTCCGGCGAAATGGGAAGCGCACACGTTTCGGCAGAATTCCGTAGCGACGCCAAGGAGTATGTCGAAGGTGGCTTCTCCATCGAGGAATTTATGAATCGGACGAGATGCCGTTGGCAAACCCGGAAGTCGGAAGGGAAGACAGCCTATGCCTGATATGCCATTCGTGGGCGCGTATATCAAACCGGGGACGGGCATCTTGGGGAATGTGGTCGGAGCCAACACATACAACGAATTGCGCAACGCTGCAAGGAATCGTTTGGGGACGACGGAGACACGGACGACGAACCGTACTCCGGCCCCGGCGATGTAGTCCGACGCTGATAGGCTGGCGGACAGCCGCGGAACGCGCGTGTGCGTGGATCCGCAATCATCCGAGCAGCATCCATGAACCCTTGAAGGAGACCTGCATGGCCGAAAACACCGAACACCTCGCCCTGTGGGGCGGCCGCTTCACCTCCGGACCGTCCGCCGCGCTCGCCCGCCTGTCCAAGTCCACCCAGTTCGACTGGCGACTCGCCGACGACGACATCGCCGGCTCCCGCGCCCACGCGCGCGCCCTCGGCCGCGCCGGACTCCTCACCGACGACGAGCTCAAGCGCATGGAGGACGCGCTCGACACGCTCCAGCGCCACGTGGACGACGGCAGCTTCGCGCCCATCGAGGACGACGAGGACGAGGCCACCGCGCTCGAGCGCGGCCTCATCGACATCGCCGGCGACGAGCTCGGCGGCAAACTGCGCGCCGGCCGCTCCCGCAACGACCAGATCGCCTGCCTCATCCGCATGTGGCTGCGCCGCCACGCGCGCGTCATCGCCGAGCTCCTCATCGAACTCGTGAACGCGCTCATCGCCCAGAGCGAGAAGGCCGGCCGCACCGTCATGCCCGGCCGCACCCACATGCAGCACGCCCAGCCCGTGCTGCTCGCCCACCAGCTCATGGCCCACGCCTGGCCGCTGCTGCGCGACATCGAACGCCTCATCGACTGGGACAAGCGCATCAACGCCTCCCCGTACGGTTCCGGCGCGCTCGCCGGCAACACGCTCGGCCTCGACCCGGAGGCCGTCGCCCGCGAACTCGGCTTCTCCCGCGTGACCGACAACTCGATTGACGGCACCGCCTCGCGCGACCTCGTCGCCGAATTCGCGTTCGTCGCCGCCATGACCGGCGTCGACATCTCGCGCCTTTCCGAGGAAATCATCATCTGGAACACGCAGGAGTTCGCGTTCGTCAAGCTCGACGACGCCTACTCCACCGGCTCCTCGATCATGCCGCAGAAGAAGAACCCGGACATCGCCGAGCTGGCGCGCGGCAAGTCCGGCCGCCTCATCGGCGACCTGACCGGCCTGCTCGCCACCCTCAAGGGCCTGCCCACCGCGTACGCGCGCGACCTGCAGGAGGACAAGGAAGCCGTGTTCGACCAGGTCGACACGCTCGAGGTGCTGCTGCCCGCGTTCACCGGCATGATCCGGACCATGCGCTTCGACGCGGAACGCCTCGAAGCCGAAGCCCCCACCGGTTTCGCGCTCGCCACCGACATCGCCGAATGGCTCGTCAAGAACGGCGTGCCGTTCCGCCACGCGCACGAGCTCTCCGGCGCGTGCGTGAAGATCGCCGAAGGCCGCGGCCAGGAGCTGTGGGACCTGACCGACGAGGACTTCAAGTCCACGTTCGCCGCGTTCCTGCCGGCCGAGAAGGCCCCGGGCGTGCGCGAGGTACTCTCCAGCCACGGCTCCGTCGACTCCCGCAACGGCAAGGGCGGCACCGCCTACGGCCGCGTGCGCGAGCAGATCGTCGACGCCAAGCGCGAGGTCGAGGAGCTCAAGGTCTTCGCCGACTCCACGTCCGACGGCCCGTCGTACAAGGCCCCCGGCACGTTCTAAAGCACGTCGTCGCTCCCGCTGGCGGGAGCTGGACCGCGTAGCGGGACTGAGGGTGGTTCGGGGCCGGACTCCTGACCACCCTCAGTCGTCTTCGACGACAGCTCCCGCCAGCGGGAACGGGGAAGGAGGGGCTTCGGCCGATTGCTGTCAGTGGGAGCGGGGGAGGATGTCATCGTCGACATCTACACTGGGCTTCAGCACGAACGGGAGCCGCAAGGCTGAGAGGAAGCGCCAGCTTCGACCGGGGAACTTGACGCGGGTCATGCCGCCGTAAGGAATCGTCTTCTTTCGCCAAGGCCTCGGGAGCCTCGAACGTCCCAACGCCCTCGTTCGCACCAGATAACCAAGCCGTGTGGCCGGGCATCCGCGCCGCATGGTCGCATGACCGGGTTCATGAATGGGCGCACCACTTAGGGTACGGTTCCTTTCGTGCACCCTTTTTTGATATCCGGACCGAGAATCCGGAAGGGAGAACGAGGACTTATGCAGGTCAACGGAGAGCAGGTCACGCTCGACGCGCCCGTCAGCGTCGCCGAGTATCTCGAAGCACACGGCTTCAGGGCCGAACGTGTCGCCATCGAGCTCAACGGCGAGATCATCCCGCGTGACAAGCGCGGCGAGGCGATGCTCGACGACCAGAGCGTCATGGAGATCGTCCAGTTCGTCCAGGGCGGCTGAGACGTGAAGGGGCTGGTCCGCATGACCACCCTCAGTCCGCTTCGCGGACAGCTCCCGCCAGCGGGAGCGGGAAGGAACCTCGGTCCCGGTCCCGCCAGCGGGAGCACAATAGACATCAACCCAAGGAAGGGGAATATCATGAGCAACATCAATCCGGTCACCGAAGCGTCCGTCGAGGCGACGCCGCTGCCGCCGCAGCCCTCGGTCGTCAACCCGGTCGGCACCGCCGCGCCGATCCTGCCCGTCGAAGACAAGCCGCTGAACCTCGGCGGGCACGAGTTCCACTCGCGCTTCATCCTCGGCTCCGGTCGCTACGACCTGAACCTCATCAAGGCGACCGTCGAACATGCGGGCACCGAGATCGTCACGATGGCGCTGCGCCGCGCCACCACCACCGAGAACAGCGTGCTCGACTACATCCCCGAAGGCATCACGCTGCTGCCGAACACGTCCGGCGCGCGCAACGCCGAGGAGGCCGTGCGCATCGCCCGCCTCGCGCGCGAGGTGTGCCACACCGACTTCGTGAAGGTGGAGATCGAGCACGAGACCAAGTACCTCCTGCCGGACAACGCCGAGACCATCCGTGCCACCGAGATGCTGGCCAAGGAGGGCTTCGTCGTCATGCCGTACATGTTCCCCGACCCGATCGCCGCACGCCAGCTCGAGGAGGCGGGCGCGGCCGCCGTCATGCCGCTCGGCTCGCTCATCGGCTCCAACATGGGCCTGCGCATGCGCGACTTCATCAAGATCATCATCGCCAACGCGAACGTGCCGGTCATCATCGACGCGGGCATCGGCCGGCCCAGCCAGGCCGCCGACGCGATGGAGATGGGCGCGGATGCGGTCATGGCGTACACGGCCGTCGCCTCCGCCGGCAACATCCCGCTCATGGCCGAGGCGTTCAAGCACGCCATCGACGCGGGGCGCGCCGCCTACCTCGCCGGACTCGGCAAGGTGACGGAGGGACAGGCTGTGCCGTCCAGCCCGACCACGGGGTACCTGCACTGAGACTACCCCTCAGTCCGCTACGCGGACAGCTCCCCTGACAAGGGGAGCCGGAGTGAGGGCCCATCGGACGGGTGGCTCGCAGACAAGGGGAGCCGAGAATGAAGGAGAGTAATGGCGTTTTCGGATGAACAGCTTGAACGGTATTCGCGGCATCTGATCCTCAAGGGATTGGGAGTCAAGGGGCAGAAGCGGCTGCTGGAGTCCAGCGTGCTCATCGTCGGCGCGGGCGGGCTCGGCTCGCCGGCCGCCCTCTACCTCGCCGCCGCAGGCGTGGGCCGCATCGGCCTCGTCGACGGCGACGTCGTGGACCTGAGCAACCTGCAACGCCAGATCATCCACACCACCGCGTCCGTCGGCGAGCCGAAGGTCGAATCGGCGGCCAAGGCGATCCGCGCGCTCAACCCGGACGTCACCGTCGAGACGCACCACACGCTCGTCGACGCCGGCAATGTCGCGGACCTCATCGCCCCATACGATCTGGTCATCGACGCGACCGACAACTTCTCCGCGAAGTTCCTCGTCAACGACGCGTGCGTGCTCGCCGGCAAGCCGTTCATCCACGCGGGCGTCGTCGGATTCGCCGGACAGGTGATGGACGTCGTGCCGGGCGCGGGCCCCTGCTATCGCTGCATCTTCCGTGACATGCCCGCGGCCGGCGAGATCCCCACCTGCCGCGAGGCGGGCGTGCTCGGCGCGGTCGTCGGCGTGATCGGCAGTCTCGAGGCGACGGAGGCGGTCAAACTGATCGCCGGCGTGGGCGAGCCGCTCGTCGCGCGCATGCTCACCGTCGACGCGCTCACGATGAACATCCGCCGTGTGCCGCTGCCCAAACGCGTGCCCGATTGCCCGGTGTGCGGCGAACATCCGACCATCACCGCGCTCGACCCGGACCGCTACATCCAACCCGCCTGCGCCATCTGACAGAGAGAAGGGAACCAATGCCCATCGCATGGCATGCCGATAGCGACGCCGCCGACGCGGCCATGACCGCGCCCGACACCGCTGAATCCGCGATCCGCCGCATCACGCCGGCCGAATTCGCCGCACTCGACAAGCGGAACGTCACGCTGCTCGACCTGCGCGAGCCGGCCGACGTGGCCGCGCATCCGATCGAAGGCGCGATCAACGCGCCGCTCGACCCGCTCGCTCAGGTCCTCAAGACCGTGCCGGTCGGGCGCACCGTCGTCGTCTTCTGCGCGGAAGGCTGGTGGAGCGAGGAGGTCGCCGAGATCCTCGCCGACCGCGGCTACGACGTGGCGAGCCTCGAAGGCGGGTTCCGCGCCTACCGCGCGTACCTGGACCGACAGACGCAAGGGGAATGACCACAACCGGCGGTCCGCCGGAACGTCGGTCCCGCCCGTCTGCAATCGCCTTGTGAATCATCCCCGCGGACGAGCGCACCCGACACATCCCCTTCGTACAATCGGCACCGAACGGAAACCGATTGATAGGGGATCGACATCGTGGGACGTCTGCTCACCCGAACGCAGATACGGCGGATCGTCGCCGAAAACGGGCGCGAAGTGCTCGCGCACCCGAACATGCAGCGCGAACGCGCGAACTACCAGCACGGCAACGTGTCGACGTTCGCGCACTCCATCCGCGTGGCGTGCCTCGCCGTCTGGCTCGCCGACCGCGCGCACCTGTGGGACCGCGTCGACCTCAAGTCGCTCGTGCGCGCCGCGCTCCTGCACGACTACTTCCTCTACGACTGGCATGACTGGGACGGCGGCGCGCACCGGCTGCACGGGTTCACGCACGGCAACGCCGCGCTGCTCAACGCGATGCGCGACTTCCGTCTCAACGCGATCGAACGCGATTCGATCTCCTGCCACATGTTCCCGATGACACCCACCGCGCCCAGCTACGTGGAGGGGTGGCTCGTCACCGCCGCCGACAAGCTGTCCGCCACGCGCGAGACGTTCTCGCTCGACCGGTTCAACAAAGGCAAGGACGGCAAGGACGAGGAGCGCGCGCGATGACGATGCTCTTCCTCGAATACCTGTTCCTGTGGTACCTGTTCTACAGCTTCTGCGGCTGGGTGTACGAGTCCGTCCTCGTCTCCGTGCAGCAGCGCCGCCCCGTCAACCGTGGCTTCCTCAACGGCCCGCTGTGCCCGATCTACGGCACGGGCGCGGTGCTCGCCATCGTCGTGTTCGGCGGCCAGCGCGATCCGGTGGTCGTGTTCCTCGTCTCCTCGGTGGGCGCATGCATCCTCGAATACTTCACCTCCTGGGCGATGGAGGAGCTGTTCCACGCCCGTTGGTGGGACTACTCGCATTTCCGTTTCAACCTCAACGGCCGCATCTGCCTGCTCGGCGCGATCGTGTTCGGCATCGGCGGCGTCGCCATCGTCGACGTCGTCCAGCCGCAGGTGGCGCGCGTCACGGCGATGATCCCGCTGGTCCTGATCCACGTGATGTGCGCCGTGTTTCTCGTCGCCATCACCGTCGACGCGGTGGTCACCGTGATCGGCATCGTCGACTTCGAGAAGAGCCTCGAACAGTTCCAGACGGCCGTCGCCAAGTACGGCGACGCGTTCGGCGAGGTGTGCGAGAAGGTCGGCGGTGCGATGGGCGAGGCGACCGGCCGCGCCGCCGAGCTCGCCGCGGGCGTCGCCGCCGGCGCGAACGAGCGTCTCGGCGGCGTGCCCGGCAAGGTGGGCGAGACGATCGGCGAGAAGGTCGGCGGCACCTGGCATTCCGGCAAGGAGATGTCCACCGAGCTGACGCTGCGCATCCGCGAGACCGCCGGCAAGGCCTTCAACCGCCAGCAGCGCCGTATGATCGTCTCCTTCCCGCGCCTCAAGGCGACGCGCAACGACGAGGCCCTCCAGCAGCTGCGCGAGGCGTTCGAGAAGCTGCGCCGCAATGGCCGGTGATGACGTGCGTCACGGCGCACATCGCGGCGCATGCTGCGTCGCGGGCGATGCCGCATGCGTGCCGCGCGGCACTGTCGCCGCGGCATGCGAGACTGGTAGGCGCTCGGAATCCGGGCGCATCCAAGACAATACCCACAATTCGATAGGGAGAGCGACCAGTTATGGCTCACGTCATCGACTTCAAAGAAGCGGGGTTCGACACCCTGCTCGATGAGCTGGAATGGCGCGGGTTGATCTCGCAGTCCACGGACCGCGATCGACTCGCAGAAGCGTTGAACGGGGAGCCGATCGCCTATTATTGCGGCTTCGACCCGACGGCCGCCTCCCTGCACATCGGCAACCTCGTCCAGCTCATCAACATGCGCCACCTCCAGGCGGCGGGACACCACCCGATCGCCCTCGTCGGCGGCGCCACGGGTCTGATCGGCGACCCGCGTCAGTCGGGCGAGCGCACGCTCAACCCGAAGGACGTGGTGGCCGGCTGGGCCGAACGCCTGAAGAAGCAGATCGGCGGCATCCTCGTCACCGACGGCGACAACCCGGTGCGTTTCGTCTCCAACTACGACTGGACCGCGCAGATGAGCGTCATCGACTTCCTGCGCGACGTCGGCAAGAACTTCCGCCTCGGCACGATGCTCGCCAAGGACACGGTCGCCCGCCGTCTCAACTCGGAGGAGGGCATCTCCTTCACCGAGTTCAGCTACCAGGTGCTGCAGGGCAACGACTTCCTCCACCTGTACGACGAATACCACTGCACGCTCGAGCTCGGCGGCTCCGACCAGTGGGGCAACCTCACCTCCGGCCTCGACCTCATCCACAAGGTGCGCGGCGTGGACGTCAACGTGTTCACCAGTCCGATCATCACCGACGCGTCCGGCAAGAAGTTCGGCAAGTCCGAGGGCAACGCCGTCTGGCTCGACCCGACGATGCTCTCGCCGTACAAGTTCTACCAGTTCTGGATCAACCGTCCGGACGTGGAGATGGAGAGCCTGCTGAAGGCGTTCACGTTCCTGCCGAAGGCGGAGATCGAGCGTCTCGTCGAGGAGTCGAAGACCAATCCGGGCCGTCGCGAGGCGCAGAAGGCGCTCGCCTGGGAGGTCACCAGCTTCGTGCACGGCGAGGCCGCCACGCAGGCCGCGATCGACGCCTCCGCCGCCCTGTTCGGCCGCGGCGGCGACCTCAAGGACATCGACGCGGAGACGCTCGAATCGGTGCTCGACGGCTTCAAGGTCGTCGACGAGAACGGCGGGCACGTGTTCCCGTCCGTCGAGGCGGGCGTGCGCGTGATCGACGCCGCGCAGGCCGCCGGTCTGTTCAAGACCGTCTCCGAGGCGCGCCGCGCCATCAAGTCCGGCGGCGTGTACCTCAACAACGCGCGCGTGGAGAGCGACGAGGCGACGCTCGGCGAAGACGACTTCCTGCAGGGCCGTTTCGCGCTGATCCGCCGCGGCAAGAAGGCGCTCGGCGCCGTCGAGAAGCGCTGAACCGGCGCGCGTCCGTTCGCGCATACGCGCATCATCCAAGACTTTCGTAGTAGAGAAAGGCATACACAACATGGCAGAAGGCAACGAGCGTTCCGGCAAGTCGTTCGGCGGCCGCAAGGGCGGCTACGGCCACGGTTCCGGCCGTCCCGGCTCCCGCGGCGGCAACGGCTTCAAGCCGCGCGGCAAGGGCGGCTTCCATAAGGGCGGTTTCCGCAAGGACGGCGAGCGCGGCGGCTTCCGCCGCGACGGCGAGGGCCGTGACGGCGAGCGTCGCGGCGGCTACCGCAAGGATTTCCACAAGGATGGTTTCCGCAAGGACTTCCATCGTGATGGCGATCGTGATTTCCGTCGTGACGGCGATGGCGAGCGTCGTGACTTCCACAAGGGCCCGCGTCAGGGCGGCGACCGTGACTTCCGCCGTGACGGCGAGCGTCGCGGCTACGGCAAGTCCGGCGGCTTCCATAAGGGCGGTTTCCGCAAGGACGGCGAACGCGGCGGCTTCCGTCGTGACGACGATCGCCGCGGCGGGTTCCGCAAGGACTTCCATCGTGACGGCGATCGTGATTTCCGTCGCGACGGCGATGGCGAGCGTCGTGACTTCCACAAGGGCCCGCGTCAGGGCGGCGACCGCGACTTCCGCCGTGACGGCGGTTCCCGCGGCAACGGCGGCTTCCGTCGCGATGACCGCCGTGATTTCCACCGTGACGATCGTCGCGGCGGCAAGGGCGGGTTCCGCAAGGACTTCCATCGTGACGGCGATCGTGATTTCCGTCGCGATGACCGTCGTGACGGCGAGCGTCAGGGCTTCCGCAAGGACTTCCACAAGGACGATCGCCGTGATTTCCATCGTGACGACCGCCGCGATGACCGTCGTGACTTCCGTCGTGACGGCGACCGCGACTTCCGTCGCGACGACCGCCGGGACAACCGCGGCGACCATGGCGGCAACCCGCGCTACCAGCGCGACGACTCCCGTCGCTTCGACGACCGTCGCGAGGGCGCTGCGCGCCGCAACGGCGAAGGCGCGGTGAGCTTCCCCTCGCAGAACCCGTACACCGACCGTCGTCCGAACGAGCCCCGCATGCCGAAGGGCATGGTGTGGGGCATGCTCTCCAAGGACGAGAAGGAGCGTCTGCGCGGCCTGTCCAAGGAGCACGCCGAGAACATCGGCCTGCACATCCTCGCCGCGTACACGTTGCTCGACGACGACCCGCAGGCCGCGCTCGAGCACGCCCAGTGGGTCGCCAAGCAGGCCTCCCGCATCGACTTCGCGCGTGAGACGCTCGCGTTCGTCGCCTACCGCAAGGGCGACTACAAGCTCGCGCTCAAGGAGTTCCGCACCGCGTACCGCATGAACGGCTACCTCGACTACCTGCCGTTCATGGCCGACTGCGAGCGTGGCCTCGGCAACCCGAAGAAGGCCATCGAGATGGCCGTCTCCGACGACGCCAAGTACCTGAAGGGCGAGTCCAAGGCCGAGATGTTCCTCGTGTACGCCGGCGCGCTCGGCGATCTGGAGCATTGGGACAAGGCCATCGAGATCGTGCACACGCTCGGCCGTTCCAAGGGTCTGGCCGGCAGCTACCGCATGCGCGCCCTGCAGGCCGAGCAGCTGTTCCTCGAGGAGGCCGGCCGTTCCGACGAGGCCATCGCCCTCGACCAGGTCATCGAGAAGCTGGAGAACCAGTACGCCGACTTCGACGAGGACGAGGAGAGCGACGACGTGATCATCGACCACGATCTCGAGCACCTCGACGATCCGGACGTGCTCGCCGAGCTCGGCATCTCCGAGGACGACGCCCAGTACGCGCCCGAGGACGAGACCGAAGAGTCCGACGAGGAATCCGAGGATGAGGACGCGGACGAGGATGCCGCCGAAGGCGAGTCCGAAGCCGAAGCCCACGCCGAGGAGGAGACCCAGGAGGATTCCGAGGAATCCGCCGACGGCGAGACCGCCGACACCGACGAGACGCAGGCCCCGGCCGAAGAGGCCGCCGAAGGCGCCGAATCCGACGACGAGCCGGAGGAGTCCGAGACCGAGGAACCTGCCGAGCAGTCCGAGGAATCCTCGGAAGAGGCTGCCGACGAGACCGCCTCCGACGAATCCGAGACGACCGAGGCGTGAGCAGACGCATGACGCGATTCCTCAAAGGCACCACGGCTCCGATCGCAGAAGCCTACAAGCTCGCGCTGCTCGACCTCGACGGCGTGGTCTACCGGGGCAAGAACCCGGTGGAGCACGCCGCGGCGTCCATCCGCGCCGCCGAGGCCGCCGGCATGACCATCGAATACACGACGAACAACTCGTCGCGTTTCCAGCACGTCGTCGCCGACCAGTTGAAGGGCTTCGATCTCGACGTCGAACCCTGGCAGGTCATCACCTCCTCGGTGGTGGCCGCCCGCATGGTCGCCAAGGCCGTGCCCGCCGGCTCCACCGTGCTCGTCGTCGGCGCGGAGCATCTGCGCGAGGAGGTCACGCGCGCCGGACTCGTCGTCACCGACGATCCGACCACCGAGCCCGCGGCCGTCATCCAAGGCTGGTTCCCGGAGATGACCTGGCAGATGATGGCGAACGCCGCGTTCGCCGTCGAAGCCGGCGCCACGTACTTCGTGACCAACCGCGATCTGACCATCCCGCGCGAGCTCGGCATCGCGCCCGGCTGCGGCTCGATGATCCGCGCGGTCATCGCCGCCACCGGCGTCGAACCGGTCGCCTCCGCGGGCAAACCCGAATCGTACATGTACGACGAGGCGCGTGAACTCAACGCGTCCGGCGGCCAGGCGCTCGTCCCGAAGGACGAGTCCATCGCCATCGGCGACCGGCTCGACACCGACATCGAGGCGGGCAACCGGGGCGGCTACGACTCCCTCGCCGTGCTGACCGGCGTCACGAACCCGCATGAGCTGATGCTCGCGCCCGCGTACCTGCGCCCCACCTACGTGGCGCCGGACCTGCGCGCGCTCGGCGAGACCATGCCCGAACCGTGCGACCACGGCGACGGACGGTGGACGTGCGGCGACGCCGAGGCCACGCTGGACGCGGCCGCCGGCACGCTCGCCGTCTCCGACGCGTCGAGCGTGGACGCGCTGCGCGCCGCGATTTGCGCGGCGTGGCAGGCCGCCGACGCCGGCATCGACATGACCGCGATCACGCTGCCGGAGTTCACGCTGTGAGCGACGGCGATACCGTGAACGGCGTCGCGAACGACGCCCCGGCCACGCCGCCCACCGGCGACATCGCCGACGTGCTGCCCGGCTTCGACCAGATGGACGACGACGGGCGCATCGCCGCGTTGCATGGCCTGCTCGACGAGCTGAAACGCGAACTCGACGCGATTGGCGACTGACACCGACTCACCACACCGGCGCACCAGCCATGGAACGGGAGGGAACGAGAATGACGAACGACGGCATCACCTCGTACGAGGCCGATGACGAGCCGATCGACATGCCCGACCGTCTCGACCTGTGGCTCGTCGCCGGGGGAGTGGTCGACTCGCGCTCCAAGGCGCAGCGGCTCATCAAAGGCGGGCATGTCACCGTCAACGGGAAGGTCGTGACCAAGCCCGCCTACGCGATCGGCGACGCCGCGCACACGCGCATCGTCGTCGACAAGGGCGACGACTACGTCTCGCGCGGCGCGTACAAGCTCGTCGGCGCGTTCGACGTGTTCTCCGCGCACGGACTGCCCGAGCCGGCGGACCTCGACTGCCTCGACATCGGCGCGTCCACCGGTGGGTTCACGCAGGTGCTGCTGCGCCGCGGCGCGCGACGGGTCGTCGCGCTCGACGTCGGCCACGGCCAGCTCGACCCGCGCGTCGCGAACGACCCGCATGTCATCGAGATGAGCGGCGTCAACATCCGCGACGTCACGGCCGACGGGCTGCCGTACGCCCCGGCGATGATCGTCTCCGACGTCTCCTTCATCTCCCTGACCTACGTGATTCCCGTGATCGCGCGGATCGCCGCGCCCGGCGCGCACATCGTGCTGCTCGTCAAACCCCAATTCGAAGTGGGGCGTGCGGGGCTCGACCGCCACGGCATCGTCGTCGACGCATCGTTGCGCGAGAAGGCGTTGGACGACGTGACCGCATGCGCACGCGAACACGGCCTGAAGGTCGTCGCCACCGCCCCGAGCCCCATCGAAGGCACCCACGGCAACGCCGAATACCTTCTCTATGCGCGCGCCTGAGGGCGATCAGCGGTTGCCGGCGTGGATGAAGCGGTCGATCTGGTCCTCCTTGCCCATGATGACCAGCTCGTCGTTGCGGTGCATGATGAGCTCCTTCGAACCGTACTGGAACTCCTTGCCCGGCGATTTGATGCCGACCACGGTGATGCCATAGCGCTCATGCACCTGCGCGTCCTCGATGGAATGGCCCACCGCGTGCGAGGGCGTATGGATCTTCACTACCGTGTGCGCGCCCTCGATCTCGATGTAGTCCAGATAGTTGCCGCTCACCAGATGTCCTACGCGCTTGCCCGCGTCCGTCTCCGCGTTGATGATGTGCCGCGCGCCGATGCGCTGCAGGATGCGCGCATGCTGCACGGACACCGACTTCGCCCACAGGTCGGTCACGCCCGCATCCAGCAGGTTGCCGGTCGTGATGACCGACGCCTCGACGCTGTCGCCGATGGCGACGACCGCCGTATCGAACTGGGAGGCGTCGATCTGCTCGATGGCGAGCACGTCGGTCATGTCCGCCTGGACGACCGGCACGTGCGCGGACCAGCGGGCCACCAGGTCGGGGTCCTTGTCGACGGCGAGCACGTCCTGGCCCATCGCGTCGAGGGTCATGGCCACGGCGCTGCCGAAACGGCCCAATCCCACGACCAGCACGCTCTTGCCTGATTTCGCCATTGCCTTGCAGTCCTTTCCGTGTGTTGCGAGATGTCGCGATAATGCGGGGATTCAGCCGACCACGATCGGTTCGGTCGGGTAGCGCACCGCCTCCAGCGAACGGGGGCGGCTGATCGAATAGGCGATCGTCATCGGCCCGAGCCGGCCCACGACCATCGTCGCCGCGAGGATCGCCAACGCGGCCGGATTGTCCTCGCGCGCCACGCCCACCGTGTAGCCGCCGAGGCCGAACGCCGAACAGGAGTCGAACAGCGCGTTCGTCAGCGACGAGCCGGAGACGAGCATGAGCGACAGGGACGAGACGAGCACGAGCAGCAGGCAGGTGCTGGTGATGCTCACCGCCGTCATCGCCACGTTCGTGTGGATGCGGTGGTGGAACGTGTTGATGTCCTTGTGGCCGGTGAACGAGGCCTTGCAGATGAGCAGGATCACCGCGAACGTGGTCACGCGGATGCCGCCGGCCGTCGACGTGCTGCCGCCGCCGATGAACATGATCACGCTCATGAACACCTTCGTCGGCTCGCTCACCTGCGGCACCCACGACAGGTCGAATCCGGAGCTGCGCGGCATGACGGCGGCGACCATCGCGTAGCGCATGCGCGTGTTGAAGTCGGCGTCCCTGAACAGGAACGGGTTGTCCCATTCGACGAGCAGGAACCAGGTGAGCGACATGGCGACGATGATGAACGTGACGGAGAGGGTGATCTTCGTGTGCAGGCTCCAGCGTTTCGGCGGCACGTGCCCGCGCGCGCATTTGAGCAGGTTGAGGATCACGGGGAAGCCGAGCGTGCCGAGGAACGCGGAGAGCATGATCGGCAGGCCCACGCCCCAGCTGTTGACGTGCAGGCCCGCCGTGTCCGGCGTGAAGCCCGCGTTGTTGTACGACATGACCGCGAAGAACAGCGACTCCCACAGGGATTTGCGCCAGTCGCCCCCGTTGACCTTGAGCAGGCCGGGGAACAGGGCGATGAACGTCACGGACTCGATGAACATCGTCGTGCCGATGACGACGGTGAGGACGCCGCGGATCTCGCTGAGCTTCGACGTGCCCAGCTCGCTCGCCGTGAGCAGACGCTGCGTCGACTTCATGTGATGGTTGATGGCGAGCGTGATGAGCGAGGCGAACGTCATCACGCCGATGCCGCCCAGCTGCACGGAGACGAGCAGCACCGCCTGCCCGAACGTCGTCCAGTGCGTGGTCGAGCTGACGATCGAGATGCCGCACGTGGACAGCGCGGATACGGCGGTGAACATCGCCGTCGAGAACGTGGTCGTCTCGCCCTCCGGCGTGGACGGCGGGATGAGGAGCATGGTCGTCGAGGCGACGACCAGGATGATGAAGTAGATGATGGTCAGGCGTCCGGGGTGGGAGACCAGATGCTGGACGATGGTGCGTTTGCGCGGCGGGCGTCCGTCGCCGTCCGCCGCCTGCGCGAACGTGTTGCCGGAGAACCACCACGCGTAGCCGCGCGAGGCCTCCCGGTTGGAGGAGGATTGGTCGAAGACGGGATCCGCCATGTACCCTCGCCCCTCCTTGTCCGTCCGTGGTGTCTGTCTCATGGTGCTCCCGGCGTGCGCCGGCGTATGTGAGGCCATTGTAGGCGTGCATGTCGAGAAACCGCGCGTGCCGGCGTTCGGGAACGGGGTTTCCGACATCCGTTCGATTCGGTTAGGATGGGTGGCAGTTGTACTGTTCCGTCCATCCAAGGGGGAGTCGATGACCGGTGTTCGTCATGCTGTGGTGGTGACCCACACGCGGCTCAGGCAGAGCGGCACCGTCGTGTCCGACGTGGTGGGCAGGCTGCGCGACGCCGGATTCGACGTCTCCATCATCGACAATCTCGAGCCTCCCGCGTTCGACGTGCAGCCGCCCGTCGTCGGCGACGACACGGAGATCGTCGTCGTGCTGGGCGGCGACGGCACGATCCTGCGCGCCGCCGAACTCGTGCGGTGCACGAGCACGCCGATCCTCGGCGTCAACATGGGGCACGTCGGGTTCCTCGCCGAGTTCGAAAGCTTCCAGATGGACGAGGCGATCCGACGCATCGCCACCCGCGACTATTCGATCGACGAGCGCATGATCGCCCACGTGGACGTGTGGCTGCCGGGCGCGTCGACGCCCATCGAGAACTGGGCGTTGAACGACATCACGCTGGAACGCGCCGACCGCGGCAAGATGGTCGAACTGTCCATCAGCGTCGACGACGTGGAGATGAGCTCGTTCGGCGCGGACGGCGTCATCGTGTCCACGCCCACCGGATCCACCGCCTACGCGTTCTCCGCTGGCGGCCCGATCATGTGGCCGAACGTGAAGGCGCTCCAGCTGGTGCCGCTCGCCGCGCACGCCCTGTTCGCGCGTCCGCTCGTCATCGGCGCCGACTCCACGTTCACGATCACCATCCTCGACGATTCGATGTCCGGCGGATGGATCTGCTGCGACGGCCGCCGCCAGCGCGCCCTGCCGAAGGGCACGCGCGTCGACGTGCGCGCCTCGCACGGCACGCTGCGCCTCGCGCGCCTCTCCGGCGCGCCGTTCACCGAACGCCTCGTCACCAAATTCGACCTGCCCGTCGTCGGATGGCGCGAACAGGCCGCGCACGGCGGCGCGGGCGGCGCCGGTGGAGCGAACCGTGCCCAGCACGGCGTCGCCGCCGATTTCCGCTCCGCGTACACGGACCACTCCGACTACCACCACGACTACCACCGCGACGACCACCACGACGGCGACGGGGAGGCGCGCCGCTGATGCTCGAGGAACTCTCCCTGCGTGACCTGGGGCCGATCAGGTCCGCCGTCATCACCCCCGCCTGCGGCATGACCGCCATCACCGGCGAGACCGGCGCCGGCAAATCGATGCTGCTGAGCGCCCTGTCGCTCATCTCCGGCGGCCCCGCCAACGCGAAACGCATCTCCGTCGGCGCGTCCGAAGCGTGGGCGCAGGGCATCTTCGCCGTCGACGACGCGGCGGACGATGCCCATGCGACCGACACGGCGGACGAGACGGTCGGCGACGACGCGGACGGCGACGAGGCGCTCGCCGGCGGCGTGCTCGCCATCGCCCGCCGTGCCGGCGTCGAACCCGAGGACGGCGAACTGTTCCTCGCACGCACCGTGCGCGCCACCGGACGATCGCGCGCCGTGCTCGGCGGCAAGACCGTGCCGCGTTCCGTACTCGCCGCCGTGGCCGGCGAACTCGTCACCATCCACGGGCAGGCCGAACAGCTGCGGATCGCCTCCGCCTCCCGCCAACGCGACTTTCTCGACCACGCGGCCGACGACGGTCGCGAACTCGCCGCCTACCATGCGGCGTGGCGCGAACTCGCCGACATGGACGCCCGCCTCGAACGCCTGCGCTCGCAGGAGTCCTCCGCCCGCGCGCAGGCCGACTACCTGCGCGAATCGGTGGACCGCATCAACGCGGTCGACCCGCATCCGGGCGAACTGGAGGAGCTGAAGGCGAAACGCGACCGCATCGAGAACGCGGCGGACATCGCCGAAGGCGTGTCCCACGCGCTCGCCGCGCTCGACCCGTCGCAGCTGGAACTCGCCGACTCGCCCGCCGAAGCGCCCGGCGCCTCCGACCGGATCCTCGAGGCGGCGCAGGCGCTGCGCGCCATCCACGTGTCCGATGGCGGGTTCGACGAGCTCGCCGACCGGCTCGAATCGGTGAACGCCGACCTTGCGGACATCGTCTTCACCCTGTCCGGGCATCTCGGCGAGGACGTCGGCGAGGCCGACCTCGACACGCTGAACGCGCGCATCCACGACCTCGACGAACTCACCCGCCGCTGGGGGCCGGGCATCGAGGACGTGATCGCATGGCGCGACAAGGCCGCGTTCGACATCGAGGACCTCGACGCCTCGCCCGAGAAACTCGCCGAGCTGGAGGCCGAACGCGACCGGCTGCACGAGACCGCCGCGAAGGCGGCCGCGCGTCTGCGCGAGGCGCGCGAGGCGGCCGCCGGGCGTCTCGCCGCGCGCGTCACCGAGGAGCTCTCCTCGCTCGCCATGGACGGCGCCTCGCTGGAGATCCGCGTCACGCCGCGTGACGGCGACGACGCGCTCGACGCGAACGGCGGCGACGACATCGCGTTCCTGTTCACCCCCTACGAAGGCTCGCCGCAGCTGCCGATGGGCAAAAGCGCGTCCGGCGGCGAACTGAGCCGTCTCATGCTCGCCCTCGAATTGTCCGCCGCGGACATGCACGCGGGGGAAGCGGCAGTGGGGGAGCATGGTGCCGCGCCGTCCGACATGACGTTCATCTTCGACGAGGTCGACGCGGGCGTCGGCGGCAAGGCGGCGGTCGAACTCGGCAGGCGTCTCGCCCGTCTCGCCCGCAGCTCGCAGGTCATCGTCGTCACGCACCTGGCGCAGGTGGCCAGCTGGGCCGACTCGCAGTTCGTCGTCACCAAGGAGCCGCCGGACGCGGACGACGACGATCTGGGCGTCGTCACCACCGTGGCCGAGGTGAGGGACGCCGCGCGCGTCCACGAGGTCGCCCGTATGCTCTCCGGCAGCGAGTCGGAGGCGTCCCTCGACCACGCCCGCGAACTGCTCAAGGAGAGCACGCTATGACATCACGGACATCCCGCAAGGCCGCCATCTTCGACCTCGACGGCACGCTCCTCGACTCGATGGGCGTATGGGACCAGGTTGACATCGATTTCCTCGCCAAGCGCGGGCTGGCCGTGCCCGACGACTACATGGCCAAGGTCGCGCCGATGCAGTTCCGGCAGATCGCCGAATACACGATCGCGCGGTTCGGCCTCAAGGACACGCCCGAGGCATTGATGGACGAGTGGGACGAGATGGCGCGCGTCGCCTACGCGACCACCGTCGAGGCGAAACCGGGCGCGCTCGGCTATCTGCGCGACCTGAAGGCGCGCGGCGTGCGGCTCGCCGTCGCCACCTCGCTGCCGCCGCGTCTCAGGGAACCGGCGTTGCGGCACGTGGGCATGTTCGACCTGTTCGACGCCATCGTCTCCGTCGACGACGTGAACGACGTGGGCAAGGACCGGCCGGACGTCTACCTGCTCGCCGCCGCCCGTCTCGGCGTGGAACCATGCGACTGCACGGTATTCGAGGACCTGCTCGTCGCCGTGCGCTCCGCGAAGTCCGCGGGCATGCGCGTATGGGCCATGCACGACGACTCGTCCGATGCGGACTGGGCCACGATCTGCGACGAGGCCGACGGCGTCCTCTTCGACTTCCACGACGCGCCCCGCGACCTGTAGGGCGTATACTGGCCGCAACGTACGGCGAATGATATACGTGATATACGGTCAGGGGGGCGACAACGGCATGGATGGCATCAGATTTGGCACATGGCTGGGATATGCCATGCTCCTCGTGATGCTCGCGCCCGTCGTCATTCCCGCCGTGCTGGTGCAGGAGATCACGCGGCATGTCGCCGCGACACGGCTTGCATTGTTCTCACGTGGAGGTCTCGTCGTCCGACCGGCGTCGTTCGCCGTCCTGCTTACATTGACCGTCGTGACGCTGTCCATCGGCATGGCCGGCGGGTTCGCGTCCGACACGTCCGGTACGGCGCTCGCCGTCGTCGCGTTGGCCGCATCCTGTGCCGTCATCGTGATTGCGACGGTCGTAGGCGTCGCCGTACATGCGCTCGCCCTCTGCGCGTCCTGCGCCGGCCGCAAGCCGTTGCCGCGTGATTTCCGCTTCGATGCGGTGTTGTGCGACAAGGTGCGCTCGTGGGCGCGCCCGCAATGGGTGCCGCGTTGGGCCCGTTACACGCTTCCCGAACCGCGAATCTGAATTTTCCTCTTCTGTTTGCTCATGTACGCCGTGACATGGTCACGGCCGGTTCCTCTCATATTCAGATTCGTCATCGTGCCGGTCCCGGTCCATGCAGGACCCGGACCGGGACCGTTATCCGGAAAGCGTTTAGCATCATGAATGCCCTCATGCCCCTGTTCCGACCCATCGAATGGGTCATCGCCCAACTACTCACCCTCATCCATGCCGTGTTCGTCGCCGCCGGACTGCCGGACGGTCCCGATCCCGCATGGTGCCTGTCCGTCATGTGCCTGGTCGTCGTCATCCGCGTATGTCTGATCCCGCTGTTCGTCCGTCAGCTGCGCGGCATGCGGGCGATGCAGGCCATCCAGCCGCAAATGCAGCGCATCAGGCGCAGATACGCGGCACGTAGGGATCAACGTTCCCGTGAGGCATTGCAACGCGAGCTCATGGCGTTGCAACGTGAGCATGGCGCCGAACCGCTCGGCTCATGCATGCCCGCGATGATCCAGGCGCCGATCCTATGCTCCCTGTACTACGTGCTGCAGTCGCTGCCCTCCATCGCGTCGGGCAAGGCCGAGCCACTCGGTGCCATGGATCGTGTGCTTGCCGGCAGCGTCGAATCGTCATCGGTGTTCGGCGTGCGTCTGTCCGAAACATTCGGTACGGCCGAATCCGTGGGGCCTCGCGCCGTCATCGGCATGGTCGTCGCGGTCATGTGTGTGTCGTTGTTCGCGATGCAATGGATGCTCATCCACCGCAATACGCCGAAGGATACGATGGATTCTCCGCAGTTCCGCATGCAGAGGATGACGGTGTTCGTCTTCCCGGCCATCTACGTGGTCTCGGGCGTGGCGTTGCCGTTCGGCGTGCTGCTCTATTGGATGACGAACAATCTGTGGAACCTCGCCCAGACGCTGGTCCAGCTGCATTGGTTCCCCGCTCCCGGCTCCATCGCCGCGGAACGCAAGGACGAGCGGGGCCACCGACGCGAGAACGGCCGTCGTGCCGCCGCCGGTCTGCCCTCCCTCGAGGAGGAGAGCGCCGCCAAGTCTCGTGCCGCCGCCCAAGCGCGGCGTGAGCGGGAGTCGGTGCGTGGTGGCCGTGACTCCCACTCACGCCGGCGACTGACGCCGGTCAAATCCCGTCGCCGCTAAAGGACTCGTTCCGGTTCGGCTTCAGCGCACCGGCATGAGGTCGGAGGGGCGTTCGGCGGCGAAACGCTGCGCCTCGAGCTTCTCGCCCTCCTCACGCTCGGCGGCCTCGGCGGTGATGCGGCCGGTGAGGCGCGCGATCGGCGCCTGGTAGACCACTTCGCCGAACGTGCGCCCGCCGCGCTCCACGACGCCTTCGTGACGGTCGACCTCGACGAACCCGAGGGATTCGACCATGTGGCGGGCGCGCAGGTTGAACGACCACACCTTGACGGTGATCTTCTTCGCCTTGAGCTGTTCGGCGGCCAGCGTGATGCCGAGCTTCATGGCCTGGTTGCCGAAGCCGCGATCCTGATAGTACGGGCCGATGAGCACCGACATCGTGGGATTGCGGTCCGGTTCCCCGCCGTCCCAGGCTGAGACGAATCCGATGGGGTTGCCGAACGGGTCGAGCACCGTCCGCCCGAAACGGGTGTCGTCGTCGACGTCGCTCCATTCGTGGAACAGGCGTTCCGCCTCATCGTCGGCTGTCTCGTCCAGGGTCTTCCGGCAGCCGTCGGCGACGGACGGGTTGTTCCACCACCGTGCGAACAGCGGATAATCGGACGGTTCGGTCTTGCGCAGCGTAACAGCGTTGTTGTCAGGCATGATTGCTCCCTTCGTCTCGCCATTGTAGGCACGATGCGCCGTGCGGCGCGACGGAGTTAACCGGCAATTCACATGGGTCGTCGTGCCGCTTGCCTAGGTGGCCTTGAGACGGTACTCCTGTTTGGGGCTGCGGGCCGGCTGGGTGCGTTCGATGGCTCCCGAGCGCAGCAGCTTGCGCAACTGGTAGGTGACGGTCGAACGCGGGGCACCGGTCGCCTCCACCAGCTGCGGTGTCGCCATGGTGCCATGCTCGCCGATGAGCGTCAGCAGCGCCTCCTCCAACGGCGAGTATCCGGCATCCTCGTGAGGTGGAGCCGCGGAGTCGTCGCCGATGGGCGTGACGGCGCTGATAGCTGAAGATGCCGCAGGCACGGTGTCTTCGGCCGGCACGGTCCCTTCATCCGACCGGGAATCCCGTTCGATGCCCATGTATCGGGCATATGGTTCCTCCAGCCATGGCGTGCCCTTGATGGTCTGGTCGTACAGCTCCCGGTCGGTGATGTCCTGCACGTCGATGCCGCCATGGGGGAACGGCACGATCTTCGGATGCGTGGGTTTCGGCACCTTGCCATGGTCCAATCCCACGGAGGCGCTGTAGTCGACGTCTGCCTGTTCGCCCTGCGCGGCGTAGCGTCGATCCCTGCGGCTGTCCGGCAGCCTGGCGGTGTCGGCCGATCGGAAGGTCATGCGGAACGCCGTCAAGGTGTCGGCGATCTCGGGCGCGCCGTTGCCGTTCTCCGTGAGGGTGGCCGTGATGAGTTCGAATCCCGTGCCCCGGTTCTCCGCGACGGTCCCGCCGCGGAACGGCGTGAGCTCCAGCAGCTTGGCCAACGTCTGGTTTCTGGTGGACGTGGCGCCGGGCATGCCGATGGTGTCCGTGGTCACGGCGCCGTACAGTCCGCCGGGGCTGAGTATCTCCAACCGGTCCGCATACATGTTGACCTGGATCTGGCCGCCACGGGCCATCGGCGAATAATCGCGGTGCATGACGGCGTTGACCACCGCTTCGCGTATGGCCTCTTCGGGATACTCGAAGGTGTCCTTGCGCAGGGGACCGTCCAACACGCCGCCGATGCGCATGTTCCTGCGCGCGGCGAGCAACGTCTCCTCGAGGATTTCGGGAATCGGGCCGTCGAAGGTCCGGTTGTCGATGTACTTCACCCCACCGGCGAACACCTTGCTGTACCCCTGATACCGGGTGAACGTGATGTTCAGACGCGGAAAGAACTGCTGCGGGTAGCCGCCCGCGACGAGCAGTCCCGCAAGCGTGGGATGGATGCCGCCGTCGGCGCCGGTTCCCGTGACGCCCAGCATGCACAAGGCCTCATCGTCCGAGATTCTCCCGAAAATGCGCGGCCGTTGCCTGCGGCATAAATCCAGAATGCCCTGAAGCGCATCCGGAATCAGGTCGTCGACGGCGGCCTCGTCGACGACCTCCTTGTCGTATGTGGGCTGTGCACGGTTCTCCAGCAGACGGTCGATCTCGTATTGGCTGAGCTTCCTGTCTCCATCCCATATACGAATGAACGAGCCGCTGTAGCGGCCCCTGTTACGTACATAGCAAGGCTTGTCCAGTGGGTCGATTTCGTCGATGGCGGCGACGACCACCTTCGAGCCGCGATATGCCGCGATTTCTATGACCGGGCGGACCGGTGGCATCAGCTTCTCTCGGCACATCTGCGCCATCGCGTCCGCGATCGATCTGGCGTCGAATCCATCGATGGAGGAGAACCCATGGCGTTCGGAAACGCCGAGGATGATGGTGCCGCCGTTTCCATTGGAGAACGCCGAGACGGTTTCGGGCAACGAAGTCGGCAATCCTCCGACGGCCTCCTTGACCTCGACGCTCTGATCGTCGCTGTCGGCATGACGCAGCGGTTCGAGCAGCGCGTCGATCTCTTCCTCCGACCACATCATGCCTCCTTTGACGTTTCTACATAACAACCATCATAACATGTCGATTGCTATGTTTGCTATGTTGCGTCGCGGTCCGTGCCGACGGTCGACGTTTCGCCGTGGTTCATACGCGCAACGCCGCGATCACAAAAAGTGTTATAGTTGATATGGAACAGGCAGAACGATTTAGGGAAGGGGGCATGCCGATGATCATCGACATCGACGCCCGCAGCGACGTGCCGATCTACGAACAGCTGCGACGCGGCGTCATCGCCGGCATCGCGAACGACGAACTCGCGCCCGGCGACCGTCTGCCGTCCGTGCGCGCGCTCGCCGTCGACCTCGGCATCAACCTGCACACGGTCAACAAGGCGTACGCGCTCCTGCGCGACGACGGCTATATCACGATGCGACGCGGCTCCGGCGCCGTCGTCGCCGAACGAGGCGCCGGAGCCGCGGACGCGCCCGGCGACGCGCGCATCGAAGGCGAACTCCACCGGCTCATACTCGAACACAAGGCGGGCGGGGGAGACGCGGCGTCGTTCCTTGGCCTCGTGCACACGCAACTCGCCCGCGTATACGGCGAATGACGGGATGAAGGAGAATCACCATGAACGCGACCATCGCGACCGTTGCCCTGCTGCTGACGGTCCTCATCCTCCCGTCGCTCGTCGCCGTCCCCATGGCGCTCACGCCGTGGCTGACCGATCGGCGTGAGGTCTTCGGCGTGACCGTGCCTCCCGTCGCGCACCGCGACCCGCGCATCCGCACGCTGAAGACCGGATATCTGCGTGCCGTCGTCGGGGCCGGCGCGGCATGCGTCGCTGTCTCGCTCGCGGTCTGGCTTCTCGCCGGCGCGACCGGTGCATTGTGGGCCGCCGGCATGGCGACCGTACTCGTCGCCGTCCTCGCCGTCGTCGCGCAGCAGGCGTGCCGCCGCAAGGTCATGACGGTCAAACGGGAACGCGGATGGGTGGCGGACGGCGACCGGCGTGCGGCAGCCGTTGCCGAAACCGCCGCGCCCGAACCTCTCGGATTCGGCTGGGAGTCGTTGCAGGCCGTGGCGCTCGCCGTCACGACCCTCGTCGGTGTGCTCGGCTACGACCGCATGCCCGATCGCGTGCCCATGCACATGGATTTCGCCGGACATGTGGATTCATGGGCGGTGAAGTCGCCGGCCGTGATCTGGTATCCGGTGCTTGTGCAATTGGTCATGGCCACGGTGATGGTCGTCTGCCATGCGGTGCTGTTGCGTTCCCGGCGGCCGGTGGACCCGGAACGGCCCGCATCCAGCGCCTATGCCTACGGTGTGTACGCGCGGGCGTGGAGCGTGTATCTGGTCGTCGTCGGCCTGCTCGTCGCCGCGGCGATGGGACTTGGCTTCCAGCTCTCGCTCATCGGAGTGGTCGGCGCGGGAACGGTCGGCGTGCTGCTGGCGCTCGTCGCCGTGGCCGCGGTCGTCGGCGCCATCGGCATGGGCGTGCGCTACGGACAGAACGGCGCGCGCGTGTTCGATGAGGACGACGGTGATGCGGCCGGGGACGGCGATGGCGGCGGGACGATGCCCCGCGATGACGACCGATACTGGATCGGCGGCGTGATCTACTGGAACCGCGACGATCCGGCCGTGATCGTGCCGAAACGCTTCGGCATCGGCTGGACCTGCAACTTCGCGCGTCCGGGAGCGTGGGCGGGAATCGCCGCGCTGCTTGTCGTCATCATCGGCATGCCGGTCGTGTTCGCCCTGCTGTAAGAGAATCCCCCTCAGCCGCCGGTACGGGCTGAAGGGGATTTCCTTACCGAGGGGGATTGCGAAACGCGATCACAGCGCCTTGGCGGCCTGCTCGACGAAGGACTCCATGCCGTCGATCGGGACGACCGTATCGAAGCGGACATCGGCGGTCTCAAGGCCACGCAGCGCGGCCGGGGCGGTCGTGCCGGTCTCATGCGCGAGCACGTCCATGCACTCGAAATCGGTGCCGGTCGCGTCGAAACCGAGGGACTCGTTCACGACGCGCGGGAACTTGTACGGGCTCGCGGTCGCGAGGATCACGCGCGGGGTCAGCGGATCGCGCGGCATCTGCTGCGCGACGAAGTACGCGCACGCGGTGTGCGGGTCGATGACGTAGCGGTTCTTCTCCCAGCAGTCGGCGATCATCTCGCGCACCTGGTCCTCGTCCGCCCAGCCGCAGCCGAACAGCTGGCGGATCTTGGCGAGCAGCGGCTCCGGGATCTCGTACGTGCCCCAGTTCTTGAGGTCGTTCATCAGCATGGCGATGAGGCGCGTGTCGCCGTCGGACAGGTAGTAGAGCATGCGCTCCAGGTTCGAGGAGATGAGGATGTCCATCGACGGGCTGATCGTCTGGAAGAACGGGCGCTGACGGTTGTACGTGCCGGTGGTGAGGAAGTCGAACAGCACGTTGTTCTTGTCGGAGGCGACCACGAGATGCTTGACGGGCAGGCCGAGCAGCTTCGCGTAGTAGCCGGCGAGGATGTCGCCGAAGTTGCCGGTCGGCACGACGAACTCGACCTCGTCGCCCACGTTGATGACCTGCTGTTCGAGCAGTTGCGCGTACGCGGAGAAGTAGTAGACGACCTGCGGCACGAGACGGCCCACGTTGATTGAGTTCGCGGAGGAGAGCACCACGTGCGAGTCGCCGGCGAGCCTCGCGGCGAGCTCCTTGTCGCCGAAGATGCGCTTGACCGCGGACTGCGCGTCGTCGAAGTTGCCCTCCACGGCGGCCACGTTCACGTTCGAGCCGGTCTGCGTGGTCATCTGCAGCTCCTGCACCTGGCTCACCTTGCCCTCCGGATAGAAGACGGTGATTGCGGTGCCCGGGGCGTCGGCGAAGCCGGCCAGCGCCGCCTTGCCCGTGTCGCCGGAGGTGGCGGTGAGGATCATGATCCTCTCGTCCGCGTCGCCGCCGGCCGGCGTGGTGCGCGCCATGAAGCGGGGCAGGATCTGCAGGGCCACGTCCTTGAACGCGGAGGTCGGGCCGTTGAACAGTTCGAGGATGAAGTCGTCGCCGAGCGGCTTCAACGGCGTGATGCGGTCGTCCGACCACTGGTCGCCGTAGGCGGCGTCGATGCACGCGCCCAGCTCCTCGGCCGTGAAGTCGGGCAGCAGCGCGCCCAGCACGCGGCGCGCGATCTCCTGATAGGACTTGCCGGCCAGATCGCCGATCTCGACCTTCACGGAACCCAGCTGGTCGGAGACGAACAGGCCGCCGTCGTCGGCGATGCCCTTGCGGATCGCCTGCTTGGCGGTCAGCGAATCGGTGGTGGAACGGGTGGAATGGAATGTGGTGGCCACGGCGGATCCTTCATACGCGAAACGGGGACGATAAACCATCCACAAGTCTACCGGCGACCCTCCCATGGTGCGGCGAATCTCCCATGGTGCGGTCACACATAATCCACACAACGGCGGAATCACGCCGTTTCGGGCGACCGCACCATGAGGGGTTTGCCGCACCATGGGCATGACGGGCGGGGGTGGGGGTCGCGGGGAGGCGTTCCACGGTGTGAGATTCGTCATACGGCGGAAACAGGTTCGCCACAAACGGACCGTACACTCGTCGCCCGAACGGCAAACCAGTCGTTACCCACACCGTTTAAGGAGCACACATGACCGCTTCACCCCTCGCACAGAAGGCCACCGACGCATTCAACGCGCCCATCAGCGCCGCCGATCCGGAGATCGCCGAGCTGCTTGACTCCGAACTCCGCCGCCAGCAGGGCGGCCTCGAGATGATCGCTTCCGAGAACTTCGTGCCGCGCGCCGTGCTGCAGTGCCAGGGCTCCGTGCTCACCAACAAGTACGCCGAGGGCTACCCGGGACGCCGCTACTACGGCGGCTGCGAGTTCGTCGACCAGATCGAGACCATCGCCCGCGAACGCGCCAAGAAGCTGTTCGGCGCCGAATACGTGAACGTCCAGCCCCACTCCGGCGCCCAGGCCAACGCCGCCGTCTACCAGGCGCTCGTCAAGCCCGGCGACACCGTGCTCGGCCTCGCCCTCGACCACGGCGGCCACCTCACCCACGGCATGAAGATCAACTTCTCCGGCAAGTTCTACCACGCCGAAGCCTACGGCGTGAACCCGGAGACCTTCCGCATCGACCCGGAGATCATCCGCCAGCGCGCCCTCGAGACCCACCCGGCCATGATCATCGGCGGCTGGTCCGCCTACCCGCGCATCGAGGACTTCAAGGCCATCAAGGAGATCGCCGACGAGGTCGGCGCCAAGTTCTGGGTCGACATGGCCCACTTCGCCGGCCTCGTCGCCGCCGGCCTGCATCCGAGCCCCGTCCCGTACGCGGACGTCGTCTCCTCCACCGCCCACAAGACCCTCGGCGGCCCGCGTTCCGGCTTCATCCTCGCCAGGCAGGAGTACGCCAAGAAGCTCAACTCCTCCGTGTTCCCCGGCCAGCAGGGCGGTCCGCTCATGCACGTGGTCGCCGGCAAGGCCGTCAGCTTCAAGGTCGCCGGCACTCCGGAGTTCAGGAACCGCATGGAGCGCACGCTCGAAGGCGCGAAGATCATCGCCGAGCGCCTCCTCGCCGACGACGTCAAGGCCAACGGCATCAGCGTGCTCACCGGCGGCACCGACGTGCACCTGGTGATGGTCGACCTGCGCAACAGCGAGATGGACGGCAAGCAGGGCGAGGACCTGCTCGCCCAGTGCGGCATCACCATCAACCGCAACACCGTGCCGTTCGACCCGCGTCCCGCCTCCGTCGCCTCCGGCCTTCGCATCGGCGCTTCCGCGCTCGCCACCCGCGGCTTCGGACCGAAGGAGTACGAGGAGGTCGCCGACATCATCGGCACCGCGCTCGCCGCCGGCCCGTCCGCCGACGTCGAATCCCTCAAGGCCCGCGTCGACAAGCTCGTCGAGGACTTCCCGCTCTACCCGGACCTCGACCAGATCCACTGATCGGTCCATATCGGCTCCCTCGCCCGGCGGGGGAGCCTTTTCGTATTCCGGACTTTGCGCACGTGTTGCGGTAAGGTGGGTGGTTATGACGAACAACGAGGAAACCGCGGTCGCGGGAGCCGTCTTCGATGCCGTGTGCGTCCGCGCCGACGCCGCCGCACGCGCGCAGCGGGCGCTCGCGCGCGCGGACACGGACGCCAAGAACCGTCTGCTGCACGCCATCGCCGACGCGCTCGACGCCCGCGCCGGCGAGATCGAGACGGCCAACGCCGCCGACATGGACGTGTCGCGCGAGGCCGGCATGGACGCCGGCAAGCTCGACCGCCTGCTCTTCGACGCCCCGCGTGTCAAGGCCGCCGCCGACGGCGTGCGTCACGTCGCCTCCCTGCCCGATCCGGTCGGCGAGATCGTGCGCGGCTACAATCTGCCCAACGGCATGCGCCTGACCCAGACGCGTGTGCCGATCGGCGTCATCGGCATGATCTACGAGGCGCGTCCGAACGTCACCGTCGACGTCGCGTCCCTGTGCCTCAAATCCGGCAACGCGGCGATCCTGCGAGGCGGTCACGCGGCCGAACGCACGAACGCCGCCACGCTCGCCGTGATCGGCGACGCGCTGCGCGCGGAAGGCTTCGACCCGTCGCTCGTCGCCACCGTCGACGATTTCGGACGCGACGGCGCGACCGCGATGATGGAGGCGCGCGGCCACATCGACCTGCTCGTGCCGCGCGGAGGCAAGGGCCTCATCCGCGCCGTCGTCGAGAACTCGAAGGTGCCGGTCATCGAGACGGGCGCCGGCAACGTGCACATCTACATGGACGCCTCCGGCGACCCGGCCAAGGCGATCCCCATCATCATCAACGCGAAGACGCAGCGCGTCGGCGTGTGCAACGCCGCCGAGAAGCTGCTCGTGCACGAGCGCGTCGCCGCGGCGTTCCTTCCCGTGGCGGCCGCCGCGCTGCTCGACGCGGGCGTGACGCTCCACGCGGACGAACGCGCCTACGCGATCATCGACGCCGCCGCGCCGCAGGCCGCGGCGGACGGGCTGCTCACGCACGCGACCGCCGAGGACTGGGACACCGAGTACCTCGCGCTTGAAATGGGGATCAAGGTCGTCGACTCGCTCGACGAGGCCGTCGACCACATCAACGCGCACTCCACCGGCCATACCGAGGCGATCGTCGCCGAGGACTACACGGCCGTCGAAGAGTTCACCGCGCGCATCGACTCGGCCGTCGTCATGGTCAACGCGTCCACGCGGTTCACCGACGGCGGCGTGTTCGGCTTCGGCGCCGAACTCGGCATCTCCACGCAGAAGATGCACGCGCGCGGGCCGATGGGCCTGAGGGAGATGACCACCACGAAATGGATCGGATACGGCAGGGGGCAGGTGCGCGCATGAGCGACATGAACGAGACGACCGACGAGAAGACCGCGAACGACGGCATGAGCGTGCCGATCACCGAACTGCGCGACGACCTCGACCTGGACGACCCGCGCTGCGGGCTCAAGATCGCCGCCGAACGCCTCAGCATCGTGCGCTACGTGTTCCTCGTGCAGATCGAGGACGGCATCGCCTCCGCGTCCCAACGCGCCTCGCTCGAATACGCGGACGCCGTGCTCATCGGCTGGCCCGACGAGCACGCGCCGGACGTGGCGGACCTGGACGACGCGCAGCTGCACGCGGTGCGCGAGCACATGACCCTCATGGAAAGCTACATCGCGCGTTTCTCCACGCTCGAACGCGAAGGCGACGTGGACGGCATGACCGACACGCTCATCCGCGTGACCGAACGCGTCGCCGAGGTGCGCCGCCTCTACCAGCCCGACTTCCCGCTGCCCACGTTCGCGGAGATCCGTCGTGTCGTGCAGGACGAATGGGACGAGGACATGGGCAAGATTGACCCGAAGGACGGCAGCCCCACCGCCATGGAGATCGAACAGGAGACCGAGCAGGCCGAGCACGTCGAACTGCGCGAGGAGGCGGCCGAACGCAAGGCGGAGGGACGCGCGTGAACACGGCCGGCATCGATGCGGAGGGAATGACCGCCGGCGAACGGCGGATGTCCGACCTGTCCGTCGACTCGGTGGAGGCGACCGCCAACGTGGCCAACGCCGGCGCGCCCGGCACCGGCGGTTCCGAATCCGGCCCCGCCGCCGCGCGGCACGGGGCGGCCGTCCGCCGGTCGGCGCGCGGCAACTGGCATGCGACGCCGCGCATCGGCATCATGGGCGGCACGTTCGACCCGATCCACAACGGCCACCTGGTCGCCGCCAGCGAAGTGGCGTGGGTGTACGACCTCGACGAGGTGATCTTCGTGCCCACCGGACGGCCCGTGTTCAAGCTCGACAAGCACGTCACCAACGCCGAGGACCGGTATCTGATGACGGTGATCGCCACCGCCTCCAACCCGAAGTTCACCGTCAGCCGCGTCGACATCGACCGCCCGGGCGTCACCTACACGATCGACACGCTGCGCGACATCCGCGCGCAACGCCCCGACGCGGAACTGTTCTTCATCACCGGCGCGGACGCGGTCGCCGAGATCATGCAGTGGAAGGACGCGGAGAAGATGTGGGACCTCGCCCACTTCGTCGCCGTCACCCGACCCGGCTACTCGTCGCCCGAAGGCGTGAGGCTGCCCGAAGGCAAGGTGGACACGCTGGAGATCCCCGCGTTGGCGATCAGCTCCACCGACGTGCGGCGCCGCGCCGAACACGACGAGCCCGTCTGGTATCTCGTGCCCGACGGCGTCGTCCAATACATCGGCAAGCACGGCCTGTATCGCTAGTCCATCAGCCCCATCTCGAGCTTGAGCCGCACGACGCGCTCCGCCGAACGCTCCACCTTGGCCGCGAACGCGTCATCCGACTTCGCCTTCGCCGCCAACCCGTCGAGGATCGGCGTGACATAGGCGCTCTGGCCGATGCATACGAGATCGCCGCCCGCCTCGACGAACCGCACGCCCAACTGGTCGGTCGGCGTGCCGCTCACCGCGGCCGCCGACAGCGAATCCGACGTGACCACGCCGTCATAGCCCTGCCTGCCGCGCAGCACGCCGTCCACGATCGTGGAGGAGAACGCGGCCGGATTATCCGCGTCGATCCGCTGGTACGTGGCGAGCGACATCATCACCATCGCCGGCCGCGCCTGCGCGATCACCGTGTGGAACGCGCCGATCTCCGCGCCGTCTGCCGTGGTCGTCGTGTCGAGGATGCCGTCCGCCGTGAAATCCGTGTTCCCCTTGACCGCGCCCAGACCCGGATAATGCTTGATCGACGACTGCACGCCCGCGTCGCGCATCCCCGCGACGAACGCCGCCGCATGCGCCGCGTTGCCGGCGGCGTCGAGACCGAAATCACGGTCCAACGCGCCGATCGGATCGTTCTGCTTGCGGTCGCCGGGAACCGTGTCCGTGACCGGCGCGAGATCGACGTTGACGCCGGCCGCCGCCAACTGACCACCCCAACCGGCCGCCGACGCGCGCAGCTGGTCGGACGTCATCGCGCCCTGCTCGACCGCGCTCGGCATCGCGTCGAACCCGGAACCGGTCAGATGCTGCACCTGGCCGCCCTCCTGATCGGTGGCGACGATCAGCCGCGAACCGTCCCCCACATAGGATTGCAGCCCGTCGACCGCCTTACGCACGCCGGACACGCCGGAACGCCAGTTGCCGATGAGCAGCACCGAACCGACGTGACGGTCGGCGATCGCGTCCTTCAACGCGGACGGCTCGCTGCCGGCGAACAACGGCGCCATCACCAGCTGGCCGACGCGTTCCTCCACATCCATGCCGTCGACGATTCGCCGCGCCCGCATCGACGTCGGATCCCCGGGCGTGGGGACGGCCGAACGCGACATGTGCGCGGTCCGGCCCGACGGAGCCGCCGGATGCCGGGCGTCGCGCACCCGCGGCAGGACCACCAGCACGACGACCAGCACGACCGCGAGCGCCGCGGCGACGGCCGTCACGAGCGTCGGCATCGCGCCTCCGCGCCTCGTCGCACCACCGTCCCGACGATTCCCCGTGAGCACAGACGTCCCCTTTCCATCATTTTCCGTCATCGATATCGGTCATCGGCCACCGGCCATCGGATATCCGATGGCCGTCCGTATCCGCGCACGAGAATACACGCCGGCACGGCTCGGCTCCCGGCGAACGGACGCGAATTGACATTCCCCACCTGTTTGTAGGCTGGGAACATGTCATTCGCAGATATATTCGGTATGTTCGACCCCGATTTCGACCCGCGCGGCGATCGCGGGCGGTCCGGTCGGAACGGATCGCGGGTGCGGGCGGAACGCTCCGACGACGATCCGATCATCATCGACGTCGAGACGGACGGCGACGACGCAAGGCCGTCGGGCGCGGGAGCGGGCGCCGGTGCCGCCGGCTCCGGAGCGCGACACGGCGGGGGAGCGGGACGACCCCCGTTCGGCCCCGGATTCCCGCGCATCACGCGCAGACCCTCGCGTCCGGGCAAAGGCCCGCATGGCGGCCCGGACCGCGGCACGAAGATCCTCATCGGCGTGGTCGCGGCGCTCGCCATCCTCGTCGGCCTGTTCTTCGGCCTCGCCCGGTTCCTCACCGACCTCATGTGGTACGGGCAGCTCGGCTTCCAATCCGTCGTCTGGACGCAGCTCGGCGTGAAGGTCGGCCTGTGGGTCGCGTACGCGCTGCTCATGGGACTCGTCGGATTCCTGTCCGCATGGCTGGCGATCCGCGCCCGTCCCGACGCGGCCGACGGCTCGCGCGTACGCGTCAACGGCGACGTGGTCGAGGTGAAACAGACCGTCAGCTCGAAGACCGCGCGACGCGTCGCCGCCGTCATCTCCGTGATCGTGGGCGCCGTGTTCGGCGCGCAGTTCAACGCGAACTGGGCCGACGTGCTGCTCATGTTCCACGCGCAGAGCTTCGGCGTCGAGGACCCGCAGTTCGGTCTCGACAACGGCTTCTACGTGTTCGTGCTGCCCGGCCTGAGGCTCGTCATGTCCGCCGTGTCGATGCTGCTGCTCGTCGGCATCGTCTTCTCCGTCGCCACGCACGTGATGATGGGCGGCATCCGCCTGACCATGCCGGTGAACGGCCGTGGCCTGTTCGCCATCACGAAGCGGGCCCGTCGCCAGATCGCCGTGTGGCTCATGCTCAACATGTTCGCGCTCGCCGCGTCCACCGCGCTCGGCGTGTTCGCACACCTGACCCAGCAGGGTTCGCGCATCACCGGCGCCACGTACACCACCGTCAACGCGACCATCCCGGTCACGTTCATCATGGCCGCGCTCATCGCGATTCTCGGCGTCGTGCTCGGCGTGTGGCTCATGCGCTCGCACGCGCTGGAGGGCGCGCAGCCGCTCGGCGTGCGCGCCTCCGCCGCCTTGAAGGCGTGGCGCACCCCGATCGTCGCCATCGCCGTCGTGGTCGTCGTCTCCATGGTCCTGACCATCGTGTGGCCGGCGGTGCTGCAGCGCTTCCGCGTCAACCCGAACGCGCAGGAGATGGAATCCACGTACATCCAGCGCAACATCGACGCCACGCGCGCCGCCTACGGCCTCGACAAGCTCAAGACCGAGAACTACAAGGCCACGACGAAGGGCGAATCCGGCGCGTTGAGCTCGGAGGGCGAGACCACGGCGCAGATCCGACTGCTCGACCCGCAGGTGGTCTCCCCGACGTTCAAGCAGCTCCAGCAGTCCAAGCAGTACTACACGTTCGCCGACACGCTCGCCGTCGACAAGTACGAAATCGACGGCAAGAGCCAGGACACGGTGATTGCTGCCCGCGAGCTCGACCTCGCCGGCAACGACAACCGCAACTGGGTGAACGACCACACCGTGTACACGCACGGCTACGGCGTCGTCGCCGCCTACGGCAACAAGGTGACCGCCGACGGCCAGCCCGAGTTCTTCGAATCCGGCATCCCCACGCAGGGCAAGCTCACCGAATCCGAGAAGTACGAGCCGCGCATCTATTTCTCGCCGAACATGGGCGAATACTCGATCGTCGGCGCGCCGGAGGGCACCGCCGCATGGGAGTTCGACTATCCGACCGGGTCGAAGGGCGCGACCAACACGTTCAAGGGGAACGGCGGCCCGTCCGTCGGCAACCTGTTCGCGCGTCTCCTGTACGCGATCCGCTTCGGCTCCGACCAGATCCTCTTCTCCGACCGCGTGACCTCCGCCTCGCAGATCCTCTACGACCGGTCGCCGCGCGAGCGCGTCGCCAAGGTCGCCCCGTATCTGACGCTCGACGGGCGCGTCTACCCGGCGGTGGTCGACGGCCGCGTCAAGTGGATCGTCGACGGCTACACCACGTCCGACGCCTACCCGTACTCGCAGATGACCGACCTCGGGTCGGCGACCAAGGACTCCACCACCGTCTCGTCGTCCACCGTGACCGGACTCGGCACGCAGCAGGCGAACTACATCCGCAACTCGGTGAAGGCCACCGTCGACGCGTATGACGGTTCCGTCGACCTGTACGTGTGGGACAAGTCCGATCCGGTCATCAAGGCGTGGGAGCAGATCTTCCCCGGCCAGTACCACCAGCTGGGCGAGATCAGCGGCGACCTGATGAGCCACATGCGCTATCCGGAGAACCTGTTCAAGGTGCAGCGCGAACTGCTCGCCAAGTACCACGTGACCTCCGCCAGCCAGTACTATTCGGGCGAGGACTTCTGGCAGACGCCGGTCGACCCGACCGAATCGCAGCAGGCGCAGGACCAGGACATCCTCCAGCCGCCCTACTATCTGACCCTCCAGACCGGCGGCACCAAGGAGCCGGTGTTCTCGCTGACCTCCTCGTACATCCCCGCCGGCACGTCGACGCGCGAGATCCTCACCGGATTCCTCTCCGTCGACTCGGACGCGGGCTCGACGAAGGGCGAGATCGGGCCGAACTACGGCACCCTCAGATTGCAGGAGCTGCCGAAGGATTCGAACGTGCCCGGCCCCGGACAGGCGCAGAACAACTTCAACGCCGACGCCGACGTGTCCAAGGAGCTGAACCTCCTGCAGTCCGGCTCCACGAACGTGGTGCGCGGCAACCTGCTGACCCTGCCGTTGGGCGGCGGCCTCGTCTACGTGCAGCCCGTGTACGTGAAGTCCTCGGGCGCCACGTCGTTCCCGCTGCTCAAGAAGGTGCTCGTCGCGTTCGGCGACCAGGTCGGGTTCGCCGACACGCTCGACGAGGCGCTCGACCAGGTGTTCGGCGGCGACTCCGGCGCGTCCGCCGGCGACGCGGCGAACGTCGCGGGCGGTTCGGGCGGTTCCGGCTCGGCGGGTTCGTCCGGTTCGTCGGGTGACACGTCGAAGGGCGGTTCCGGTTCAGGTGACGGTAAGGATTCCGGTTCGTCGTCGGGTTCGTCGGGTTCGTCGGGTTCGTCCGCCGCGCGCAGCCCTGAGCTCAAGCAGGCGCTCGACGACGCCGCCCAGGCGATGAAGGACAGCCAGGACGCCATGAGGAACGGCGACTGGACCGCCTATGGCGAAGCCCAGAAGGCCCTCGAGGACGCGTTGAACAAGGCCATCGAACTGGAACAGTAGTTTCGGGAGCGAGGGCATCGGAAACCCCGTAGCCGACGCCTCCAATACATCCCCAGGCCACCGCATAGCACAAGAAATCCCGGGAATCGTTGCGATTCTCCGGGATTTCCTGCATTGACCCATCGTCAGTGCGACTTTTCCCGGACGACAGTGGCGATTTCCGGGATTGTTAGTGCTGAGTCCTTCCCGGCGCAAGGATTCCCGGGAAAGGGCTGTATCTTCCGGGATATGTTGTGCTGAGATGCCGTCAGCGCAAGGATTCCCGGGCGATGGGGACGTTCTCCGGGATTTCTTGCGCCGGGTGCTAGGCTGTCGGCATGTCCTATCTGTTCCGGGCCGCGACCGCATCCGATCTCCAGGCCATCACCGACATCTACAACGCGTCCGTCGTCGAAGGCGGCGCCACCGCCGACCTCGCGCCCCGCACCCTCGACCAACGCCGCGCATGGGTGGAATCGCACCAGCCGCCCTACGGGGTGTTCGTCGTCGAGGCGACGGACGACGGTGACGATGCCTCCCGTGGTGACGAAGAGGTCGCACGCGACGGCGTGGAGACCGTTCAGGGGGATCGCGACGGCGCTCGTCCCCGCAAGGTCGTCGCCTTCGGCGCGCTGTCCGTGTTCTACGACCGCGCCGGCTACGACGGCGTCACCGACCTCGCCTACTACATCGCGCCGCAGTGGCGGCATCGCGGCATCGGCACGTTCCTGCTCGACCACCTGCTCGACGAGGCGAGGGCCCGCCGCATGCGCAAGGCCATCGGCATCATCTTCGCCGACAACGCCGGATCGACCGCCCTGATGCGCCGCTTCGGCTTCACTCGGTTCGGTCTCCTCCCCGCCGCCGCCACCGACGCGACCGGCGTCATGCACGACATGTCCTACTGGTACCTCGACCTGTGACCGGGGCGCCGGCGCCGGCACCTGCGCGTCCGCGCCCTTGACTGAGGCGGTGGGTACAATCTGTTCGGTCGAAAACGAGTAAGGCGCAGTAAGGAGCAACGCATATGGCATCGGATTTCTGGCTGATCGCGGGACTGGGCAACCCGGGCAAGAAGTATGAGGACACGCGGCACAACATGGGCTTCATGACCGCCGACGTGCTCGCGGAACGCTGGTCGGTCGCCTTCTCCGACCACAAGGGGCTCGCCATGCTCGGCAAGGGCGCGATGCACCTCGACGGCCGCGCCGTCAAGTTCTTCCTCGCCAAGCCGCTCACCTACATGAACGAGTCCGGCAACGCGGTCGCCTCGATCTGCTCCTACTACCAGATCCAGCCCGACCACGTCATTGTCATCCACGACGACATGGACCTCGACTTCGGCCGCATCAAGGTCAAGGCCGGCGGCTCCGCCGGCGGCCACAACGGCATCAAATCCATCGACAAGTCGCTGGGCACGCCGAAGTACGCGCGCGTGCGCATGGGCGTCGGCCATGCCCGCCGCGGCGCCAACGCGCACGACAACACCATCAACTGGGTGCTCGGCGGCTTCGGCCCCGACCAGCGCAAGCAGCTGCCCGAATTCCTCATGGACGGCGCGGACGCCGCCGAGGACATCATCTTCAAGGGACTCGCCAAGACCCAGGAGAAGTTCAATGGCCGCTGACGCCAAGGAGACGCCCGCGTCCGTCACGTCCGAACTCGGCCTCGTCGACGGCTCGCTCGCCGGGCTGCTCGAACGGCTCGCGGACGGCGATCCCGCGTTCCGCAAGGTCGCGTCCGGCGACATCGAACCGCCGGAGGGCGTCGACGACGCGATCGTCGTCGGCCTGCCCGAAGGCATGCGCCCGGCGCTCGCCGCCGCCATCGCACAGGGTGTGGGCGGCACAGACGGCACAACAGGCAAGGCCGGCAAGCCGGTCGTGCTCGTCGTCGCCTCCGGGCGCGAGGCCGAGGAGACCGTCGGCGCGCTACGCTCCTGGTATGACGGGAATCCGGACGACATCGCCCAATTGGAGGCATGGGAGACGCTGCCGCACGAGCGGCTCAGCCCCCGCGCCGACACGGTCGCCAGCCGCATGGCCGTGTTCCGTCGCCTGAAGCATCCGAGCGACGCCGATCCGATGTTCGGCCGCATCCGCATCCTCGTCATGCCGGTGCGCTCGCTCATCCAGCCGATCGTCGCCGGCCTCGCCGACGTCGAACCGCTCGTGTTCACGCGGGGCGAGGACCTGCCGCTCGACGAGGCGGCGGACCGTCTCGTCGAGAACGCGTACACGCGCGTCGAGCTCGTCATGGACCGCGGCGAGTTCGCGGTGCGCGGCGGCATCCTCGACGTGTTCCCGCCTACCGCGCCCCACCCGGTGCGCATCGAGTTCTTTGGCGACGAGATCGACGGCATCAGGGAATTCCACGCCTCCGACCAGCGCACCTACGGCGACGGCCTTACGACCATCTGGGCGACGCCATGCCGCGAGCTGCAGCTCACCGACCGGGTGCGCGCCCGCGCGAAATCGCTGATCGGCTCCATCCCGAACGCCGACGACATGCTCGAATCCATCGCGAACGCCGTCCCCGTCGAAGGCATGGAATCGCTGATGCCTGCGCTCATCGACGACATGGAGCCGGTCGCCGGCCTGCTGCCCGGGAACGCCGTCATCCTGCTGAGCGACCCGGAGAAGCTGCGCCGCTCCGCCGAGGACCTCGCCAAGACGGCGAACGAGTTCCTCGCCGCCAGCTGGCACGTCGCCGCGTCCGGCCACGGCGCCGGCGCGCCCATCACCTTCGACCAGGCGAGCTTCATCGACTATGACGAGGCGATATCCGCGCTCGAGAACTCGAAGCACGACGTGATCCGCCTCACCAGCTTCACCGTCGACGGTTCGCGCCCGGGACGCGTGCAGGTCGACGCGACGAATCCGGGGGAGTACCGCGGCGACGAGTCGAAGGCCGCCGCCGGCATCGAAGGCCTCATCGACGCCGGATTCGACGTCGCCATCACCGCGGCGGCCAAGGGCACGCTCGCACGACTCAAGCGCGCCGTCAACGCGACCGGCATCACGCGGTTCGACGCGATCCGCTCGCAGGCCGTCGACGGCTTCGTCGACAGGCAGGCGAAGACCGCCCTGCTCACCGAACGCGACCTGACCGGCCGCACCTCGGCGATGGCGCAGGCGAAGACCCCGAAGCGCCGCCGCAAGGCCATTGATCTCATGGAGCTCAAGGCCGGCGACTACGTGGTGCACGAGCAGCACGGCATCGGCCGGTTCGTCGAGATGCGCCAGCGCACCATCGGCACCGGCGCGAACCGCACCACGCGCGAATACCTCGTCATCGAATACGCGCCGAGCAAGCGGGGCGCCCCGCCGGACAAGCTGTTCATCCCCACCGACCAGCTCGACCAGGTGAGCAAGTACATCGGCGCCGAAGCGCCCAAGCTCAACAAGCTGGGCGGATCCGACTGGGCGGCCACCAAGGCGAAGGCGCGCAAGCACGTCAAGGAGATCGCCGACGACCTGGTGAAGCTGTATTCGGCCCGCCAGCGCACGCCCGGCTTCGCGTTCAGCCCGGACACCCCGTGGCAGAAGGAGCTGGAGGACGCGTTCCCCTACCAGGAGACCGCCGACCAGCTCACCACCATCGACGAGGTCAAGCACGACATGGAGCAGCCCCGCCCGATGGACCGCCTCATCTGCGGCGACGTGGGCTTCGGCAAGACCGAGATCGCGGTGCGCGCCGCGTTCAAGGCCATCCAGGACGGCAAGCAGGTGGCCGTGCTCGTGCCCACCACGCTGCTCGTCCAGCAGCACTACGAGACGTTCACCGAACGCTACGAGGGCTTCCCGGTCAACGTGGCGGCGATGAGCCGCTTCCAGAAACCCAAGGAGATCAAGGAGACCATCGAGGGGCTGGCGGCCGGCACCGTGGACGTGGTCATCGGCACGCACAAGCTGCTCAACCCGAAGATCAGGTTCAAGGACCTGGGCCTCGTCATTATCGACGAAGAACAGCGTTTCGGCGTCGAACACAAGGAGACGCTCAAGGCCTTGCGCACCAACGTGGACGTCCTGTCCCTCTCCGCGACGCCGATCCCGCGCACGCTGGAGATGGCCGTCACCGGCATCCGCGAGATGTCGACGCTCGCCACCCCGCCGGAGGACCGTCTGCCGGTGCTCACCTACGTGGGCGCCTACGAGGACGCGCAGGTCACGGCCGCGGTGCGCCGCGAGCTGTTGCGCGGCGGACAGGTGTTCTACGTGCACAACCGCGTGGAGGACATCGCGCACATCGCCGACAGGATCCACACGCTCGTGCCGGAGGCGAAGGTCGGCGTCGCGCACGGCAAGATGGGCGAGAAGCAGCTCGACCAGATCATCCGCGACTTCTGGCACCGCGACATCGACGTGCTCGTGTGCACGACGATCATCGAGACGGGCCTCGATATCTCGAACGCGAACACGCTGATCGTCGACCATGCGGACCGTTTCGGCCTCTCGCAGCTCCACCAGCTGCGCGGACGCGTCGGCCGCGGCCGAGAACGCGCGTACGCGTACTTCCTGTACGATCCGTCCAAGCCGATGACCCAGCAGTCGCACGACAGGCTCGCGACGATCGCGCAGAACACGGCGTTGGGCTCCGGCTTCGACGTGGCGATGAAGGACCTGGAGCTCAGGGGCACCGGCAACCTGCTCGGCGACCAGCAGTCCGGCCACATCGAGGGCGTCGGCTTCGACCTGTACGTGCGCATGGTCTCCGAGGCCGTCGAGAAGTACAAGGAGCCGGACAAGGCCGCCGAACCGGCGAACGTGTCGATCGACCTGCCGGTCGAGGCGTCGATCCCGGTGGACTACATCGACTCGGACAAGCTGCGCCTCGAGGCGTACCGCAAGCTCGCCGCCGCCCGCGACGAGAACGACCTCAAGGACCTCGCCGAGGAGCTCGCCGACCGCTACGGCCCGCTGCCGGAGGAGTTCGAGATGCTGTTCGGCGTGGCGCGCCTCAAGTTCAGGGCCAGGAAGCTTGGCATCTCCGAGATCCTCGCCCAGTCGAACCGTCTGCGCGTCGGCCGCGTCGACCCGCCCGAGTCGATGCTCATGCGCATGTCGCGCATCTACAAGGGGTTCCAGTACCGGCCGGTCACGCACCAGATGATCATCCCCACGCCGTTCGGCGGCTCCCTCGGCAAGGGGCCGATGCCCGGCGAGCAGGTGATGGACTGGGTGTCCGACCTGCTCAACGACCTGGCCTACGTGCCGGGCAAACGCCGGTAGCCGAGCGGCGGGGGAGCGGGGCGGGGCGCGGACCCTGCAAGGCCCTACAGGATCGTCTCCATGCCGATCTTGTAGGGCTTGAGGCCCATTCGCTCGTAGAACGCCTGCGCGCCAGGATTGCACGACCACACGTTGAGCGTCACGTTGTAGCAGCCGGCGCCGCGGGCGAAATCGAGCACGTGCCGGTAGACGGCGGTACCCACGTGCCGCCCGCGCGCCGCCTCGTCGACGCAGATGTCGTCGATGTAGAGCGTCGTCACGTCGGTGAGCACGTGGTTGCCCGGATGCCGCTCGAACACGCAGAACGCGTAGCCGTAGAGCGTCGCGTCGTCCGCGTCCGAGAACGCGCCGAAGACCGGGCGTTCGTCGTCGGCGAGGATTCCCGCGAGTTCGTCGTCGGTGTATTTCGTCGCGTCCGCCTTGAACAGGTCGGGGCGGCCGGCGTGATGGACGTCCGCCACCTGCCGCAGCAGGCGGTGGAGTTCGGGGATGTCGCGCTTCTCGGCGCGGCGGATGTGCATGTCGTTCATGCGGGCCCAGTCTAGTCGGCGGATGTGGTGCCTGTCCGGACCGTGGAACGTCGACGGGAGTCGAACGGGGCGTGAAACAACGTTGAAATATCGGTGAACAGTGGGATGTGAACGCTCACAACACGCAATGCGCAACCCTTGCGCGTAGTCCATCAATCACACTATTCTTGACGATGTCATCACAACCTAACGTTAAAGGAGTAGTTGTGGCAGCAATTGAAAGCGTCTACGCGCGTCAGATTCTCGATTCCCGCGGCAACCCGACCGTCCAGGTCGTTCTGGACACCGAGGACGGCGCCCGCGGTCTGGGTCTGGTCCCGTCCGGTGCCTCCACCGGTGAGGCCGAGGCCTGGGAGCGTCGCGACGGCGACAAGTCCGTCTACGGCGGCAAGGGCGTTCTGAACGCGGTCAAGGCCGTCAACGAGGAGATCGCTCCGAAGGTCATCGGCATGGATGCCTCCGACCAGCGCGCCCTCGACGACCTGATGATCGAGCTCGACGGCACCCCGAACAAGGGCCGTCTGGGCGCCAACGCCATCCTCGGCGTCTCCCTGGCCGCCCTGTACGCCGCCGCCGAGTCCGCCGACGAGCCACTGTACCGCTACATCGGCGGCACCAACGGCCACATCCTGCCGGTGCCGAACATGAACATCATGAACGGCGGCGCCCACGCGGACTTCGCCACCGACATCCAGGAGTACATGATCTCCCCGTACGGCTTCGACACCTACTCCGAGGCCCTCCAGGCCGGCGTCGAGGTCTACCACACCCTGAAGAACGTCCTCAAGAAGGAAGGCCTGAACACGGGCCTCGGCGACGAGGGCGGCTTCGCTCCGAAGATGAAGTCCAACAAGGACTCCCTCAACTACATCATGGACGCCATCTCCGCCGCCGGCTACGAGCCGGGCAAGCAGATCGGCATCTCCCTCGACGTCGCCTCCTCCGAGTTCTACAACAAGGAGACCGGCAAGTACCACTTCGAGGGCGACGAGCGCGACTCCCAGTACATGCTCGACTTCTACGAGCAGCTCATCGAGGAGTACCCGATCGTCTCCATCGAGGATCCGTTCAACGAGGAGGGCTGGGAAGACTGGACCGCCATCACCAAGCTGCTCGGCGACCGCCTGCAGTTCGTCGGTGACGACCTGCTCGTGACCAACCCGGCTCGCCTGGCCAAGGCCATCGAGCTCGGCGCCGCCAACTCCCTGCTGGTCAAGCTGAACCAGATCGGCACCGTGACCGAGACCCTCGACGCCATCGAGCTGGCCACCGCCAACGGCTACACCTCCATGGTCTCCCACCGTTCCGGCGAGACCCCGGACACCACCATCTCCGACCTGGCCGTCGCCAAGAACACCCGCCAGATCAAGACCGGTGCCCCGGCCCGTGGCGAGCGCGTCGCCAAGTACAACCGCCTGCTCGAGATCGAGGAGGAGCTCGGCTCCACCGCGAAGTACGCCGGCTACAGCGCCTTCAAGGCCTGCAAGAAGTACATCAACAAGTGAGTTGATGCCGCTTCGCCGGCGTGCTGAGGCGTCGCCCCATACGGGGCGGCCATAGCGCAGCAACGAATGCCCGTCGCGTTCCGTCGAACGCGACGGGTATTTTGTTGCCCATGACCACACGGAACCGGACACCACGCGCGGGGGACGCCAAGTCCGCCGCGAAGGCGAAGAAGAACCGCCGTTCCGGCAACTCCGGCCCGATCGCCTTCTTCGTCTCCCTGTTCATCATCGCGGTCGGCACCATCCAGCTCGTCTCCACGTTCAACACATACGCGGCCGACCTCGCCCACCTGAACAGTCTCAAGCGCGAGGAGGCGGCGCTCGTCGCCCAGAAGCAGGAGCTGGAGAACGACATCTCCCGCTGGAACGACAAGAACTACGTTGCCGCGCAGGCGCGCGAACGTCTCGGCTTCGTCTTCCCCGGCGAGACCGCGGTGCGCGTGCAGAACCCGCAGGCGGTGACCGGCGACGGCAGCGGCGGCGGGACGAAGACCGACGCCGAGACGGACACGTCGAAGCAACTGCCTTGGTACAGTGAGCTCTCGTACGCGTTCAAGAAGGCCGACGAACCGGTGTCCAAGAACTCCACGGGCACGCAGGGGAAGGACGGGACGCAGAAGAACCGGCAGGATTCCGGCTCCGCCTCGACGGACACGACCACGACCAAGAAGGACCAACAGTGACCACCACCATCGACCCGACCGCACTGGCCGACCAGATCCTCGACCATCCGGCCAACGAAGCCGACATCGCCATCGTCGAGCACCAGCTCGGACGCTACCCGCGCGGCATGGCCGCCGTCGGCGCGCGTTGCGTGTGCGGCCGCCCGCTCGCCGTCGTCACCCGTCCGCTGCTGCCCGGCGGCGTGCCGTTCCCCACCACCTGCTATCTCACCAGCCCGGAGGCCGTCAAGGCCGCCTCGCATGTGGAGGCCGACGGCGTGATGCAGGAGTACAGCCGTCTCGTCGCCGAGGACGAGGACGTGAAGGCCGCCTACGCGCGCGCCCACGAGCTGTATCTCGCGTTCCGCCACGAGATCGCCGTCAAGCTCGGCGACACCGAGGAGCATATCGAAGGCACGTCGGCCGGCGGCATGCCCGTGCGCGTCAAGTGCCTGCACGCGCTGATCGCGCAGTCGCTCGTCATGGGCCGCGGCGCCAACCCGATCGGCGACATGGTGCTCGACCGCGTGAAGGACGAGTTCGACCCGGCCGTGTGCCGGTGCAGCGTGCTGGACTGACAAGGCGGACTACCCCTCAGTCCGCTTCGCGGACAGCTCCCCTGGCAAGGGGAGCCCAAGGAGACAGGCGCTCAATGCCAAGGAAAGGAACCATCATGGGCAAGGCGGTGACCGTCGCGGGAATCGACTGCGGCACCAATTCCATCCGACTGAAGATCGCGCGCGTCGACGAGCACGGCATGACCGAGATCGTGCCGCGCCAGCTGCGCGTCATCCGGCTCGGCCAGGACGTCGACAAGACGCACCGGTTCGCCGACGAGGCGCTGGAACGCGCCTACGCGGCGGCGCGCGAGTTCGCCGGCATCCTCGCCGAGCATCCGGTCGACGGCATCCGCTTCGTCGCCACCTCCGCCACGCGCGACGCCGGGAACCGCGAGGAGTTCGAGGACGGCATCGAGTCGATCCTCGGCGTGCGCCCCGAGGTCATCCCGGGCACGGAGGAGGCCGACCTGAGCTTTCTCGGCGCCACGTCGGTCGTCGACCGCGGCGACCTCAAACCGCCCTATCTGGTCGTCGACCTGGGCGGCGGCTCCACCGAACTCGTCATCGGCGGCGACGGCGAGACCGCGCCCGCCACGCAGGTGCAGGCCGCGTATTCGATGAACATCGGATCGGTGCGCATGACCGAACGGCATCTCAAGACCGATCCGCCCACCGAGGAGGAGATCGCCGAGGCCGTCGAGGACATCGACGCGCATATCGACGAGGCGTTCCGTACCGTGCCCGCCGGCAAGGCGCGCACCATCATCGGCGTGTCCGGCACCGTGACCACGATGACCGCGCTCGCCATCGGACTGAAGGAATACGACCACTCCATCGTCGACGGCCACCGCCTGTCCATCGCCGACGCGACAAGCATCGACGACCTGTTCCTCAGGATGACGCGCGAACAGCGCCGCGCCTACAAGACGATCCATCCCGGACGCATCGACGTGGTGGGCGGCGGCGCCGTCGTCTGGAACCGCGTGCTCGCCAAGGTGAGCGAGGCCGCGCGGCTCGACCACGGCGAGGCCATCGACTCGTACGTGGCGAGCGAGCACGGGCTGCTCGACGGCATCGTCCTCGACTACGGACGGCGCCTGCTCGCTGCGTGACGTCCCTCGACGCGATCCACATGGCGTTCCCGCGTGACACGGCTATGCGCCGCGACCCGACGCACGGGCGCGCCGCATAGTACAATGACACGGTCGGTTCCCGCCGACCACAGGCTCCCGTGGCGAAATCGGTAGACGCAGTCGACTTAAAATCGATCGCTTCGGCTTGCGGGTTCGAGTCCCGCCGGGGGCACTTCATCACCCGGCCTCACGAAATATCGTGGGCCGGGTTTTGTATTTCCGACGATAGGCGATGTTGCGATTGCGTTGGAATCATGCGGCTGTTGGGTGGCGGCCCGGGAGCGGCACGGGACACGGCGCAGGAAGCGAAGACGGAGCGCATGGCTCGGGGCCGTGTTCCCACGCCGATGAAGGAGAGTGTGTCGAACAGCCCCGTCTGGAGCATTCTCTTCTGAGGCGGGGTGGCATGTTAACGGAGCAGCCGGTGCAGTACCGCCGCGAGACCGTTGTTGTCGACGTTTGGCGCAATCATGTCGGCGACTGATTTGACGGCTTCGGTGCCGTTGCCCATCGCCACGCCGATGCCGGCAGTCTGTATCATCTCAAGGTCGTTGTCGCTGTCGCCGATGGCGATCGTGTCGGACAGTGGAACTCCGAGCCGTTGAGAGACTTTCATGAGCGCCGTGCCCTTGTCTACTCCGGGGATAAGGATCTCGCCGTTGTCGTCGCTGGAAGCGTTGATTGATCCGTGGATAATGGTCGCGTAGTCAGCGAGCTCGCGACGCACGTCTTCCACGGTAAGACTGCCGTTCTCGGGGACGTAGAACGTTCCTTTGCGGACTGGAGGCAGAGGGGCGGAATGGTCGGTGATGGTGTGCCAGGAGTCGCGCATCTGCGGATGCCGCAGCAGTTTTCGCCAGATGCCGAGCCGGTGCAGGTAGCGTTCGGTGGCGTGCATGCCGTCGGGGCAGTGCCAGGCATACGGCATGGCGTGCGCGGTGAAGAACGAGGTCGCCATGCGGACGGATTCAGCGGGCATGCGCTCGTCGATGATGGTCTCACCGTCGAGCTCGGCGCATGCGCCGCCGTCGGATACGATGCCGTCGAACCCAAGTTCGAGCACCGGTGGATCGATGTCCAGCGCCGCACGGCCCGAACAGATGAACAGCCGGTGACCGGCCTGCTGCGCTCGGCGGCACTGCTCGCGAGCCGATTCGGGAATGCGGTGGCTGCTGTCCAGCAGTGTGCCGTCGATATCAATAAATACTAGTTTGGATATGCTCATGCGCGTGTTCTCCTATGGAATGCCGACATCAGCGTCTGAACTGTAGATGGTGTTTCCTAAGAATAATTCATTCGAATGAATCATGCAATTGTGGGTGATGGTGTGTCTGTAATTCGAATGAATATGAGTCATGCGATAATATGGATTATGTGTGCTGCGGCGATGTGGCGCGGCTGAATGATGTGATTTTGGAGGGTGTATGAAATACCGTGAACTGGCGAAGATTCTCAAGGTGGAGATCGACAAGGGCAAATACCACGACGCGGGAAAGCTGCCCACCGAGCCCGAGCTCATGGAGCGGTTCGGCGCGACCCGGTACTGCGTGCGTAACGCCATTGCCATGTTGGTCGAGCTTGGCGATGTGTATCCGGTGCAGGGCAGCGGCATGTTCGTCCGGGAGAACAGGCGTGAGGGTTGCCTCAACATCAACGGCACGAGAGGCATGACTTCGGAGTTTCCCGGCCATTCCGTGTCCTCCAAGCTGATCAAGCTGGAGCAGCGCGAGGCGGGCGCGGATTCCGCGCGCCTCAAGTGCGCCGTCGACGCCAAAGTCTATAGCGTCTCGCGCCTGCGTCTGTTGGATGACGAACCGTTCGCCATCGAGTACGCCCTGTATCTCAAGGAGTTCGTGCCGTATCTCAGCGAGGAGATCGCCAGTGGCTCCATTTACGCGTACATTCGCGAGGACCTGGGGCTGAGTACGGGATTTGCAGACAAGCTGATATACGCGCGAGAGCTGGATCATGGCCGGGCCGACCTTCTTGGCCTGTCGGCTGGGGATCCCGCCCTGGTGGTCGAGGACGACGCCTATCTGGCCAGCGGCCGCATGTTCAACGCCGGCACGGTCTACTACCACTATAAGAAGGCCACGTTTTTTAATTTCGCCGACCTGAAGTAGTCCCTTATATGCGTGAGGCGGCGTCGCCGGTGGGGGAGGCGCCGCTTCGCGGTATTCCCTCGGGGAGGCGACACGCCGTATCCAAAAATCATTCGAATGAATTTGACACAGCCGAATGAAACTTGTATATTGTAGTCAAGTCATTCGGATTACGCCTATTCATCCGAATGACTTGATACTGAACAAGAGGAATCGGACCGGCGACAAGGACACCGGCCCGGGGACGTCAACCAGTCCAAAGGAGGACGAGAATGAAGGAGTTCGGCAACAAACTGCTCAACGGCTTCATGAAATTCGCGACGACCAAAGCGGTCATCGCTCTGAAGGACGGCTTCGTGCTCACGATGCCGGCCACCCTGGTGGGATCGCTGTTCCTGCTGCTCGCGAACCTGCCGTTCGAGGGCTACACGGACTTCATGAACAACCTGCTGACCGACAAGTGGAACATCGGCCTGAGCCAGGTGTCCGCTGGAACGTTCAATATCCTGGCCGTCATCATCGCGGTCGGCATCGGCTACGCCTACGCGCGCAACGAGAAGGAAGATGGTATCTCCTCCGGTCTGCTAGCCCTGGTCGCCTTCTTCATCCTCTCGCCGTCCTCGGTGAGCATCGACCACAGCACCGTCGACGCGATCAAGGAGGGCACCACCGCCTCCGTGTCCGGCGCAATCTCCACCTCATGGACCGGCGGCAACGGCGTGATCACCGCCATCATCGTCGGCCTGCTGTCCGGCCTGGTGTTCGTCAAGTGCATGAAGCACAACCTCAAGATCAAACTGCCCGACTCCGTGCCCGAAGGCGTGTCCAACGCGTTCTCCGCCATGATCCCCGGCTTCTTCGTGGTGCTCGGCTCCGCCGTCATCTACCACCTGTGCCAGCTGTTCGGCGGCGTGAGCTTCACCGAACTCATCTTCAAGATCCTGCAGACCCCGATGCAGAACCTCACCGACAACTGGGCCGGCGCGATCATCATCACCCTGCTCATCTCCATCCTCTTCTGGTGCGGCATCCACGGCCCGAACGTCGTCATGGGCATCATGGCCCCGCTGCTGACCGCCAACTCCGTGGCCAACCAGGCCCTCATGGATGCCGGCAAGGCCGTGACCACCGCCGACGGCGGCCACATCCTCACCCCGCAGATCGTCGACTGCTTCGTCAAGTTCGGCGGCACCGGCATCACCCTCGGCCTGCTCATCGCCGGCCTGATCGTGGCCAAGTCCAGCCAGATGAAGGAAATGTCGAAGCTGTCCGTCGTGCCCGGCCTGTTCAACATCAACGAGCCGGTCATCTTCGGCCTGCCGATCGTGTTCAACCCGTTCTTCCTGATTCCGTTCATCGTCGTCCCGCTGATCGCCATGATCATCACCTACGGCGCGATGTACATCGGCTTCCTGCCCCCGTTCGGTGCCGTCCAGGTGCCGTGGACCACCCCGGTGATCATCTCCGGCTTCCTGCTGGGCGGCTGGAAGGCAGCGCTCATCCAGCTCATCATCCTCGTGATCTCCGTGGTCGTCTACCTGCCGTTCGTCAAGAAGCAGGACCAGGCATGGGTCGCCGAACAGGCCGCCAACGACGCCGACATCGAGACGGCCGCCGCCGCGGCCAAGGCCTGAGACGCCGCATCGAACGGCCCGACTCTTCCGATCGGCAATGGTCGGATGACATGGGAGCCCGGTACGAGCAACCACCCTTGCCGGGCCCCCTCCTTAATCAACACTCAATACACCCATAACAACCAACCGCCCCACGATCGGTATGGGGCCCACTGAAAGGAAAACACCATGAAGATCGTACTGTGCTGCAACGCCGGAATGTCCACCAGCATGCTGGTCAAGAAGATGCGCGCCGCCGCCGAGGCCAAGGGCATCGAGGCCGAAATCGACGCCTACCCGATCTCCGAGGTCGAGGAGAAGGCCGCGAACGCCGACGCCGTGCTGCTCGGACCGCAGGTACGCTACGAGCTCGACCACGTCAAGAAGCTGCTGCCCGGCAAGCCGGTCGAGGCCATCAACCCGCAGGACTACGGCATGGTGCGCGGCGACAAGGTGCTCGAACACGCCATCGCCATCGCCTCCAAGTAACCGACACCAAACAGACAGACAACACAACCAAACGAACGAACCAAGGGTGGTAACAATGGCAGAAGACAACAAGGACTTCGACTGGGAGACCCTCTGCTTCCAGATGATTACGGCCGCGGGGAGCGCCAAATCCGACTACATCGAGGCGTTGCAGGCGGCCAAGGCCGGCAAATACGACAAGGCCGACGAGCTCATCAAGAGCGGCGACCAGAGCTTCGCGACCGGCCACGACCTGCACACCAACCTCGTGCAGCGCGAGGCGTCCGGCGAGAAGATCGAGGTCAGCCTGCTCATGACGCACGTCGAGGACCAGATGATGGCCGCGGAGACCGTCAAACTGCTAGTCAACGAGCTCATCGCGCTGTACAAGAAGATCAACTGACCCACAGGACCTATCAGGAAAAGGAACACAACATGGGTTTCCCAAGCAACTTTCTGTGGGGCGGCGCAGTGGCCGCCCACCAGCTCGAAGGTGCGTGGAACGAAGACGGCAAGGGCGTATCCATCGCCGACGTGATGACCGCGGGCGCGCACGGCGTGCCCCGGCAGATCACCGATAGCGTCGAGACCGGCAAGATCTACCCGAACCACTGGGGCAACGACTACTACCACCGCTTCCGCGGCGACGACTCGCTGTTCCAGGAGATGGGCTTCAAATGCTTCCGCACCTCCATCGCCTGGTCGCGCATCTTCCCTAACGGCGAGGAGGACGAGCCCAACGAGGCGGGTCTGAGGTTCTACGACGACCTGTTCGACGACCTCAAGGCCAAGGGCATGGAACCGGTCGTGACGCTCTCGCACTTCGAGATGCCGTTGAACCTGAGCCTCAAATACGGAGGGTTCACCGACCGCAGGCTCATCGACCTGTTCGTCAAGTTCGCGCTCACCGTCATGGAACGCTACAAGACCAAGGTGAAGTACTGGCTGACCTTCAACGAGGTCAACAACCAGATGAACCTCGACAACCCGATCTTCGCCTACACCGACTCCGGTATCCGGTTCTCCGAGACGGACACGATCCACGAGCGCAAGCGCAAGGTCTGGCAGGCCGTGCACAACGAGTTCGTCGCCAGCGCCCTGGTCGTCAAGCGCGGCCATGAGATCAACCCCGACTTCCAGATCGGATGCATGCTGGCCATCGTGCCGATCTACCCGGCCACCTGCAACCCCGACGACGTGATGCGCGCCGAAGTCGCCATGCGCGACCGGCTCGTGTTCGGCGACGTGTACGTCAACGGCGAATACCCGAACTACGCGAGGAACATGTGGGCCCGCGAGGACATCGCCCCTCACATGGAGCCGGGAGACGAGACGGTCATCGCCGAAGGCACGGTCGACTTCATCTCCATCAGCTATTACATGTCGATGGCCCTGTCCGCCGACGACTCCACCCCCGGCGACTTCGACTCCGGCATCGCCGGCGTGGTGCGCAACACGTATATCCCCGCCACCAAATGGGGCTGGCAGATCGACCCCGTCGGCCTGCGCTACGCGCTGAGCGTCCTGTACGAACGCTACCGCAAGCCGATCTTCATCGTGGAGAACGGCTACGGCGCATACGACACCGTCAACCCGGATGGCACCATCGACGACGACGACCGCATCGACTACCTGCGCGCCCACATCGAACAGGTCGGCAAGGCCATCGACCTCGACGGCGTGGAGGTCATGGGCTACACCGTGTGGGGCTGCATCGACGTGGTCAGCTTCGGCACCGGCGAATTCAAGAAACGCTACGGGCTGATCTACGTCGACGCCGACGACGAAGGACACGGCACCTTCGAACGCCGCCGCAAGAAATCCTTCGGCTGGTACCAGAAGGTCATCGCCACCAACGGCGAACAGCTGTAAACCACAGCACGTATACAAGGCGCTTCAAGCGCAACACATCAAACGCATAAAGGAATCATCATGTCTCAGGAATTCACGTTCACCGTATCCGACCCCGAGGGCATGCACGCCCGCCCCGCAGGCCTGCTGGTCGCCAAGGCCCAGGAATACCAGTCGAGCATCATCGTCACCCGCGACGGAAAATCCGTGGACGCCAAACGCATCTTCGGCGTCATGGGACTCGGCGTCAAGCAGGGCGACGAGGTCACCGTCAAGGTGCAGGGCAACGACGAGGTCAAGGCCGCCGCCGAATTCGAGCAGTTCCTCAAGGAGAACCTGTGATGAGAACGATACAAGGCGTTGGAGTCTCCGCCGGCATCGCCATCGGCGCGATCCGCGTGCTCGACACCGCCGACCACGCCGTGGAACGCCGCGTGGTCGACGACCCGAAGGCCGAGGTGGAACGCTTCCGTGCGGCCCGTGATACGGCCGTCAACCAGCTCAAGCAGCTCCGTGACAAGACAGCCGCCGAGTTCGGCGAAGGCAAGGCCGAACTGTTCGACACCCACCAGCTCATGCTCCAGGACCCGGACTACGTGGAAAGCATCGAGGACCTGATCACATCGAGCAAGGTGAACGCCGAGTTCGCGGTCAACAGCACCGCCGAACAGTTCGCCGCCATGTTCGCAGCAATGGACAACTCCTACATGCAGGCGCGCGCCGCCGACGTCAAGGACGTCTCCCGCCGCGTGATCAACGTACTCGAAGGCAAACGCGGCGGCGGAGCGCAGGACGGCGACGGCGACAGTCACATCATCCTCGCCGAGGACCTGGCCCCCAGCGAAACCGTGCAGCTCGACCGCGCCAAGGTGCTGGGCTTCGTGACCGCCAAGGGTTCCGCGAACTCGCACACCGCGATCCTGGCCCGCACGATGGGCCTGCCCGCCATCATCGGCATCGGCGACGCCTTCGACCCGGACGACGACGGCCACACCGCCGTGATCGACGGCACCAGCGGCTTGGCGTTCGTCGACCCGGACGAGGCCACGCTGGCCGAATACCAAGGCAAGAAGGCCAAGTACGAGGAACACCTGCGCCTGCTGCAGGAGCTCAAGGGCAAGCCCACCGAGACCAAGTCCGGCCAGCAGGTGCGCCTGTACGCCAACATCGGCCGCCCCTCGGACGTGACCGCCGTACTGGCCAACGACGCCGAGGGTATCGGCCTGTTCCGCAGCGAGTTCCTGTACCTGGAGAGCGAGGACTACCCGACCGAGGAATTCCAGTTCGAAGCCTACAAGGAAGTCGCGCAAAAGATGGGCGACCGTCTGGTCGTCATCCGCACGCTCGACATCGGCGCGGACAAGCAGGTCGGCTACTTCAACCTAGAGCACGAGGACAACCCCGCCCTCGGCTACCGCGCCATCCGCATCTGCCTGACCCGTCCGGAGATCTTCAAGGTGCAATTGCGCGCCCTGCTGCGCGCCTCCGTGTACGGCAACATCGCCATCATGCTGCCCATGATCACCTCGGTCCAGGAGGTGCGCGACGCCAAGAAGATCCTCGACGAGGTCAAGAGCGAGCTGCGCGGCGGGCACATCGACTTCAACGAACACATCCAGGTCGGCATCATGATCGAGACGCCCGCCTCGGTCATCATGGCCGACGAACTGGCCGCCGAAGTCGACTTCTTCTCCATCGGCACCAACGACCTGACCCAGTACACGCTGGCCTGCGACCGGCAGAACCCGAACCTCGGACGCTTCGCCGACCCGCACTCGCCCGCAGTGCTGCGCATGATCCGCATGGCCACCGAGGCCGCCCATCGCCACGGCATCTGGTGTGGCATCTGCGGCGAACTCGGCGCGGACCTGAGCCTGACCGACACGTTCCTTGAAATAGGACTCGACGAACTGTCCGTCTCGCCCACCAGCGTCCTGCCCCTGCGCAACGCCATCCGCAACCACTGAGTGGCGGTTAGCTTTCAACAACTATTTCGACAGCAAGGAAAATCAGCCATGGAAACGCTCGGCATTGATATCGGCGGTACAAAGATCGCCGGAGGCATCTGCGACGAGGAAGGCAACATCCGCTGCCTGCAGCGTGTGCCCACACCGGAGGACGCCGCCGACATCAACGCCGTCGTGGCCGACATCTACCAACAGTGCAAAAAAGAGGGCGACATCAAGGCCATCGGCATTTCGGCCGCCGGCAACGTGGCATCCGACCGACGCACCGTCAGCTTCGCGGCGAACCTGCCGGCATGGAACCAGTACCCGCTCGCCGACGCCATCGAAGATCTGATCGGGAACGGGGTCAAGGTGGTTGTCGAGAACGACGCCAACGCCGCCGGATGGGGTGAATACCGCTTCGGCGCCGGCTGTGACTCCCGGGACATGATCATGATCACCGTGGGCACCGGTGTCGGCGGAGCCATCATCGTCGACGGCCATCTGGCCAGGGGCGCGTTCGGCATGGCCGGCGAGATCGGCCACATGGTCATGGTCCCCGATGGCGAGGCCTGCGGATGCGGCCTGTTCGGCTGCGCGGAGCAATACGCCTCCGGTTCGGCGTTGGAACGGTTCGCATGGTCGGCCGCCAGACGCCAACCCAACCAGTCACAGCACCTGCTCGAAACATGCGAATACGACCGCAGTAAACTTATAGGCCCCATGGTGCGTGACGCCGCCCAACAGGGGGACCCCACCGCCACCGAAGCGTTCGAACGCCTAGGCGACTGGCTCGGCCGGCTCATGGCCAATCTGTCCGCCGTACTGGATCCCGACACCTTCGTCATCGGCGGAGGTGTGGCTGAGGTCGGCAGCATGCTGCTCGGCCCCGCCAGCACCGCATTCAACCGATACCTACAGGCCAGCATGTACCGCCAGCACGCCAACATCCTGGAAGCCAAGGCCGGCGGCAAGGCAGGCATTATCGGAGCTGCCGATCTGGCGAGAGTCGACTAGATGACCAATACTCACGGGAACCGTTTTCGGCCGGTACTCTACGATAAGCGTGGAGTACCGGCCGTCTTCATATCCGCAGCCACGACGGTTGTTGTACTCGTGACCTGTATTGTCGGTGCTTGGCATTCCGCGACGCAAACGACCGCGCAACTGCAGTGCCTGCTGTGAAATATTGTCAGTCGCTTGCGCGACATCCGCCCAAATTTCATTCGAATGAATTTTGACATTCTGATTGCTTTGCGATAGGATGGCGGTATTCATGCGAATGTTTTAATTTCATGCGCATGAAATGCGTGTCATGGTGAGGCGGTGAAGCGTATCCACACATTGGAGTGTTTCAACGACGACGTGTTCGATGACTCGCAATGGAAAACAGGAAGTTCGAAGGAGAATGATGAAACAACGAAGGCGAATCGGCCTCGCATTGACGGGACTTACGGTCTCGATGACCATGCTGGTCCCAATGAATGCCGCGTCGGCGGCCGATACTGGCACCGTCATCCGCAACAGCGGAGTCCAGGTCACGATGTCCTCGACGGAACACTCGCAGGAGTCAGGCTGGTTCTGGAACCTGACGGATAAGAACGCATCCAAACCCAACTGGACAGTCAGCAACGCGGTATCGGCCAAGGACGCCATCGACCTGACCAACGTCACCGACACCACCGATGAGAACATCACCGACATCTCAGTGGATGACACGAAAACCTACCAGACCATCACTGGTATCGGTACCTCCGTGGATGGCTCCACTGTGGGCAACTGGTGGAAAATGAGTGAATCCAAACGCGCCGAATTCATCAGGACGCTGCTTGACCCGGTCAACGGCATGGGACTGACCTCGTTCCGCCTGACTATCGGAGCCGCCGACTTCACCGACAAAGACTTCTACACCTACTACGATGCCCCGAATGCCACATTGAACGGCGCGGAACCCAACTGGGACGGCGACGGTGTGACCGGATTCAGCATTCAGAAGGACCGCGACGAACACATCATCGACTTCGTGCATGCGCTCCAATCCGAAGCCAAGAACCTCGGCGTCGACATCAGCTTCTTCGCCTCACCGTGGAGCCCGCCAGGGTGGATGAAGACCCCGACCAGCTCCAGCGCATCCTATGCGGACAATAATCTGCTGCTCAAGGGAGGTGATTTCAACAGCGAACATATCGACGACTACGCCAAGTACCTGGTGCGCTACATCGAGGAATACCAGAAGGAAGGCATCCCAGTCTCCGCACTCACATTGCAGAACGAGCCCTTGCTGGAAATCGATTATCCGAGTTGCCATATGACCGGCACGCAGGAAGCCAAGCTCGCCACCGCCATCAAAAGACAGCTTGCGGCCAGCACCGTGTTGAATGATGCTGAGAAACAGGTTCAGGTCTGGGCGTTCGACCACAACTTCGACGGTGCCGACGCCTACGTAAGCGAAATGAAGCAAAGCCCCGAGGACTGGGCCAACGTGGACGGTATCGCCTTCCATCCTTACGGCGGCAACCCCAGCACGATGGGAGCACTGAGCCAGGCCAACCCGGACAAGTCCATCCACCTGACCGAACGCTCTTGGTGGGGCACCACCGGAGCGAACTGGATGATCGACTGGTTCCGCAACGGCTCTCAGAGCTACAACAGCTGGGTCTCCATGCTCGACAGCGAAGGCAAGACCCACCACTGGGTCGGCACTCCCGATCCCACCACCTTCGTGCAGAACGCGAAGAACCCCGATGACGTGGTCAACACGCCTGAAGTGAACCTCATCAGCCAGTTCAGCCGGTACATTCGTCCGGGCGACGTACGTGTGGACAGCACCGCCGGCTCCCCGGACACGCTCACCAATGTGGCGTTCAAGAACCCCAAGACCGGTGAGGTCTCCATGGTGGTCGTCAATCGAACCGACAAAGAACAGAAATTCAAGGTCGTCAACAATGGTGCACAGTTCGTGTCCAGCGTGCCAGCCAAGAACGTCGCCACCTACCGGTGGCAGCCCATCGACCAGACCAAAGTGAAGGACGTGACCGCCGCCCTGACCTTGGCCGACGCCACCCTCGACGGCGCCGGCACCAAAAATGACACCGCCATCACCGGGCTCGACAAAACCAGCACCGTGGAATATTTGGTGAACGTTCGCAGAGCCGGCACGTACAAGGTGACGTACGCCCTCTCCGCCGCGAGCGGTTCGACACGCAACACGCCAGTCACGCTGTCCTCCGGAGGCAACGAACTCGGCACGGCACACTACTCGTCCGACAACGCCGTCACCTCCACCGCCCAGACCACGGTGACACTCGGCAAAGGCATCCAGATCCTACGTGTGGCCTTCCCCGAAGGCGGCGTGAACTATGCCGGCATCGCCTTCACCAAGACACAGGACACCGTAGGCATTCCCGGACGACTCGACGCGACGAACTACACCGATCGTGACGGAGTACGCATCGCCGACGGCAAGGCTGTCGCGATAGCCGACGGCGATCATCTCGATTACGCAGTGAACGTGCAGAAGACCGGCACCTATGACGTCATGGTCAGCGGCACCGGCGCGAACGTTTCAGGGAACGATGCAGAAGCCGTCCCCGATGCGGGCGATGCCGGCGCGGACTTCAAGACCGAGACAGGCGGCGATTCCACCCGGCAAGAACCCGGTGACGGAACGCCTGATGAGGATTCATCGAAGAACGGCACGAACCAGAAAGACGGCAACGCCGCCAATCCCACCGAGCCGAACACGGGCGATGAGTCTGAAGAACCGTCGCGCGACAACGGCTCCACCGTTCACGAATCCGCATACGTCGCCACACCCACGGACGTGGTCGCTGGGCATGTACGTACCGCAGCCGATACCACCACGGCCGACGTGAGCCTGTACTCCGTGGACGGCAATGGCACGGAGACCAAGCTCGGCGACTACGTCTACGGAACAAAGGCCACTGTCCAGCTCGCCAAGGGCACCGCCACCCTGCGCATCAAGCTCGACCGCGCCGCGCAATCGTTCTCGGCGATGGTCATCGGCAACGCCATCACGGCCGAACGGGAGCAGCTGACCGAAGGATCGCTCACCGGCAAAAGCGTTACCCTTGCACTGGCCGACGGCCAATTCGTCCAGACGTTTGATCCCGCGAAATGGACGTTCGACGACGCGCCCCACGGCATCGCATACACCGTCGATCGCGTAAACGACACCACGGCGCGCGTCACCTTCACTACGGAATCGGACGTCGACTTCGATAGCGACATGACCGCCACGCTGAACGTGGATGCCAGCCAGTACTCCGGTACGGCAGGCACCGCAATCAGTGCGCCGGTCACGTTCACCGCAGTGAACGATCCCGAATCGCTCTCCGCAGGCGAGATCGGTTACCAGGCCAAATCCGTGGACGTGACCATCACGGGAGGCACCTTCAACGACCACGTCGCCGACGACGGTGTGGTCTCGCTCACCGGCGATATCGCCGCATACGCGACGCTGACAAAAGCCGAACGCAAAGACGCCCACACCATCACCCTGACCCTCGACTGGACCGGGAAAACGCTGTACGGCGGCACCTCCGGCAGCTTGACGGTCGCGGCGAACGGATACGACGACAGCGACGGCCAAGGCGCTTTGTCCGCCGACCTGACCTTCAACGGCACCAACGACATGCCCGCCGGCATCACGGTTGGCGATCAGGAGGTGACGCTTGGCGGCGAGAACGCCAGACCATATCGCGGCGTCGAATCGCTGAGCGACAACCAGAAAAAGGGCGACTATCAGGACTACTACCTGAACGTGACCGAGGAAGGCGACTACACCATCACCTTCGGCGTATGGGACAACGGCGCCGTACCGAACGCCATCAAACTCTCCGGCGGCACCGGTTTCGCCACCGACAACCTCGCCAGCATCTCGCTGCCGAACATGTACAACGGCACCGGCGAATACAAAACGGGCCTGCACCTCAAGGCGGGCGGACAGACGCTGCGCTTCGAGCTCAACGCCGAGGGCGCGAGCCTATGGAACATCCGCATCGCCAAAGCGAACGCAGTGAAGACGAACGCCGATTCCCCGGCTACACTGGCACCCTCAAATGTCATCAACGGTTCCACTGACAAGGCATGGGCCATCCAAGGCTCCAACCCGAGCAACATCGGATGGGGCGAGGCCGACTCCTATCAGGATTACCTGGTGGACGTCGCCAAGACCGGCACGTACGTCGTCACCCTCGACGCGGCCACCGGATCCGACGGCGCCGTTGCACACATACAAACAGTCGATGGCTCCACGGCGACCGATCTAACGCAGCTCAACGTGCCGAACACCGGCTGGGACAATTACAAGACGCAGACCGCCACCGTGCAGCTGACCCAGGGCGAACACCGCATCCGCGTGCTCACCAAGGGGACCAGTCTCAACTACCGCAGCCTGAAGCTCACCCTGTCCAAGGCGATAACGCCCATCGCCGTCGGTGGTGACACCGTCTCCCTGAACGAAGACAAGGCCTCCGACTCCAACGGCAGCCTCAGCAACAACCAGAAGAACGGCAACTATGCGGAATACACGCTGAACGTCGCCGAGGAAGGCGACTATACGCTGACCTACGGCTTTTGGGTGAACGCCAAAGCCGTGCCGAACGCGATCAGGATCTCCGGCTCCGGATTGGAATCGGTATCGGTGAGCTTGCCGAACACCTGGGATGTGGCGAACACCGGAGAAAGACGTACGCGGATCCGCCTCGCCGCAGGCGAGCAGACGCTGCGCGTGGCACTGACCGCCGATGACGCCAGCATCTGGGATCTGCGACTCACCAAAGTCCATGCCACGGACGTCGGCACTGCAACCGGAACCTCCGGCCAGGTGAGACTCGCCACCGATGCGATCATTGGCGGCTCCGACGACAAGGCCTGGGGTCTGCAAGGAACCGGCAACACGCGTAACGTCGGATGGGGCGAGGAAAATTCCTACCAAGAGTTCTCCATCAACGCCAAGCAGGGTGGAACCTACCAGTTCAGCCTCAACGCCGCCACCAACGACCAGAACGCATCGGCCGTGATTGAAGAGGTCGCAGCGGACGGCAAAAGCACCGAGCTGGCCGCGCTGGACGTACCCCAATACGGTTGGGACAGCTACGCCACCACCGCATTGAAGAAGGTCCCGCTCACCGAAGGCGAACATCTGCTCCGCATCGTGGCCAGGGGAGGCGCGGTCAACTACCGGTACGCCAATCTCACGCTCCAAAGCGCAGACCAACCCATGCCGCCGACAGTGGACAAGACCCAGCTCAACAAGCTGATCGAACAGGCCCAGAACCGTAAGCCCGCCGACGGCAAGCAGTTCACCGCCGAATCGAAGGCCGCGCTGGATGAAGCACTATCCAACGCGCTCAAAGTCTCCGCCGACGGCACGGCCGCCCAGCAGACCGTGGACGACGCGGCACGGGTATTGCAGTCCGCGCTCGACGGACTGAAGGAGGAGGACAAGCCCACCAAGCCGACCGTCGACAAGTCCGCGCTCGAAGCACTGGTCGAAAAGGCCGAATCGCTGAAGCCAGATGACGGCAAGCGTTTCACCGCCGCGTCAAAGACGAACCTCGATAAGGCCATCGCCGCCGCGAAGTCCATCCTTGACTCGGATAACGCCACAAAGGAACAGGTCGAGGCGGCAAAATCCGCCCTCCAACAGGCCATCGACGGGCTGAAACAGGAAGTCATTCCGTCCAGCGGCAACGGTGCGTCCTCGGATCGCAAGACGAACACAGCGCTGAGCAAGACTGGCGCGGCCATCGGTGTCGCCTTGGCCGTCGCCCTCGCACTCGTTTGTGGTGGCGTGGCGCTTCTGCTCGCCAAGCGCGCCCGCAGCCGCCGTCGCTGATAGGGAAACGGGCGCCCGGAGACCTGTAAGAATACAGGTCTCCGGGCGTTCCCTTCAGCCGCGGCCATGAGCCGCATCCAACCTCAATATGAATATCCAAACGTTCTATGAATAAGGAACAAGGAACGACCATGCACAACCGTATTCGACGCCGCAATGCAGTGGCGACCACATTGCTTTCGATGGCGATCTCAGCATCACTGGTGTTTGCCGCAGTGCCGATGGCCTCGGCAAACGACGACGGAAACCCGCATCGGAAACCCGCATCTTCACATACGGAACCAGCCGCCACCATGGTGACCGCCCGGAACGATCGCGTCGCACGATTACTGGCCTCGATGTCCTTGGAAGATAAAGTCGGTCAGATGATGCAGCCGGACACCCGGCACATCACGCCGCAGCAGGCCGCTGAATACCATATCGGCTCCATACTGAGCGGCGGCGGTGCCGCCCCGGAATCAGGCAACAGCGCATCCGATTGGGCGAACCGCGCCGATTCCTACCAGCACGCCGTCATCAACGAGACCGGCATCCCGCTGCTGTACGGCGTGGACGCGGTACACGGCCACAACAACGTCGCCGACGCCACACTGTTCCCGCACAACGTCAACCTCGGCCAAACCGGAAACGCCGAACTCGTGAAGCAGATCGGAGCGATCACGGCAAGCGAGGTACGAGCCACCGGCTCCAACTGGGTATTCACGCCCACGCTGGGACTGCCCAAAAACGAACGATGGGGCCGCACCTATGAGGCATACGGTGAGAACGCAGATCTCTCGGCCAAACTCGGCGCCGCCTATATCGAAGGCTCGCAGGCGGGCGAAAGCGGCAGCGGGCTGGCCGGCTCGGACTCCGCCATCGCCACCGCGAAGCATTTCATCGGCGAGGGCATCACCAAAGACGGCGTCAACCAAGGTGATGTGCCTCTCGACTACAACAGCGAAGCATTCCGGAAGATTCTCGACAGCGAACTGCTGGTACCCTACCGGGCGGCCGTCCAGGACGCGAACGTCAGATCGGTGATGGTCTCCTATAACTCCATCGGCGGTGTAAAATGCCACGGCAACGCCGACCTGCTCACCAACGTGTTGAAACGAGGACTCGGATTCACCGGCATCGTCATAACCGACTACAACGGCATCGACCAGATTGAGGGCAACCTGAACTACGCCCAGAAAGTGGCGAAGGCCGTGAACGCCGGCGTAGACATGCTCATGGTGGACGAACACGAGGGAACCCAACCCAAGTGGATCGCGGCACGCCAGGCCGTCATCGACGGCGTGAACTCCGGGGATATCGCCATGGCGCGCGTCGATGATGCGGTGACCCGTATCCTCAACGTGAAGGATGAGATGGGTCTGCTGGAGAACCCACAGCTGGCCTACTCAAATAAGGAACTGCTAGCGCAATTCGGCGGCGAGGCACATCGCGCCGTGGCCCGCGAGGCCGTCGCGCAATCATTGACGCTACTCAAGAACAGGTCGACCGATGATGGCTCCACGTTGATGAACGACTTGCCGTCCATGAAGCGCATCGTCGTGGCGGGGTCGTCCGCCAACGACATCGGCATGCAGTCCGGTGGATGGACGATCACCTGGCAGGGGTCGGCTGGCGACATCACCAGCGGCACCACCATCTATGAGGGCCTCAAGACGGCCGGCAAAGAGAACGGCCAAACCGTCGATCTCAAGGAAGACGGTTCATTCACCGGAAACTATGATGCGGCCATCGTCGTCGCCGGGGAGAGCCCATACGCGGAATACGCCGGCGACCGCACTGCGGATCAACTGACACTACAGCAGAAGGATATCAATACGATCTCCAGCATCCGCAAAACGCATCCGAACCTGCCCATCATCCTGATACTGACCACGGGCCGAGCACTGACCATCACCGACCAGCTCAAGCAGGTGGATGCGGTGATCATGGCCGGGTTCCCCGGTTCCGAAGGAGAGGGCGTGGCCGATGTGCTGCTGTCCGCAGATCGGGACTTCAGCGGGCACCTGACGACTACCTGGCCGAAAGACGCCAACAACATCGCCAAGAAATATATCGATCCCAACACGGTACTGTTCCCGTACGGAACCGGGCTGGTCAAAAGCCAAGTGAACTAGTCCGCGAAGGAAACTGGTTGGAAGTGCCCGTGCCAAGTGGGCGGGCACTTCCGTGACATCTGGAATAGGAAGCGGGATTGTTTCTTATGCTCCGTCCTTGACCAATATGGGGAAGGCATGAGAGGATTCTGCCAGAGCCAAGGCTCTCTCCAGTTCAATCTTGGATTCTTCCAGCTTCGAAGTCTGCATGGCGATTTCCAGAATGGCCTGTTGCAACACGTAAGCATCATGCTGATCGGGAAGGAAATCGAAAGCCAACAGATCAGCAATCCGCTCTCAGGTTCCGTTTCGATGACCCGGCCAAAGGCGTTCCATCGGATTTACGGTATCCGGGGGTGAATTCGTTGCGGATAAAATCACCGAATGTAATCTGAAGCGCGGCTTCGGCTTTAGCCCGTTCGGTCGGATGAACCCATTGCTTGATGCCCTTCTCATGCTTGATGACGAGCTCATGCTCCTCATCAAGTCATCGATATGCCTCCGCTTTGAATTCCGGTTTGAACTGACGTTGTACTTTCTTACTAGGGTCGATCGGGTTCTTATACCGGACCTGCCACGCATACAGTTGTCCGTCAGAATCCAGTCTTGCTATGACCGATCCCCATTTGCTCCGGGTCCGTCCCGCGCGGGTGGAGTTCCTCCTCCTTGTAGCTCTGACTGGCCGATTGGACCTAAGCCTATTGCCCACCTCGGGGGTGCTTTTGCCCGTGTCGGCTTGTGCACCTAAAAATGCGCCTACATGCTTTTCCATTACAAGTTCCTTCGGTATTCCCGTGTTGCGCTACTTCACGTACGCCTCTGCAAGACCAGGAATGATTTAGAGAAAAGAAAAAGCGGGGACCTCCCCGCCAGCACCACAGGAAAAGGTGACTACCTTACTGACGACTGGGTTTACGAATAATGATGGTCAGGAAACCGAATGGCAGGATGTTGCCGGTCAGTGTGAGTACATCTGTCTGGCTGCGAGTATGGAGCTTGGCGGTGTCTGTTGTCTGAAGCTCGATATGCTCGAATCCCTGCGGGGGCACTTCCATCGTCCGCCATCGTTCGTCATCATCCGGAAACAAACCGCCGAAACATACGGCGGCTAGGCTCGTTCCCCGTCCCGACCACAATGCACCCGTGAAGGAGAGGAACGTCATGCCGTCCAGCTGGAGCCACGTCGACAAGGACACCACGACCGGACTGCCGATCATGCTCGCGCAGAACATCATCGTCGGTGCCGCGCTCACCGTCGGCGCGATCGCCTGCTCGGGCTTCTACCTCACGATGATCGGCAACGTCGCCTCGCTCGTGCCGTGGGCGCTCGTCGTCACGTTCGTCGCCGTCGCCTACACGTACGTCGTCGGCTTCGCGATCCTGTGGTGCGTCGAATCGTTCACCCTGCGCATGCGCGACAAGTTCAAGCCCATCGCCTACGGCGTCATCGGCGCGATCGGCTACGGCATCTGGGGCCTGTTCGTGATGACCTCGGTGATGAACTCGCTCGACCAGCCGCTCAACGGCGTCGTGCTCTCCAACGGGGACGTGGCCGCCGTCGCCGTCAACTACGCGGTGTTCGGCTTCGTCGCCACCATGCTCGGCCAGACGCACGGTCCGAAGCTCGCCGCCAGGCGCAAGGCCGCGATCGGCCTGCTCGTCGCGCAGATCGCGCTCGCCGCCCTTGGCCTCGTGTGCGCGGTGATGATGTTCTCCGCACTCGGCAGGTAGCCGGGCGGGCCAGACAGCCAGACAAGGCAGATAGGAGGAACCCCATGTTCAGCGTCCTCGACATGTTCTCCATCGGCGTGGGCCCCAGCTCGTCGCACACCGTGGGGCCGATGTCCGCCGCGCACGCGTTCGTCGCCTCGATGCGCGACGACGGGCTCATCGAACGCACGGACCGGATCAAGGTCACCCTGTACGGCTCGCTCGCGCTCACCGGACTCGGCCACGGCACCGACCGCGCCGTCATGGCCGGACTCGAAGGCAACGTGCCCGCCACCGTCGACACGCAGCACATGCTGCGCATCCGCGAGACCTGCGCGCTCGACGACACGCTCAACCTCGCCGGGGAGAAGCGCATCGGATTCCACTACGACAAGGACATGGTCTTCGAGCAGTGGAAGCGCATGGCGGCGCATCCCAACGGCATGCGCTTCCAGGCGTTCGACGCGGCCGGCAGCCTCGTCGACGAGCAGGTCTGGTATTCGATCGGCGGGGGATTCATCCGCCAAGGGCACCCGGACGACCTGATGATCGGCATCCACGAGCGGCCGCCGGAGGGCACCGCGTTCGCCGACGAGGACGAGTCCGCGTCCACCGACTTCGGCCCGGACGCGCCCTACCCGTTCTCCTCCTGCGCCGAACTCGTCGACCTGTGCCGTGAACGCCATCTGAGCATCGCCGAACTCGTGTGGGCCAACGAGACCGCCACACGCTCCGGCGTGCAGGTGCGCACCGCCATCGACAACGTGTGGCGCGTCATGCGCGAATGCGTGAACCACGGCTGCTCGTCCACCGAGCCCGTGCTGCCCGGTGGCCTCGACGTGCCCCGCCGCGCGCCGAAGATGTACGCGCGTCTCGCCTCCAACGCCGACGTGCTGCGCCGTGACCGGCAGCGCCATGACGCCGTGCTCGAAAGCTCCGACGCCGCGTGGGTGGACCTGTTCGCGCTCGCCGTCTCCGAGGAGAACGCCGGGGGAGGGCGCATCGTGACCGCCCCCACCAACGGCTCGGCCGGCATCATCCCCGCCGTGCTCCACTATTACTGGCATTTCGTCGACGACGCGAACGAGCAGGGCGTCGTGACGTTCCTGCTCACCGCCGGCGCGATCGGCTACCTGTTCAAGCGCAACGCGTCGATCTCCGGCGCGGAGGTCGGTTGCCAGGGCGAGGTGGGTTCCGCCTGCTCGATGGCCGCCGCCGGACTCGCCGCCGTGATGGGCGGCACCCCCGAACAGGTGGAGAACGCGGCCGAGATCGGCATCGAGCATAATCTGGGACTGACCTGCGACCCGGTCGGCGGCCTCGTGCAGATTCCCTGCATCGAACGCAACGCGATGGCGGCGAACACGGCCATCAACGCGGTGCGCATGGCCATGCTCGGCGACGGTTCGCACATCGTGAGCCTCGACCAGGCGATCCGCACGATGAAGGAGACCGGCGAGGACATGATGGCCAAGTACAAGGAGACTTCGAAGGGCGGCCTCGCCGTCAACGTGGTCGAATGCTGAGACGGTCGAACGTCGACCGCCGAAGTGGGCGAATGCCGATTGCCGCGCGCCGGTGGTGCTAGTATGGTCGGCATTGTGTCCGATTGAGGATGATGTTCCGTATGCGGGCGTGCGTCGTGTGGGACGCGCGCCCCGTGAGATAGGAGGCAGCCCATGGCTGATATGCCCACCGTGCAGGCCGAGTTCGGCACCACGCCCGTCATCGAGTTCCCGACCGCCGAGGCGCCGGCCGGTCTCAAGGTCGTCGAGGTCGTGGAGGGCGACGGTCCGATTGTCCGCCGCGGCGACACCGTCACCGTGAACTACCACGGCGTCGTGTGGGGCAAGAGCGAGCCGTTCGACTCCAGCTTCAACCGCCACCAGCCGGCCAGCTTCGGCATCGGCGTCGGCCAGGTCATCAAGGGTTGGGACCAGACCGTGCCGGGCCACAACGTCGGCTCCCGTCTCATCGTCTCCATCCCGCCGGAGTACGGCTACGGTTCGCGCGGCGTCCCGCAGGCCGGCATCGGCGGCGGCGACACGCTCGTGTTCGTGATCGACATCATCTCCACGCGCTGAGTACGGCGGCAGCGGATTCTTCAGGAAGCGCCGGGGATGACCGGCGCTTTCGCATATCCACGACAGACATTCACAGCATCCCCGTGCGCGTGACGCGCGCCGGGGAGGATAAGGAAGCGACATGGCAGAAGACGACAAGGACATCCTGCTTACGCAGGAGGCGTACGACAAGATGAAGGAGGAGCTCGCCTGGCGTGAGGGCGAGTACCGCGACGAGATCCTCGCCAAGGTGTCCGCCGCGCGCGCGGAGGGCGATCTGAGCGAGAACGGCGGCTACCAGGCTGCCCGCGAGGCGCAGCGCGTCAACCAGGGCCGCATCGACGAGCTCACCGTCAAGCTGCGTCACGCGAAGATCCTCACCGCCCCGCCGGCCGGCAAGGTGGGCGACGGCTCCCTCGTCACGCTCGACATCATGGGCCGTGAGAAGGTGTTCGTGCTCGGCACGCGCGACCTGTCGATCGCCACCGACCACGACATCATCAGCCCCGAATCCCCGATCGGCGCCGCCATCAACGGCGCCTCCGCCGGCGACACAGTGAGCTACAAGGCGCCGAACGGCCGCGAGATCTCCGTGACCATCAAGGAGTCCAAGCCGCTCGTGTGAGCGTGACGATACATATGCGCGTATGTGCATACGCGCGCATACGGAAAGGCCCTCCGGCCCCCAATCCAATCGGGAGCCGGAGGGCCTTTCCCGTATCCGTTCCGAGGCCTCAGACCCACAGTGCGACGATCACCATGTAGATGGCGACCATGTGGCAGGCGTACCCGGCGACGGTGCCGCAGTGGAAGATCTCGTGGAAGCCGAACACGCGCGGCCACGGATCCGGCTTGCGCAGCGCGTAGACGATTGCGCCGAGGATGTAGCAGGCACCGCCCGCGCACAGCAGGATCACGACCGCGGGACCCGCGTACGGCGACCGCCAGAACAGCGCCATGAACGCGAGTCCGTAGATGCCGAAGACGATGTAGACGATCGTGTACAGCCATCGCGGCGCGGAGATCCAGATCACGTGGATGATCATCGCCACGGCCGTGCACGTCCACATCGAGATGATGATGAAGTTGCGCCAGAACGGCTGGAGCGCGAACGAGACCGGCGTGTAGGTGCCGGCGATGAGCAGGAAGATGTTCACATGGTCGATGCGGCGCAGCACGTCGGTGACGTGCGGGCTCCAATCGCCCAGATGGTAGCAGGCGGAGTTCGTGAACAGCACGAGCGAGGCCGTCATGAACACGGCGCACGCCCATTTGAGGCCCGCCCCCTGCGCGAGGCAGATGAGCACGATGCCTGCGGCCAGCGACAGCGGCGAGGCGACCGCGTGGATCCAGCCGCGCATGGCCGGCTTCGGGCGTCCATGCACGTCGAGGCGGATCTTGCGTTCGACCTCGGCCGGCGCGATGCCTTCCAGCCTCAACGCTTTGGCCTCGCCCTTGGCGATGACGTGCTTGGCCTTCGCCTCCGCTTTGAGCCGGATCTCCTGCGCCTTGAGCTCGGCCTTGCTGCGTGCCGCGTCGGCGCGCGCCTTCAACGCCTGCTCGCGGGCGTCGACGACCGCCTGCCGTTTCTCCCTGAGTTGTTCGTCCGTCAGCTTCCCCGTGTATGCCATGCCGCCTCCGGCCCCTTCATGTATTGACGTATCCAGTACTTACGTTACCGTAACCTACGATAGCGTAGGTTACGGCGAAGTCAAGCCTTGCCGGGGCGGAAGGCCGGCGTCGCGAAGGACGCGGCGTTGCGTATGATGGGGGCCATGGCAGATTTCTCCCAGATACTCGCAACGCGGCCGGACCTCGACGACAGGGACAGGGAATGGCTGCACCAGCTCGTCGCCGACTGGCAGGTGATCGCCGACCTGAGCTTCGCCGACCTCCTGCTCATCATGCAGAACGGCGACGGCCGCTACGTCGTGGCCGAACAATGCCGTCCCTCCACCGTGATGACGCTGCGCACCGACGACGTCGTCGGCGACATCATGCCCGAGGCGATGACCGGCGAGCTCGATGCCGCCATGCAGTCGGCCGTCGTGTTCCGGTCCACCGTGCTGAGGACCGTCGGCAAGTCCACCGTGTGCAACGTGTACGCGCCCGTGCGCCACAACGGCAAGACGCTCGGCCTCGTCGTGCGCGAGACCAACATGGCGACGCGCGAATCCAACGGCCGCTACGAGTCCGAAAGCATCAACGCCGGCAAGCAGCTGTACGAGATGATCCCGCGCGGCCAGTTCCCGTACTCCGATTCGGTGATGAGCCAGCGCCATATGGCCCGTGTCGCCGACGGCTTCATCGTGCTCACGATGGACGGCATCGTCCGCTACGCCTCGCCGAACGCGATCAGCTGCTTCCGTCGCCTCGGCCTGCTCACCACCATGCAGGGCCATTACCTGAGCGAGCTCGGCGCCGACCTGCTGCGCGAACAGAACGAGCAGGTCGACGAGCAGCTGCCGCTCGTGCTCAGCGGCAAGGCCGCCGTCGACTCCGAAATCACCACGGACCGTTCCGCCGTGTCGGTGCGCTCGCTGCCCCTGTACGACATGAACGGCCGCACCGGCGGCATCGTCCTGTGCCGCGACGTCACCGAGCTGCGCCGCCGCGAACAGGAGCTGCAGACCAAGGACGCGGCGATCTCCGAGATCCACCACCGCGTGAAGAACAACCTGCAGGCCGTCTCCGCCCTGCTGCGCCTCCAGGCGCGCAAGACCAAGTCAGAGGAAGTCAAGAAGGAGCTCAAGGAGGCGCAGCGCCGCGTGCAGACCATCGCCATGGTGCACGAGGGCCTGAGCCAGACCGTCGACGAGGTCGTCGACTTCGACAAGGTGATCGCCAGCCTGCTCAAGATGGCCGTCGACGTCGCCACGATGCGCGACCAGCACATCGACATCGACTTCGTCGGCAAGTTCGGCATGATGCCCGCCCAGGACGCGACCCCGCTGTCGCTCGTGCTCACCGAGCTGATCACGAATTCCGTCGAGCATGGTTTCGAGGGACGCAAGGAAGGCCACATCACCATCTCGGTGGGACGTTCCGGCTCGAACCTGAGCGTCATCGTCGAGGACGACGGCACCGGCATCGACACGGAGGCCCAGGGCGGCATGGCGCGTTCCTCGGGCTCGGGCCTGGGCACGCAGATCATCAACACGTTCGTGACGAACGACTTCGGCGGCACCGTGCGCTGGGAGCCGCGTCGCGACGGCGGCACCCGCGTGGTGCTCGACATGAAGCTGCGCGCCGCCCAGACCGAGTGACGTTCGGGCGACGGGCGACGGTCCGGACATATGATGAGGCCCGGCTCCACAGGGGGCCGGGCCTCATCATTATGCAAGCGGAAAGCCGCGGCTCCGCCATGACGCGGGAACCACGGGGGAGATGCGGACCTCAGATCTGCATCTGCATGGCCTGCGAGCGGCGCAGACGCATCGCCTTGCGCTTGAGCTGGCGACGCTCGTCCTCGCTCAGGCCGCCCCAGACACCATAATCCTGGTTCGTGTCGAGCGCGCACTTGAGGCATGCGTCGATCACCTTGCAGGTGCGGCACACGGCCTTGGCCTCCTCGATCTGCTGGTATGCGGCACCCGTGTTGCCCACCGGGAAGAACAACTCCGGATCCTTGTCGCGGCACGCGGCCTTGGCGCGCCAATCGTAAGCACTGCTCATCGTCGTTACACTCCTGTCCGAGCCCTCTACATCCTGTCTTCATATACATAAGCACGTTCGCACGTCATTTTCAAGACTTTTCGCCAAAGAGATGAAGGAACGGCGGCGCCCGGCGGCGCGGCGCGCCCGTCAGCCGCCGGCCAGCACGCATTGCACCGGCGCGGCGCGCGCGTGGTCGATGAGGACCGCGCGCCCGGGCAGCACCATGTCGTCATGGTCGAACGACGTCCACAGGTCGCCGGGAATGCCGTTCATCTGGTCGGTGGCGCGGTCGCCGGTGGGGAACACCACGCGGATCGCGCAATGCTCCGGGATGCGGATGTGCCGGCTGGTATCGGCCGCGAACACCACGGTGACATGGTGGTCCGTCAGCGCCCCGCGCAGCTCGGCGCACAGCGGGTCATCGCCGAACGGGTCGAACAGGGGGCCGGCGTCATCGACAATCCAGACGAGCCGGGGGCGGGCGGACCGGGGAAGGGCGGGGCCTGTCCCGCGGGCGTCCCCACGCAGCATCCGGCTGCGATGGCCGTCCCCGTCGCGCACGGTGAGGCGCACGGCCGGCGCGTCGGCTCCGGTGTCCGCGAGGAGACGAAGCCGGACCACGTCGAGCAGATTCGTCTTGCCGCGGCCATGTTGCCCGATCACGCCGATGTTGCCGCGGTCCAACGGCAGACGGGCGACGTGGAGCGACACGCCGTCGTCGCGCAGGGCGAACGGCACGCCGCCGCCGGGGGACGCGGCGAGCGCATCCACGCGCCGCGGCAACGGCGCGGTGAAGAGCGCGGGCGGCGGGATCGAACCGTGCAGACGCGCGGCGGCGTCCACCGCGTCCACGATCCGCGGGATGTCCCGCGCGGCGGCGCAACGCCACGGGACGACCGCCTCGCCGTCGCTGCAGTACGCCACGCCGGGCAGCGACGGCGGGATGCGTGCGGCCTTCGTCGAGCCGATGATCTCCGTCGACTGCACGCCGTCGCGCACGCGCAGGCACAGTCCCAGCGACATGTTCGCCTTCATGTCGGCGGACACCTGTCCGGCCGGATGCTGCGTGCAGGCGATCACGTGCATGCCGAGCGCCCTGCCGAGCGAGGCGATGCGCACCAGCCGGTCCACCATGTCCGGCAGCTGGTCCTTCAATGCGTGGAACTCGTCCGCCACGATGACGATGCGGGGCGGCGCGTCGGTCCCCATGGATTCGACGTCCTGCGCGTGCGCGTCCGAGACGAGGCGTTCGCGGCGTCTGAGCTCCGCCTCGATGGCGTGCAGGGCGCGCGTGGCGTGCTTCAGGTCCAGGTCGCAGACGCTGCCGATGCAGTGAGGGAGCCGTTCCAGCTCCTTGAACGCCGTCCCTCCCTTGAAATCCAGGAACACGAACCGCAGGTCATCCGGCGTGTTGCGGCAGGCGAGCGCCAGACACCAGCTCTGCAGCAGCACCGACTTGCCCGAGCCCGTGGTGCCCGCCACCAGCGCGTGCGGCCCCTGCCGTTCCAGATCCAACCGGAACACGCCGTCGGCGCATACGCCGACCGGCACGTCCAGCGTGCACGGTTCCAGCCATCGCCGTGCGATCGTCCGCCAGGGCAACGCGTCGTCGGACGGAAGCAGCGCGAGCAGGCCTTCCAGCGGCACCGGTTCGAGCTGGTCCAGCTCCGTGCCGTCGTCGATTGCCTCGCGCCGTGCGCGGTCGTCGGCGCCGATGCCCGACGGGTCGCGGTCCCGGTTCCGGTTCCGCGCGTACTGGACGAGCAGCACGGCGACGCATCCGATGATCGACGGCGCCAGCATCAGCGCGAACATCCAGCGGCGCATGGCCAGCAGCACGGCGAGCATGACGATCTGGGCGGCGAGCGGCGCCGCCGTCGCCACCATGGTCAGGCGCTCCTCGCGGCGCGCGGGATCGTCGGCCGCCCTGCCGCGCGATGGGGTTCTCCGTGTCATGCCCCCAGTGTCCGGGGGCGGGCGCGTCGCGTGCAACCTCCACGGGCAATGTGGATGGAGCCCCCGGAAATCTTCACAAATCCGGGGACGAGGGGCGGGGAGAGAGGTGGCAAGAGCGATTCGTCGTGCGGGAACCGTCAGCCGTTCTCCGCCTCCGCGAGGGTGCCGACCGTTCCGGCCTTGTGTGTGCCTCCCGCGAGTTCGGAGAACAGTTCGAGGTTCTTCGAGTCGTCCAGCAGGACCGATGAGCCGACGCCGTCGACCTGATAGTCGGGGTCGGTCCAATAGACGCTGCCGGTCACGCCGTCGGAGCCCGTGGCCGCCTTGAACGTCAGCGCCATGTCGATCAGCGTGGCGGGGGAGGTCTTCGAATCGAAGGTCACCGCGGCGAGGCCAGCGTCCGCGACCTTCATCGCCTTGGCGGGATTGCCCAGCACCTCCTTGGAGGAGATCTTCGAGACGATCGCCGAGATCACCTGACGTTGGCGTTGGGCGCGTCCGAAGTCGCCGTTCGCGTCCGAGTAGCGCATGCGGGAGAACGCGAGCGCCGTCGTGCCGTCCGCCACATGGCATCCGGCTTGCCAGTTCAGTCCGGAGTACGGGTCCTGGACCGTCTCGTCGTAGCACAGGTTCACGCCGCCGGCCGCGTCGACCACGGTCGTGAGGCCTCCGAACTTGATCTTGGCGATGTGGTCGATCTTCTGACCGGTGATCTGCTCGACGGTGCTCACGAGCGCCTGGTTGCCGCTGAGCTGCGCGACGGCGTTGATCTTCATGTAGGTGCCGTCCACCTGGGTGAGCGAGTCGCGCGGGATGGAGATGAGCGAGCTGGGGCCGTTCTTCGGTTTGGTGAGCACCAGGATCGTGTCCGTGCGGAAGCCCGGCGTGTCGTCGGCGCTGCCGCCGGCGGTGCCGTCGCGTTCGTCGGAGCCGAGAATCAGCCATGTCGTCGCCGACGTGTTCGCGGCCGAGGTGAGCCACCCGTTCTCCTTGGTGAGGCGGGAGTCCACCCAATGCCATGCGCCGAATACGGAGAGGATGAGCGCGATGACGAGCGCGGCGAGCGCGCCGAGGATGATGTGCGGGGCGCGATGGCGTCGGCGGCGCATGGCCCGCATGGTCCGTGCGTTCCCCGCGTGCTGCAGACCGTCGCGGCCTCCCGCGTCCCGTCTCATGGACGAGGGGCAATCCGTTCGTGCGGCGCGTGCCGCGCCCTCGCCCGGACGGCGTGTACCGGCGACGCTGCTGGAACCCGTCGACCGGCGTGCGGCGCGCGCCGGCGCGGGGGAGAAGCTGCGCGGGGACTGCTCATAATCGTGGCCGGAGGCGGCGGCCGATGACGTCGATCGCGGCGCGGCCGCCGACCGCGGGACCCGTGACGGCGCGGCCGACGACCCGAGCGAGGACACGGACGCCGATGCGCTGGAACGCGGGGTGAACGAGGCGGGCGTCGGATGCTGGGACTGCCGGGGCTGCGCATGACGCGCCTCGGCGCGCGACGGGACCGGCGTGAAGCTCGGCGGCGTGCCGCCGGACGAGGCCGGTGCGAACGACGCGGCCGGCGTGAACGAGGCGGCGGCCGTCGGCGTGAACGACGCGGGCTTGGCGGCGAATCCCTGGACGCCTTCGGCCGCCGGGCGGCGGCGGGAGGCGGCGGGGATGAAGCTCGGAGGAACCCCTTGGGAACGTGAGCCCTCGTCTTCCTGCGTCATGCCGCCTCCCCGTGCCTGATCGGATGATTGTTGTCTGAACCTATGACACTGTTGCACATCGTGGCGCGGATGGGGGCCGGGCGTCTGGTATTTTCTCATTTCCGGCACATGCGAAAGGCCCCGCGACGCGCATCGCGCCGCGGGGCCTTTCGCCGGAACACGCCGGTCCCGCCGTGGGCTACTGCTTGACGGGGCAGGCCACGTTGTTGAGGTAGGCCTCGGAGATGCCGATCACCTGGCCGCTGGCCGCGTCCTTGATGATGCCGGTCTCCGTGTCGATGACGCCGCCGGTGGCGGTGTCGATGTACTGGCCCGAGGCGTCCTGCTCGACGCCGTCGGCGACCTTCGTGTTGGCGGACTGGGTCTGCTCGGTGCCCTGCTGCTCGGTGCCCTGCTGGTCCGTGGAGCCCTGAGCGGCCGCGCCCTGGTCGGCGGACGATCCGTTGGACTGACCGGACTGGCCGGAGTCGGCGGAACCGGTGGAGCCGGAGTCCGTGGAGGTCTCCGTGGTCTGGGAGACGAACGGCTCGCCGTTGCGCATCTTGGCCCACAGCGCGTCCGCGTCGTCGCCCCACACCACGCGGTTGGCGTCGGTCGGGGCCTCGACGACGGGCACGGTACGCGTGTAGAAGTTGGAGACCTTGAGGTCCTTGAGGCTCATGGCGAGACCGGCGAGCGTCGTCGTGTTCGCCAGTCCCTTGGAGATGTTGAGGGACTTCAGCGCGGCCTTCGCGAGCTGGTAGAGCTGCCCGGACTGGGTGAGCATGTTCTTCTGCAGCGCCTGGTTGAGCAGCTGCTTGACGAGGTACTGCTGGCGGGTGGTGCGCTGCACGTCGGAGCCGTCGCCGGCGCCGTGGCGCATGCGGGCGTACTGGGTCGCGGCCAGTCCGTCGAGATGCTGCCAGCCCTTGTTCAGGTACGTGCCCGTGTAGTCGTCGGAGATGTCCGAGGGGATGCACAGGTCCACGCCGTCGACCGCGTCGATCATGCTCTTGAGGCCGTTGAAGTCGACGACGATGAAGTTCTGGATGTTGAGGCCGGTCAGCGAGTTCACCGCGTTCATCGTGCAGCTGGCCGCCGAGGCGAGGTCGCCGCCCTGGCTGTAGCCGGAGGCGAAGATCGAGTTGAACATCACGTTGTACTGGGCGCCCACCGTGCCGTTCGAGGTCTCGCAGCTCGGCACGTCGACGAGCGAGTCGCGCGGGATGGACACGAGATTGATGTACTTGCGGTCCGCCGAGATCTGCATGACCATCGTCGTGTCCGCGTTGTGCGTGCCGTCCAGGTCGCCGCCGGAGCCGCCGATGGCGCTGTTGCCGCCGTCGCGCGTGTCCTGACCCAGGATGAGGATCTCCAGCGACTTGCCGGCGTTCGGGTCGACGACGGAGTTCGACGCGGAGTTGCCGTTCTGCGGGATCACGCCGACCGCCTGGTCGGCGATCGTGCCGTTGATGTCCAGCAGCGTCGCGCCGGCCGCGGTGCCCGCGAACACGAGCACCGCCACGACCACGCAGATCACGGTGTCGCGCAGCTTGTGCTGGATGCGGAACGCCACGCTATGACGGGGGGAGCGGTCTCCCCATCCGTTCACGTTGGGGATATCGTTGCCGGATCTCTTCGAGCCCACGGACGCAAACCTTCCTGTCGGAGACAAAAATCCTCTCGATTGTACGGCATGCGGACGAAAAGCATCCTGAAGACGGGGAGGGACGGACGCCGTTCCGTTGGAAAACCAAGGGAACGGGCTTATACCACATCGGACGTCCGAACTGTGGCATTGACACGGCTCCACTTGACAAAAGCCAAACCGCATGTGTGTAATCTAGACACGAAGGAACAGGCTCGAATCAGGCAAGGGAGGTCATGCACATGTGGGGCATTGCCGAAGATTCCGCCGACGAGCCGCTGGAGGAGCTGTTATGGGGGCTGTTCTCCCCGGACGGCGATGTGTCATGGCAGCGCAAGGCGCTGTGCTCGCAGACCGATCCGGAGGCGTTCTTCCCGGAGAAGGGTGGGTCGACGCGCGATGCGAAACGCGTGTGCGCGCAGTGCGAAGTGCGCCGGCAGTGCCTCGAATGGGCCATCGAGCATGATGAGCGGTTCGGCATCTGGGGCGGCATGAGCGAGAGGGAACGCCGACGGTACAAGAAAACACGCAAGGAGCAGGCGTGACTGCAGACATCGAACAATTTCCCACCACGGGCGGCGTGCGCCGGATCCTGTCCGACGCATTGGCCGCCCGTCCGCGTTCACGGGCGCGCGGCGTCGAGACCGGCGTCGCCGCCGTCGTGACCGTCGAGGACGATCTGAGATTCCTTCCGGACACGCTCGGATCGCTGCTCGGACAGACCGTGCTGCCCGGCGCGATCGTCGTGGCCGACTGCACCGGCGACACCGCGCAGCCGCTGCGCACCTCGTTCGACGTGACCGTGACGCCCACCGACCCGCTGCTGGGCCGTGAACCGCGCACCCTGTCGGTCGACGTGTGGCTGGTGCGCGCCCAAGGGGCCTCGTCCTTCGGCGCCGCGGTCGCCAAGGCCATGGACTACGCCGGCCTGGACGGCACGGCACGCGCCCTGTGGCTGCTGCACGACGACTCCCGTCCCGCCGACGCCCACTGTCTGGAACGCCTCGTCGAGGCGTGGCGCAATACGCCGGGCGCCTCCCTGCTCGGCGCGAAGCAGCTCGACTGGGAGGGCACGCGGCTGCATGGCGTGGGCGCCTACGCGACCGGCCACGTCGTCAACACGCTGGTCGTCGACGACGAACCCGACCAGGAGCAGTACGACGCCCGCGCCGACGTCTTCGCCGTGTCGCTGGCCGGCGCGCTCGTACCCATGGAGACCTATCGCGCGTTCGGCGGGACCGACCCGTGGTTCACCACCTACGCCGAGGGAACCGACCTATGCCGCAGGATCTGCCGCGGTGGCGGACGCGTGGTCGTCGTCCCCCGCGCGCGCATCGCCCATCGCCGCGCCCGCTTCGAAGGCGTGCGCTCGCACGGCGGCGAAGGATTGGACCCGGAGGACGCGGTCAATCCGTCCATGCGCGTGATGACCGCATGGCGCCGCTACCGGTGCACGGACATCGCCATGCCCCGCTGGCCCCTCGTCTGGCTCGTCTCGCTCGTCGCCGCCATCGGGCTCGCACTGGCCCGTCTCGTCGCCAAGCAGCCCTATGAGGCATGGTGCGAGCTGTGCATGCCCTGGCGTGCGCTCGCATCCCTGCCCGGGGCGTTGCGGGCGCGCCGGGCGGTCGCACGTCAGACGAAGGTGGACCGGCGGCGACTGGCGCTGCTCACCGCCACGCGCGGCCAGCTCACGCAGTGGAGGGAACGTTCGCACGCCCTCGCCGACCAGCGCGGCACCGTGCTGCTGGGGCCGCTGGTGCGCGCGCATCTGCGCATGCGCGCCGTGCGCCGCTGGGGGCTCGCCGCCGCGATGGCCGCGGCCGCGTTCGTCGCGGTGCTCGCGCTCGACTGGTCATTGTTCCGCACGGCGCTGTCCGGCGGATCGCTCGTCTCGGCGCAATGGCTGCCCACCGGCGCCTCCCTCGCCCAGCTCGCATCGGCCGCCACCACGCAGTGGACGTGGGGCGTCGGCGTGGGCGTCGCCGCCCCACCGGCCCCGTGGCTGTGGGTGCTGCTGCTCGTCTCCCTCCTCACCGGCGGGCATGTGGCCGCCGCGACGGTCCTCATGTTCTTCCTCGCCGCGCCGTGCGCCGCATTGTCGTTCTGGGCGCTCGCCGGCGTATTCACCCGTTCCGACGCGGTGCGCGTCATCTCGGGATTGCTGTGGGTCTCCCTCGGCCTCGCCATGGGACTGTTCTCGACCGCCGACCTGCCGATGCTCACCGTGATGGTGCTCATGCCCGCGGCGTTCGCGTTCACGTTCCGCGCGGTGGGGCTCTACCATACCGAGGATCCGGTCCGTCCGCGCCCCTCGGTGCAGGCGTCCGCCGCCGCCTCGCTGTGCTACATGCCGGTCGTGGCCGCCGAGCCCCAGCTGCTGCTGCCCCTCGTCGTCACGTTCCTCGTCTTCCTCGTCTTCGTGCCCCGGCATCGCGCCATGCTGCTGCTCATGCCGCTGCCCGCCGCGCTGCTCGCGGCGCCGACGCTCGTCGCGTCCGTGCGTTACGCCTCCCGCGGCGAATGGCGTCAGCTGTTCGGCGACATGACCGTCCCCGTCGCGTCGGCCAACGGCCGTCCGGCGGCGCTCAACCTGACCGAGGTGGTCATCCGCGCGTTCGGATTCGACGAGACCGGCGGCTTCACGCAGTTCCTCACCTCCGGATTCGGCATCGCCACCCTGTGCATGCTGCTCGCCGTGACCGTGCTGGCCGTCGTCTCGTTGGTCCTGCCGTTCGCCCTGCGCGCCTCGCGCATGATGTGGGTGACGATCGTCGCGGGCGGCGCGCTGAGCCTCGGCTCGGCACGGGTCGCCATCGCGTTGGACGCCGACGGCGCCGTGGCCGGATCGGTGCTTCCCGGACTTCTGCTCGCCATGCTCGGCGCGCTGTCGTGCGTATGCCTGATGGCCGGCGGCGCCGTCCGCCGCTTCGTCGCCCTGCGCGCTCCGGGCGGCCGGTCGGATTCCGGCGCCGCCTCCGGACGCGCATGGCACCGGGCCGTGATCGCGGGACGTGTGCTGCTGTGTGTCGCATTGTCCGTGGGCGTGGTCGCCTGGACCGGATTCTCCACGGCCCGTCACGTCGAGGGGTCCGTCGCCGTCTCGGGCTCCGGATTGCCGATGGTGGCGACGGACATGCTCGAAGGCCAGCCCGGCCAACGCATCCTCGCCCTCGAGGCCGACTCCCGTTCCAACGTCTCCTACGCGGTCATGGACACCTCGGTGGGCGATCTCGTCGATTCCTCGCCCGCATGGCGTGCCCGCCAGGCCGCCGGCCAGACGGACGACGCCGATGGGCGCATCGGCGAGCTGTCCGCGAGGCTCCTGTCGAACAGCGACGACGCGGCCATCTCCGCGCTCGTGGGTCTCGGGTTCGGCGGCGTGTTCGTCGTCTCCGGACAATCCGGATCCGACCAGCTCGCCACGAACATCACCGCGTCCGACGGCACCCAGTCCGTCGTGACCTCCGACTCGGGCACCTACTACCGTCTGACCGCGGCCGAGGGCACCGGCGTCGGCGTCGACGCCACGCGTGAACGCGCCATGGCGCACAGTCCGTGGCGCTATGTTTGGCTGGTCCTGCTGGGCGTGACATGCCTGCTGTACGTGCTCGTCGCCGCGCCACGGCGACGGCGCGGGCAGCCGGTCGACGAGGACGCGCGCGCCGAACGCGAAGAGGAGGGTGAAACCGCATGAACAGGCAGGGAACACCGATGCGCGTGCTGCGCGTCATCGTGGCGGTCGTCACCAGCGTGCTGCTCATCGCGGCGTTCGCCGTGCTGGCTGTCGTCAGAATGCCCGACGTGATGGTGGATTCCGCCTCGGGCACGCTCGGATCGTCGCACCGCATCGTCCAGGAGCGTCTGCAGGCGTATTGCCCGGCCCGCATGGAACTGCCCGACTCCACCGATTGGGGGGACAGCGAGTACCGTGCATCCGCCGGCGACATGACGACCTCCACCGCGCTCGCCGCGTTCGGCTCCGTGTACGCCTCCACGTCCACGCCGCTCGACCTGACCGGCGACGCGAAGACCGTCTCGCTCAAGGCCCCGGACAAGCCGGTCAGCCGTGACGCGATGGTGTCGAGGGACGACGGCGGCTACTCCCGCCTGCTCGACACGAACCTGCTCAAGGCCGGCGACGGTTCCGGCCACGCCGGCGTCACCGTGTCGCACGCCGCGGACGGCGACCTGCGCGGCATCTCCGCCGCCACCTGCGTCACCCCAGCGATGAGCCAGTCGTTCCTGCTCACCTCCACGGCCACCGGCACGCGGCAGCAGCTCGTGCTCGCCAATCCCTCGTCCAAGGCGACCACCGTGTCCATCACGGTGGTGGGCAGCAAGGCCTCGGGACGGCTCGGCCTGTCCACGGCGGGCAGCGCCACCGTCGCCGCCGAGGGGGAGACCGTCGTCGACCTGTCGGCGGCCGCTTCCGGACAGGACGGCGTCTACGTCACCGTGGACAGCGGCGCCACGCCGGTGGGCGCCGTCGTGCGCACCACGGCGAGCAGCGGATTGACGCCGAAGGGCTCCGATTTCGCGATGCCCGCCGCGGACGCCACGGCCACGAGCGTGATTCCCGGCGTGGCCGAGGGCGACCGCGTGAGCCTCTACCTGTACGGCAAGAGCGCCGGCGAGGTCTCCCTTTCCTGGGCCACCGAGAACGGTGCGAAGGACATCCGCAAGGAGCAGGTGAAGGCGGACCGCGTCGCCGTCATCGATCTGGGCAAGGCGCCCAAGGGCGCGCGCGGAATCGTCGTCTCCGGCGGCGGGAAGGCCTTCGTCGCCTCGGCCAAGGCCACGAGATCCGGCTCCGACGGACAGGAGGACTTCGCGTTGCTCCAGGCCTCGGCTCCCGCAGTCTCCTCCGGCATGGCGATTGCGGACGGCGTCGATACGACGCTCACGTTCGTCAACGCCGGCGACGATGACGCCACCGTCAAGCTCACATTCATGGACGACACCGGCAAGGCCGGCGACGAACGCGAGGTGACCGTCAAGGCGCATGACGCGACCACCGTGAAAGGGGAGGGCGTCGCCGCCATCGTCTCGGACGAGGCCAAGGCCGTCTCGTGGGGCGCGCGCATCGGCGGCGGACTCGACTCCGACAAGACCGCCGGGCTGTCGGTGGTCGCGCCCACCACGCTCGCGGTGCGCGAGGAGCTCGTCAGGGCGACGCCCGACGCGTCGATCGTGCGCTGAACCGTGCGGCCGCCGGGCTCACCACTCGAAATCCGGGTCGAGCTCCTCGGGGCGACGGCCGTACAGTTCGCCCAGACGGATGACGAGCTCGTCGCGGATCGCCCACTGGAGCTCCTCGCGGCCCCGCGTATGCGACTGCAACGGCATGCGGTACAGCACGATGCGCGCGGGCATGCCGTGGTCGGCGGGGAACAGGCGGGAGTTGATGCTCGGCTCCGACTCCCACGGCGCCGGATCGGAGGGCGGCACGTCCTCCACCGCGAACTGCACCGGCTTGACCAGCTGCGGCCACGCCTCGGCCAGACGGCGGATATGCGCGGCCACCAGATCGTCGAACATGCCCGAACGGGTGCGATACCGTGGCAGACGTGTGCCGAACATCGGCGTGCGGACGCCGCGGCCGTGACGATTGCGGTATACTCGTTCATTCCAAGGGGCTTCAAGCATGGCACCCACTGTAGGCCATGCCGGCGGCAACCGCGATGGGGCGGCCTCCGACGTGGGATACTGGACATACGACGGCTGCGCGCAGCGGACAGGAGACGACGATGATCAGGCCATGGGACGAATGGGACCTCGACGTGCTTTGCGCGCGTGTACGGCTGATCGGATTCGATCTGGACAACACGCTCGCCAATTCGAGGAAACCCATGAAGCCGGCCATGGCCCATCGGTTCAGCGAACTCACGCGGCGCATCGACGTCGCCGTCATCACCGGCGGCCGCTACGAGCTCGTCGTCAGCCAGATCCTCGACGTGCTCGAACCGCAGGCGGATCTGCGGCGGCTCCATCTCATGCCCACCTCCGGCACCTGCTATCGGCGCTGGGAAGGCGGCGGCTGGAAGCAGGTGTTCAGCCACGACCTTGACGCGGACCAGCGCGCCCGCGCCCGCGCGAGCCTGGAGCGCCGCGCGCGCGAGCAGGGCGTCTGGTTCGAGACGGTGTGGGGTGAACGCATCGAGGACCGCGGCTCCCAGATCACCCTGTCCGTGCTCGGTCAGCAGGCGCCGCTGGAGGCCAAGCAGGCGTTCGATCCGACCAACGAGGTGAAGGCGCGTCTTGCCGCGGCCGTCGCCGCCGACCTGCCCGATCTCAAGGTGCACGCGGGCGGCTACACGAGCATCGACGTGGCCGACCGGGGCATCGACAAGGCGTTCGCGGTGCGCGAGCTCGCCCGTCATCTCGGCGTCGAGGTGGACCGGATCGCGTTCGTCGGCGACCGCATGGAGCCCGGCGGCAACGACTATCCGGCGGTGCAGGCCGGGGCGATGGGCATCGCCGTCTCCAGCCCGGCCGACACCGTCGAACTCATCGACGGCCTGCTGGAGCGCCTGCCGAAGCCCGCCGCGGGACGGTAGGAGGCGTATCATGCGCGCCGGCACCGTGGCCTCGGACATGATGGGCCTGCTGCTGCCGCGCGGCTGTGCGGGATGCGACATGCCCGACGAGGTGCTGTGCCCCGCATGCCGGGCCTTGTTCTCGCAGGTGGTGATCGTGCCGTCGGAGGCGACGCACGTGCCGGCATACGCGTGTTCGGTGTACGAGGGGACGGTGAGACGCGCCGTGCTGGCATGGAAGGATCATGGCGACGAGGAGTGCGATCGTCTGTTCTCCCAGGCGTTGTGCACGCTCGCCTCGCGCGTCCCGGACGCGATCGGCGTCACGACGTCCGACGGCACGGTGGCGAGCGACATGGTGACGAGAGGCGTGGACGCCGGTCATGACGGTGACGACGGGCTGCTCATCGTGCCGGCGCCGTCATCGGCGCGTTCGGCGAGGCGCCGCGGCAGGCGGCATATGATGCCGCCCGCGCGCGCACTCGCCTCATGGTGCCGTGCGCGGGGCGTCCGTGCGCACGCCGGCAACGTGCTGACGTCGCGCGTCACGGGAGGCAAGTCGGTGGAGACGAAGGGCAGGAGCGGACGCGCGGCGAGGGTGGGCGGTTCCGTCATCACGGTGCCGCGGCCCCGGCGCGTCGACGGGCGGCGCGTGGTCCTCGTCGACGACATCGTCACCACCGGCGCGACGATGCGCGCCTGCGTGGCCGCGTTGGAGGAGGCGGGCGCGCAGGTCGTCGCCTGTCTCGCCCTGACCGCTACGCCACGGTATGATGCTTCGGCAACGTGATCTCGAAGTCGGCGCCGCGCATGTCGTCGACGACGCGCACGTCGCCGCCGTGCAGCTGCGCCGCCCAGCGCGCGATCGACAGGCCGAGCCCGGTGCCGCCCGATTCGGTGCCCGGACCGGACTTGCCTTTGACGAAGCGGCGGAAGATGTCCGAACGGGCCTCGGGGGCGATCTGCGAGCCGAAGTTCACGACGTTCGTCACCACGGTGTCGTGCGTCTCGTCCTCATGCACTTCGACGAGCACGCTCGTCCCGTCGGGGGAGTGCTTCAACGCGTTGCCGATGATGTTGGTGAACAATTGGCGCAGACGGTCCTGGTCGCCCTCCATCATGATGCCCTCGGCGGCCTGCATGCGGATGTCGTGCGCATGGCCGCCGTCGGCGATCTCCAACGGTTCGATCGTGTCGTCGAGGAATTCGCGGAAATCGAAGCGTTCGATCTCGAGGCTCGCGGCGCCGGCCTCCATGCGGCTCAGGTCGAGCAGGAACGCGATGAGGTCGCTTAGCCGCTGCGTCTGGTCGAGGATGCCCTCCAGATTCGCGGGCGTCGGTTCGGTGACGCCGTCGGCCATGTTCTCCACCTGCGCCTGCAGCGCGGAGACGGGCGTGCGCAGCTCGTGGCTGACGTTGGCGATCATGTCGCGGCGCATCTGGTCGGCGTGCTGGAGCTCCGCGGCCATCTCGTTGAACGAACGCGCGAGCTGGCCGACCTCGTCGTGGCTGGACTCGTCCATCGGCACGCGCACCGTGTAGTCGCCGTCGGCCATCGCCTCGGCGGCGTCGCGCAGCTGGCGCAGACGCGCGGTGAGACCGCGTGAGAAGAAATACGTGATGCCGAGCGCCACCACGAGGGTGAACGGCATGGCGAGCCAGCCGCTCCAGCCGAATTTGAGCAGGAACCAGCACATCGTGAACGCGATCGCCGTGGCGAAGACGAGCAGCGCGCACAATTCGAGCTTGAGCGAGGAGAATACGCCGAGCGGGCGCATGCGTTCACGGCATGCGCCCGCCCGGCGGGAGTCGATGGACTTGGTCATCGGCGTCATCGGTCGTCCCATGTTCCGGTCGTCTCCGGCTCACTCGCCCGATGGGGGCTCGAACGCGTATCCGACGCCGTGCACCGTGCGGATCATGTCCGGTCCCAGCTTGTGGCGCAGCGCCTTCACATGGCTGTCGACCGTGCGGGTGCCGGACGCGTCCACCCAGTCCCACACCTCCTCGAGCAGCTTCTCGCGGGTGAGCACAGACTTGGGTTTGCGCGCCAGCGTGGCGAGCAGATCGAACTCGGTGGGGGTGAGGTGTACGTACTCGCCGTTCACGCTCACCGTGCGCTGCGCCGGGTCGATGACCAGTGTGCCGAAGTCGAGGATCTTCTCGTTCTCGGCGTTCTTGGCGATGACCTTCGCGCGCTCGACGCGGCGCAGCAGCGCCTTGCAGCGGGCGATGAGCTCGCGCATCGAGAACGGCTTGGTCATGTAGTCGTCGGCTCCCGCCCCCAGACCGATCACCTTGTCCGCCTCGTCGTCGCGGGCGGTGAGGATGAGCACCGGCACCGGACGGGCGGCCACGATGCGTTTCGTCGCCTCGAGGCCGTCCATCACCGGCAACATGATGTCCATGATCACCAGATCCGGCTTCAACTGCGTGGCCGCCTGCACGGCGCTGGCGCCGTCGCCGGCCACGCGCGCCGTCCACCCCTCGGCGGTGATGCGCTGCGCGATGGCCGTGGCCAGCGTCGGTTCGTCCTCCACGACCAGCACCGTGCGCGGTGTGGTCTGTTGGCGTGCCGTGGTATTGAGCATGGTTGTTCTTGCCGCCTTTCAGCCGGTAGGTAGGGGGTGTTCGCCTTTCGTCACTCTTCCGGCTTCAAGAATACAGCGCCGAGCGCCGGAATGGTGAGTTTCGCCGAGGCCGGACGCGAATGGTATTCGCCGGCGTCCGCCTCGAACGTGCCGTTCTTGATGTCGGAGCCGCCGTACTTCTTGGCGTCGGTGGTGAACACCTCGGTCCACTTGCCCTCCTTCGGCAGCGGCACCTGGTAGTCGGACCACGCCTCGCCGGAGAAGTTCACGACCACGACGACGGTCTCGCCCTTGGAGCCGATGCGCATGAAGCTCAGCGTGTTGTGGTCGGCGTCGTCGCTGGTGAGCCACTGGAAGCCGTCGGGCGTGAAGTCCTGGCTCCAGATGGCCGGCGTCTCCTTGTACAGCTTGTTGAGGTCGGCGACCATGGACTGCACCTCGCGGTGGTCCTCCCAGTCGAGGCACGCCCAGTCGATCGAGTTGTTGTGGTCCCACTCGCCCCATTGCGCGAGCTCGTTGCCCATGAACGTGAGCTTCTTGCCCGGATGCGCCCACTGGTAGGCGAACAGGGCGCGCACGCCGGCGTACTTCTGCCAGCCGTCGCCCGGCATCTTGCCGTACAGGGAACCCTTGCCGTACACGACCTCGTCGTGGCTCAGCGGCAGCACATAGTGTTCCGAGTAGGCGTACACCATCGAGAAGGTGATCTCGTTGTGGTGCCACTTGCGGTTGATGGGCTCCTCGTGCAGGTACTCGAGCGTGTCGTGCATCCAGCCCATGTTCCACTTGAGGCCGAAGCCGACGCCGCCCTGGTCGGTGGGGGCGGTGATGCCCGCGTACGCGGTGGACTCCTCGGCGATCATCATGATGCCCGGGTTGTTCTTGTACGCGGTGGCGTTCGCCTCCTTGAGGAAGTCGATGGCCTCGAGGTTCTCGCGGCCGCCGTAGATGTTCGGATGCCACTGGCCGGGCTCGCGGCTGTAGTCGAGGTACAGCATCGAGCTGACCGCGTCGACGCGCAGGCCGTCGATGTGGTATTCGCCGAGCCAGAAGCAGGCGTTGGCGACGAGGAAGTTGCGCACCTCGTGACGGCCGAAGTTGAAGATGTACGTGCCCCAGTCCGGATGCTCGCCGCGGGTCGGGTCCGGGTCCTCGTACAGCGGCGTGCCGTCGAAGCGGCCGAGCGCGAACGCGTCCTTCGGGAAGTGCGCGGGCACCCAGTCCATGATCACGCCGATGCCGGCCTCGTGCAGACGGTCGACGAGGTACTTGAAGTCGTCCGGGCCGCCGAGACGGGAGTCGACCGCGTAGTAGCCGGTGACCTGGTAGCCCCAGGAGCCGGTGAACGGGTATTCGGCGAGCGGCATGAACTCGACGTGGGTGAAGCCCATCTTCTCGATGTACGGCACGAGCTTGTCGGCCAGCTCGCGGTAGCTGTTCACGTCCTTGCGCCAGCTCAGCGCGTTCATCTCGTAGATGGCGACCGGCCTGTCCATCGGGTTGGTCTTGGCGCGCTTCTCCATCCACTCGTCGTCCTGCCACTCGTGCGTCGACTCGACGACGACGGAGGCGTTCGCCGGCGGCACCTCGTGGGAGCGCTCCATCGGGTCGGCCTTGTCGACCCACTCGTAGTTGGCGTTGAGGATCTGGTACTTGTACACCTCGCCCGCGCCGATGCCGGGGATGAAGATCTCCCACACGCCGGAGGAGCCGAGCGCGCGCATCGCGTGGCGGCGGCCGTCCCACGAGTTGAAGTTGCCGATGACGCGCACGGCGTGCGCGTTCGGCGCCCACACGGCGAAGGAGACGCCGGTCACGTCGCCCATCGGGTCGGAGTAGCGGCGCACGTGCGCGCCCAGCGCCTCCCACAGGCGTTCGTGGCGGCCCTCGCCGAACAGGTAGGTGTCCATCTCGCCGACGGTGGGCAGGTAGCGGTACGGGTCGTCCTCGACGAACGGCTCGCCGCCCTCGTAGGAGACCTTCACGCGGTAGTCGGGCACGCTGTAGCCGTGCTCGGTCCTGGCGGAGGGCACGACGGCGATGAACACGCCGTTGTATTCATGCTCGGCCGGGTATTCGCCGTCCTGCGTGACGATGGCGACGGTCTTCGCCATCGGGCGCAGCACGCGGATCGTGGTCTGGTCGGCATGCGGGTAGTTCGCCATGTGCGCGCCGAGGATGGCGTGCGGGTTGTAGAACTCGGCGTTGCTGACTTTGTCGAGGTCACCCTGGTTGACGGGAACGGCGACGGTATCTTCATTGATGTTCGTGTTTGTAGCCATGCCCATAGTGTACGGCTACAAACGTTATCATCGCGGCTTTGGCGCGTCGCGCGAGCCGCGGTCGGCGACCTGCCGGCGTGTCCGGGGGTGATGGCATACTTTTTCAGGTTTTTTGTGGGTCTGCTTTCAGCGGAGGTTTCATGGGTTACAAGGTCGGCGATATGGTCGTCTATCCGCGCCACGGCGCGGCGAGGGTCGAGGCGGTCACCGAGCGGACCGTGAGGGGGGTCACCCGCGAGTACCTGCAGCTGTCGGTGCTGTCCTCCGACGGCCTGGTGATCAACGTCCCGGTCGACAATGCGAAGAAGGTCGGCGTGCGCGACATCGTCGACGCGAACGAGGTGGCGAAGGTGTTCGAGATCCTGCGCACTCCGATCGTCGAGAAGGAGATGAACTGGTCGCGGCGCTACAAGCTGAACGTCGAGAAGATCGCGACCGGCGACGTCAACAAGATCGCCGAGGTCGTGCGCGACCTCGCCCAGCGCGACGTCGACGAGCACGGACTGTCCGCCGGCGAGAAGCGCATGCTCACCAAGGCGCGTTCCATCCTCACCTCGGAGATCGCCCTGTCCGAGAAGATCGACGAGGAGGAGGCGCAGCGCCTGCTCGACGTGAACCTCGGCTACAGCGAGCCGAAGCCCGGTGACGAGAAGCATCACACCGAGGCGCCCGAGGAGGCCGCCTCCGACACGATGGCGCGTCTCGACGCCGAGAAGAAGAAGAGCCGCAAGCGCTGAGCCGCGGTTTGACGCGATTCGACGATCGACATCCGCAAGGCCCCCGCCAATGGGGGCCTTCGCATATCGGGAGGAGCACTATGCGTATAGGACAGGGATTCGACGCCCATCGTTTCGCCTCTGAAGACGACTCCCGCGAATTGTGGCTCGCGGGGCTTCGCTGGGACGGCGAGGGCAGCGGCATCGAGGGCGACTCCGACGGCGACGTGGCCGCGCACGCGCTGATCGACGCATTGCTGGCGGCCGCCGGACTGGGCGACATCGGTGCGCTGTTCGGCGTCGGCGCGGAGGCACACGGCACCGGCATGCACGGCGCGGACATGCTGCGCGAGACCGTCGCGTATCTTCGGGAACGCGGCTTCGCTCCGGCGTCGGCGTCGGTCGCCATCATCGGCAACCGGCCGAAGATCGGACGTCGCCGTGACGAGGCTGCCGTCGCGCTCTCCGAGGCCGTCGGGTGCCCGGTGTCCGTCACCGCCACCACCACGGACCATATGGGCTTCACCGGCCGCGGCGAAGGCCTCGCCGCCATCGCCACGGCCCTGGTCGAGGAAGCCGGGCGCTGACTGGGCGCGTGAACGGACGGCCGATGGATGGGGCGACGATGGGCGGGACTTCTTTATAAATAGAGTCACCGCCGCCGTAGCGCCTCCACGGCTTTGGCGGCGGCCCAGAACAGGGTGGAGATCGTCACGATGATGAAGCTCGGGGGAGCTGGGAACATCGCGGAGAGCACGAGGCCACCCCAGATCGAGACGAGGCAGATCGCCCCGGCCGCGACCATCGCCCTGAGCGGCGAGGAGGCGATGATGTTCGCCGCGGCCGCCGGCGTGATGACCAATGCGAAGATGAGCAGCGTGCCCACCGCGGGCACGGCGATCGTGATCACACCGGCCACGATCGCCATGAACGCGACGTTCATCCAGCCGATTGGCACGCCCTTGGCCTGCGCCACCTGCTCGTCGAGCGAGCTGAACAGCAGCGGCCGGTAGATGATCGACAGCACCGCCAGCAGCACCACGTCGAAGATCGCGAATCCGACGATCTGCGCGGTGGTGATCGTCAGGATCGAACCGAACAGGATTGACTGCATCTGCTGCGAGGCCGAACTCGACAACCGGGCGAAGAACAGGCCGAGGCCCGTCGCGAAGGCGAGCACCGTGCCGGTGGCGATCTCGCGTTCGGAGACGCGCTTGCCGAGCGCGCCGATCACGAGCGCGCCGCCCAGCGCGAACACGCCGAGGCCGAGCGAGACGGGCAGTCCGAGCAGCACGGCCCCGGTCGCGCCGGGCAGGCCGATGTGGGCGAGCGCGTGCGCGGCGAACGTGGAATGCCGGGCGATGGTGAAGTAGCCCATCACGCCGGCCGCGAACGCGATGCACAGGCCGGCGAGGAACGCGTTGGCCATGAACGGCGCGGTCAGCGTGTCCATCCAGTTGGGGTCGAAGCTGAAATCGATGTGGCTCATTTCCTCGCTCCTTGAATCGTGGAGGCGTCGTGCGCGTGCATGTCGTCGGTGTGCGCGTGATGGTGCAGCTCCGCCACCTCGGCGGCCGTGTGCATGTCCATCAGCTGGTCCTTCGGCTCGTCGGGGGAGGGGGTGACGAACATGTCGCCCTGCGGCGTGGTCACGACCTGCACGTTCGTGCCGTACAGGTGGGTGAGGAGCTTCGAGTCGAGCACCTTGCGCATGTCCGCGTAGTGCGGGTGCCCGTCGAGCAGGTAGACGGCGCCGGTGAGGATCGGCAGCAGCATGTTGAGGTCGTGTGCGACGATCTGGATCGTCATGCCGAGCTCCTGGTTGAGGCGTGCGAGCAGGTGCGCGACGGCGCGCTGGGATGCGAGGTCGAGGTTGGCGAGCGGCTCGTCGAGCATGAGCAGTTTCGGGTCGGAGACGATCGCCTGCGCGATGGCGACGCGTTGGCGCAGGCCTCCGGACAGTTCGGACAGCCGGTATCGTGCCTTGTTGTCGATGCCGACGAACGCCATCGCCTCGTGCGCCTTGGCGCGTTGCGCGCGCGTGACCGGGTGGATGCCGAACCGCGTGCCGGTCAGGCCGAGCAGCACCGACTGTTCGGCGGTGAGGTTCGAGTCGATGTCCGACGTGTAGCTTTGCGGGACGTAGCCGATGACGCCGTTCGCCTCGCCGGCCGGCTTGCCGAAGACGGTGAGAGAGCCGTGCGAGAGCGGCAGCAGTCCCAGCTCGGCCTTCATCATCGTGGTCTTGCCGGCGCCGTTGGTGCCGACGATCGCGGTGACCGATCCGGCGGGGATGGCGAAGTCGCCGTGCTGCCAGATGACGCGGTCGCCGCGCCTGATCGCCGCGTCGCGGAAGACGATTGCGTCCTGAAGCGGTTCGCCCATGGTCGGGCCTCCTGTGGTCATGGATTGGGATTCACGAATCTACCGCAGGATTATCGCAAATGATGTTGACAACCGTTCTCAATTACGGGCGCGTCGATAAGGACCCGTCGTCCGCGCCGTTACTTGCCGGGGTCGGGTTGGGCGTCGCCTGCGGCGGTCCCGGCGGAATCCGAGTCGTTGGAGGAGTCGTCGGAGGAGCCAGAGGAATCAGAGGAATCGGAAGAGGACGATTCGGTATCGTCGGCCGTGTCGTCCTTGCCGTAGTCCGGGTCGACGGCGGTGAAGATCTCGTCGGCCAGCGCGCCGATCCAGTCGACGAGGGTGTCGTACCGCTTCGGCATCTGCTCGCTCACGTCGACGACCGGCACGTCGGAGCGCCCGGCCGTGCCGATGAGCATGTTCGTCGCGTCGGAGGCCTCCTGCGTGTTGTTGACCAGCACGTCGACCTTCTTCTTCTCGATGGCCTCCTGGAAGGTCTGCAGGTCCGCCGGCGCGACCTCGCCGCCGTTGGCGACCGCCTGCGCGTAGCCCTTCGGGGTGGCGTCGTCGAACGACATGTCGCTCATCAGATAGTAGACGACCGCCTCGGTCGCGCCATAGGTGAGGTCCTTGTGCGCGTCGGCGAAGTCGGCCATGCGCGCGTCGAGCTCCTTCTCGCGCGACTGCCAGGCCTTGAGATTGGCTGCGAACGTCTTGCGCTTCTTCGGCCGCGCCTTCGAGAACGCGTCGGCCAGCTCCTTGGCCATGCCGGCGCGCGCGTCCTTCGAGAACCACAGATGCGGGTTGTCGCCGTCCATCGCGCCCACGATCTGCGCGGCGGAGACGAGCGTCGAGTCCGGTCCGCGCGACTTCGTGGCCCACGTGTCGTATCCGGCGCCGTTCGCGACGACGATCTCGGCGCGGCTCAGTTTCGCCAGATCGGAGGTCTTCGGTTCGAAGTCGTGCGCGTCCACGCCCGTGGAGGAGAGGATCGATGTGACGTCGACCGCGTCGCCGCCGATCTCCTTGGCGAGCGACCCCCACTGGTTCACCGAGGAGACCACCTTGATGACGCCGGTCTTCGTCTCCTGCGTCGTCTGCGCGCCCGTGGCCGTCCCGCCGTCGCCCGCCGCCGTGCCGCAGGCGGCGCAGGCGAGGGTGAGCGCGGTAGCGACGACCGAAGCCGCGACGCGCCGCACGCTCCCGAACCGTCGTCCCGCTCGCCGTCCCAAATGTCCCACACTCATCGTCCGAACCCTTCCGCTCCTCGCCGCGCGTCCATATCCGTCTTCGGCGAAACCGACATGTTACCTAATCGTAGTAGCGTCCACCGCATCCCACGACACGTTAGGACAGAAGGAGTCGACATGCCCGTGAAACTCGACGGCAAGGCCGTGGCCGCGCAGATCAAGCAGGATTTGAAGGAGCGCGTGGAGCGTCTCAAGGCCGTGGGCGTCGAACCCGGCCTCGGCACGCTGCTGGTCGGCAGCGACCCCGGTTCGGTCAAGTATGTGGCCGGCAAGCACGCCGACTGCGCCGAGGTGGGCATCCGCTCCATCAAGCACGAGCTACCCGCCGACGCGACCTTCGACGACATCGCCGCCGTGGTGCGCGAGATGAACGAGGATCCGGCGTGCACCGGCTACATCGTGCAGCTGCCGTTGCCGAAGGGCATCGACCAGAACGCGATCATCGACCTCATCGACCCGGCCAAGGACGCCGACGGCATGCACCCGTACAACCTCGGCGAGCTCGTGCTCCACGTCAAGGGTGACATCGACACGCCGCTGCCGTGCACGCCGCGCGGCTGCATCGAACTGCTCAAGGCGTACGACATCGACCTGGACGGCAAGGAGGTGTGCGTGCTCGGCCGCGGCATCACGATCGGCCGCACGATCGGCCTCATGCTCACCCGCCGCGCCGTCAACGCGACCGTCACGCTGTGCCACACCGGCACGCGCGACGTCGTCGACCACATCCGCCGCGCCGACGTGGTCGTCGCCGCGATGGGCTCCGCCGGATTCGTCAAGCCCGACATGGTCAAGGACGGCGCCGTGCTGCTCGACGTGGGCGTCTCGCGCGTCTACGACGAGGAGGCGGGCCGTTGGCGCGTCAGGGGCGACGTCGACAAGGCCGCCCATGACAAGACGTCCGCCTACTCGCCCAACCCGGGCGGTGTCGGCCCGATGACCCGCGCCATGCTCCTCGCCAACGTCGTGGAGATGGCCGAGCGCCAGGCGAAGGCCGGAGGCGAGGCCTGACCGACGGCGACACGCCCGGGATTTTGGGCATGGCTGACTGTATTGTGGAAAGTCGCGTGTCCAATGGGCACATCCATAACTGAATATCGAGTAATTATCCATCCAACTATTGAGAAACCATTACCTACATGGCAGAGAACAACACTGAGGTCACCAAGGTCGCCATCAACGACATCGGCACCGAAGAGGACTTCATCAAGGCAGTCGATTCCACCATCAAGAACTTCGACGATGGTGATCTGGTCGAGGGTACCGTCGTCAAGATCGATCACGACGAGGTCCTCCTGGATATCGGCTACAAGACCGAGGGTGTGATCCCCTCCCGCGAGCTTTCCATCAAGAAGGACGTCGATCCGGACGAGGTCGTCGAGGTCGGCGACACCGTCGAGGCCCTTGTCGTCACGAAGGAAGACAAGGAAGGCCGTCTGATTCTGTCCAAGAAGCGCGCCCAGTACGAGCGCGCCTGGGGCGACATCGAGAAGATCAAGGAAGCGGACGGCGTCGTCGAGGGCACCGTCATCGAAGCCGTCAAGGGCGGCCTCATCGTGGACATCGGCCTGCGTGGCTTCCTGCCGGCCTCCCTGGTCGAGATGCGTCGCGTCCGCGACCTCACCCCGTACATCGGCCAGAAGATCCAGGCCAAGATCCTCGAGCTCGACAAGAACCGCAACAACGTGGTCCTGTCCCGTCGCCAGTACCTCGAGGAGACCCAGTCCGAAGTGCGCGAGACCTTCCTCTCGCAGCTCAAGAAGGGCCAGATCCGCGAGGGTGTCGTCTCCTCCATCGTCAACTTCGGCGCGTTCGTCGATCTCGGCGGTGTGGACGGCCTCATCCACGTCTCCGAGCTGTCCTGGAAGCACATCGACCACCCGTCCGAGGTCGTCAAGGTCGGCGACAAGGTCACCGTCGAGGTGCTGGACGTCGATCTGGACCGCGAGCGCATCTCCCTGTCGCTCAAGGCCACCCAGGAGGATCCGTGGCAGCGCTTCGCCCGCACCCACGTCCCCGGCCAGATCGTCAAGGGCAAGGTCACCAAGATCGTGCAGTTCGGCGTGTTCATCTCCGTCGAGGACGGCATCGAGGGCCTGGTGCACATCTCCGAGCTCGCCAACCGTCACGTCGAGAACCCGGAGACCGTGGTCAAGCCGGGCGAGACCGTGTTCGTCAAGGTGATCGACGTCGATCTCGATCGTCGCCGCATCTCCCTGTCCCTCAAGCAGGCCAACGACTCCGTCGACCCGGCCTCCGAGGACTTCGATCCGGCCATCTACGGCATGCCGGCCGAGTACGACGAGCAGGGCAACTACAAGTACCCCGAAGGCTTCGACCCGAACACCAACGAGTGGATCGCGGGCTACGAGAAGCAGCGCGAGGAGTGGGAGTCCCAGTACGCGGCCGCCCACCAGCTGTGGGAGGAGCACAAGGAGTTCGTGGCCAAGGAGCTCGAGCACGCGGAGGAGTCCGCTGCCGCCGACGGCCAGGGCCCGAAGGAGGAGAAGGTCGAAGAGGTGTCCAACTACTCTTCCGACAACACCTCCACCGGCACGCTCGCCGACTCCGATCAGCTCGCCGCCCTGCGCGACCAGCTGCTCGGCAAGTGAGTTCCGCCTCACGGCATGAGCTCACGGCGTAACGCCTGAAACGAAACCCGGTCCCGATGGGCCGGGTTTCGTCGTATCATCGGCCATCTCTCCCATGGTGCGGCAACACACTTTCTTCATAACGGCGGAATCAAGTCGTTTTCGCCTACCGCACCATGGGGGTTTCACCGCACCATGGGAAATGGGGAGATGGAGAGAAGGGGAGGAGCGTTTTCGTGATTCGGATTGGATTGACCGGGGGCATCGCGGCGGGGAAGAGCACGGTGGCGGCGCGGATGCGCGAGGACGGCGCGCTGCACATCGACTATGACGCGTTGGCGCGCGAGGTCGTGGCGCCGGGAGGCGCGGCGTTGCCGGCCATCGCGCGTGAGTTCGGCGACGACGCCGTCGCGGCGGACGGCACGTTGGACCGTGCATGGGTCGCCGACCACGTGTTCGGGCGCGACGCCGAACCCGGCGCGCGGGAGCGGCTCGACGCGATCGAGCATCCGCTGATCTACGCCGCGGCGGCGCGCATGGAACGCATGCATCCGGCCGCGGCCATCGTCGTGCACGACGTGCCGTTGCTCGCCGAGGTGATCGGCGACATCCCGTTCCGCTTCGACCATATCGTCACGGTCGAGGCACCCGTCGAGACGCGGATCGAACGCATGGTCGCGACGCGCGGCATGACGCGTGAGCAGGCCGAGGCACGCATCCGCCACCAGTCGACGCGGTCGGAGCGCGAGGCGATCGCCGACGCCGTCATCGACGCCACACAGCCGCTCGAACGCATGTTCGAGCAGGTTGATAGACTGGTCGCCGAATGGAAGGAGCAGTGATGGGGTTCAACATCCAGCGCGAGGACAGGCCGTTCGTCGTCAAATCGCCGTACCGGCCGAGCGGCGACCAGCCGCAGGCCATCGACGAGCTCGCCACACGCATCGAGAACGGCGAGAACGACGTCGTGCTCATGGGCGCGACCGGCACCGGCAAGACCGCCACCACCGCCTGGCTCATCGAACGGCTGCAGCGGCCGACGCTCATCATCGAGCCGAACAAGACGCTCGCCGCGCAGCTGTGCGCCGAATTCCGCGAGCTCATGCCGGACAATGCGGTGAGCTATTTCGTCTCCTACTACGACTACTACCAGCCCGAGGCGTACATCCCGCAGACCGACACGTACATCGAGAAGGACTCCAACATCAACGACGATGTGGAGCGTCTGCGCCACCAGGCCACCGCCAACCTGCTCACGCGACGCGACTGCGTGGTCGTCGCCACCGTGTCGTGCATCTACGGCCTCGGCACGCCGGAGGAATACGCGGGCCGCATGCTGCTGCTCAAGGTCGGCCAGCAGATCGACCGTGACCAGCTGCTGCGGAAGTTCGTCGCCATGCAGTACAAGCGCAACGACATCGCGTTCACGCGCGGCACGTTCCGCGTACGCGGCGACACGGTGGAGATCATCCCCGTGTACGAGGAGCTCGCCGTGCGCATCGAGTTCTTCGGCGACGAGATCGACCGCATCTCCACGCTCCACCCGTTGACCGGCGACGAGATCGCCGAGGAGAACGAGGTGCACATCTTCCCCGCCTCGCATTACGTGGCCGGGCCGGAGCGTATGGAACGCGCGTTGAAGACGATCCGCGAGGAGCTCGACGAGCGCGTCGCCGAACTCAGGAAGCAGGGCAAGGAGCTGGAGGCGCAGCGCCTCACCATGCGCACCACCTACGACCTCGAGATGCTCACCCAGGTGGGCGTGTGCTCCGGCGTCGAGAACTATTCACGACATTTCGACGGCCGTGCGCCCGGCACGCCGCCGCACACGCTGCTCGACTTCTTCCCCGACGACTTCCTGCTCGTCATCGACGAGTCGCACGTGACCGTCCCGCAGATCGGCGCCATGTACGAGGGCGACGCGTCGCGCAAGCGCACGCTCGTCGAACACGGCTTCCGCCTGCCCTCCGCGATGGACAACCGGCCGCTCAAATGGCCGGAGTTCCTTGAACGCGTCGGCCAGACCGTGTACCTGTCCGCCACGCCCGGCGACTACGAGCTAGGGTTGTCCGACGGGGTGGTCGAGCAGATCATCCGTCCGACCGGACTGCTGGACCCGAAGGTCGAGGTGCGTCCCACGGAGGGGCAGATCGACGACCTGCTCGCCGAGATCAAGGACCGCGTCGCCAAGGGTGAGCGCGCCCTGGTCACCACGCTCACCAAGAAGATGGCCGAGGACCTCACCGACTATCTGCTCGAACGGGGCATCAAGGTCGAATACCTGCACTCCGACGTGGACACGCTGCGCCGCGTCGAGCTGCTGCGCATGCTGCGCGAAGGCAAGATCGACGTGATCGTCGGCATCAACCTGTTGCGCGAGGGCCTCGACCTGCCCGAGGTGTCGCTCGTCGCGATCCTCGACGCCGACAAGGAGGGCTTCCTGCGCTCCTACCGTTCGCTCATCCAGACGATCGGCCGCGCGGCGCGCAACGTGTCCGGCACGGTCATCATGTACGCGGACGAGGTCACCGAGGCGATGCGGCAGGCCATCGACGAGACCGAACGCCGCCGTGAGAAGCAGATCGCGTACAACAAGGAGCACGGCATCGACCCGAAGCCGCTCATCAAGAAGATCAGCGACGTCAACGACATGCTCGCCAAGGAGGACGTGGACACGGCCACCCTGCTCGAAGGCGGCTACCGCAACGCCGGCAAGGCGGGCAACACGCATCTGGGCGTGCCCGCGTTCGACGCCGCCGAGGCGGACAAGCGCCATGAGGAGATCCTCAAGGCCGGACTGCCCGCCCAGGACCTCGCCGATCTGATCCGCCAGCTGAGCGAGCAGATGCACACCGCCGCCGAACAGCTCCAGTTCGAACTCGCCGCCCGTCTGCGCGATGAGATCCGCGATCTGAAGAAGGAGCTGCGTCAGATGACGAAGGCGAACGAGTGAGCCTTCGTAGCAGCGAGCAGCGATAGCGTCGCGAGCGTCGCAGGGAAAGCGAAGGCGAACGAGTGAGCCACGGCAACGGGGAAGAGCGGTCATAGAGATGCGTTAGGGTAGGGAATCATGGCCGAAACCCCTCTTGCATTTGAAATCGCCACGTTCGTGGTGCTTGCGTTGTTCTTCATCGTCGACCTGTTCGTCATCGGACGCAGGCCGCACGTGCCCTCCACGAAGGAATGCGTCCAGCACATCGCCTTCTTCGTGGTCATGGCGTTGATCTTCGGCGGCTGCATCTGGTATTTCGCCGGTTCCAAGCCCGCGATCGAGTTCTACTCCGGATGGCTCACCGAGTATTCGCTGTCCATCGACAACCTGTTCGTGTTCGTCATCATCATGTCGAACTTCGCCGTGCCGAAGCAGATTCAGAAGTACGTGCTGTCCGTGGGCATCACGATCGCGCTGCTCTTCCGCGGCGTGTTCATCCTCATCGGCGCGGCGCTCGTCAGCCGTTTCACGTGGGTGTTCTTCATCTTCGGCGCGTTCCTCATCTATACGGCCGTCAAGCTGGTCATCGGCGGCGATGACGACGAGGAGTACCAGGAGAACGGAATCATCCGCACGCTGCGCAAGGTGATCCGCATCACCGACGAATACGACGGCGAGAAGCTCAGGACCACCCATAACGGCATGCGCTACTGGACGCCGATGCTCATCGTGTTCCTTACCATCGACACCACCGACGTGATGTTCGCGTTCGATTCGATTCCGGCCATCTTCGGTCTGACGAAGGACCCGTTCCTCGTGTTCACGTCGAACGTGTTCGCCCTGCTGGGTCTGCAGCAGCTCTACTTCCTGCTCGGAGCCCTGCTCGACAAGCTCGTCTACCTGCCGCTCGGCCTGTCCGTCGTGCTCGGGTTCATCGGCGTGAAGCTGGTGATGGAGGCGCTGCACGGCAACACGCTGCCGTTCATCAACGGCGGCGAGGGCGTCCACTGGGTGCCCGAGGTGCCCACATGGCTGTCGCTCGCCGTGATCGTCGTCGCGATCGGCGGCGCGGCTCTCGCGTCGGTCGTCAAGATGAAAGCGATGGACGCGGGCAAGGGATCGAAGCCCGCCGTGGAGTCCGGCGCGGACGGCGAGTGACGTCGGCGTGACGGCCGATCGGGGCCGACGGCCGGCGGATGATCCGTCGGCCCGGTGAATTCTACGAGAACGCTCACGGAATTCCCTGAAAGGGGATTTTCCGTGGGCGTTCTTTGTATTGCGGCGATTGGGCTGTGAGCGTTAACAACACACCGATGGGAAAACTGGAAGGAACGGGCGAAAGCTAGTACACTGTTCCGTGGAAAACGTAGGTCGTCCGGCCTGCGTCCCTTGCAATAGTTAGGAATAGGCAACATGCGCAAAGCCAAGATCGTCGACACCATCGGTCCCGCCACCGAATCCCTCGAGGGCATCACCAGCCTCGTCGAGGCCGGCATGGATGTGGCCCGTCTGAACCGTTCGCACGGCACCCCGGAGGACCACCTCAAGGTCTACAACAACGTGCGTCAGGCCTCGAAGGCCGCCGGCCGCAACGTGGCCGTGCTGGTCGACCTCCAGGGCCCGAAGATTCGCTGCGGCTGGTTCAAGAAGAACGCCGAGGGCGAGGACAAGGTCGAGCTCAAGGAAGGCCAGGAGTTCGTCATCACCACCGACGACGTCGAGGGCGACGAGCACATCACCTCCACCACCTTCAAGGGCCTGCCGGGCGACTGCCACCCGGGCGACCCGATTCTCATCGACGACGGCAAGGTCCGTCTCGAGGTCACCAAGGTCGAGGGCAACAACGTGTACACCAAGGTCGTCGTGGCCGGTCCGGTGTCCTCCCACAAGGGCATCAACCTGCCGGGCGTCGCCGTCTCCCTGCCGGCCCTGACCGAGAAGGACGAAGAGGATCTGCGCTGGGCCATCCGCACCGGCGCCGACATCATCGCCATGTCCTTCGTGCGTTTCGCCACCGACATCGACCGCGCCCACGAGATCATGGACGAGGAAGGCCGCCGCATCCCGATCGTCGCCAAGATCGAGAAGCCGCAGGCCCTCGAGAACCTCGAGGACATCGTCAAGACCTTCGACGGCATCATGGCCGCCCGTGGTGACATGGCCGTCGAGTGCCCGCTCGAGGAGGTCCCGCTGGCCACCAAGCGCATCATCGAGCTGTCCCGCCACTACGCCAAGCCGGTCATCGTGGCCACCGAGGTCCTGGGCTCCATGGTCCACTCCCCGGTCCCGTCCCGCGCCGAGGCCTCCGACTGCGCCAACGCCGTGCTCGACGGCGCCGACGCCACCATGACCTCCAACGAGACCGCCGTCGGCGAGTACCCGGCCGTCACCGTCGCCACCATGTCCCGCATCTCCGGCTTCGCCACCGAGCACGGCTTCGACCGCATCCCGGCCCTGAAGAACCTCGACATGTCCTCCACCGGCGCCGTCTCCTCCGCCGCCGTCGACCTGGCCGACAAGCTCAATGCCAAGGCCATCGTCGCCTACACCCAGACCGGCAACACCGTGCACCGCGTCTCCCGCGAGCGTCCGGCCGCCCCGATCTACGGCATCACCAACAACGAGCACACCTACCACTGGCTGGCCCTCTCCTGGGGCACCGAGGCCTTCCTGCTCGAAGAGGACTACCATGACAAGTCCCGCAAGGACCTCATGGTCTTCACCGACAAGCTGCTGCGCGACGCCGGCAAGGTCGTCGACGGCGACAAGATCGTCATCCTGAGCTCCGCCCAGGGCGAGCACCAGCCGGGCAGCACCGACTCCATCTACGTCCACACCGTGGGCGCCTGCGACTGATTCCATCAGCGCGGAAATGAGCCGATAGGCGAATTCCCGGCGTAAGCCGGAACGAGCCGGCGAAAGGGTCCCTTATCAGCTATCAGCGTCACGGCTGATAGCTGATAAGGGACCCTTCCTTTATGCCCACGTATGCCCACTGTGCCCGAACGAATACAGAAAATCCCCGCAACCATGAAGATTGCGGGGATTTCAGCCGTGCCCCCGGTGGGACTCGAACCCACACTGCGCAGATTTTGAGGCTGCTTCCTCTACCAATTGGGATACGGGGGCGTATCCGGTTATCGACGATGCCGTAAGGCACTCGTGACAATATAGCACATCGGCGCGATGCGGCGCACATGATGCGCGTCCCGCGTGGCGATTTCGTTCAGGGGAGGGCACGTCGTGCGGGCGGGCACTGGGATTATGCGTTAAAATCGCCAAGGATGACTTTGTAAGCATATGAGGAAAGGACTGGCATGGCTGCTAAGAACGCCGATGATCAGACTCCGAAGATGGAGCCCGTGCTGACCGAGGAGGAGCTGGAGGCCGTCGCGCAGGAGGCCGCCGCTCCCCGTGAGGAGGCCGCCCCGGCGGAGGCGGACGAGAACCGCAAGCGCACCGTCGTGGTCGCCGAGGACGAATCCGTGAACCGCATGGACCTCGTCGGCATGCTCGAGGACAACGGCTATGAGGTCGTCGGCGAGGCCGCCAACGGCGAGGAGGCCGTCGAACTGACGCGTGCCAAGCGCCCGGACGTGGTGTGCATGGACGTCAAGATGCCGCGCATGGACGGCATCACCGCCGCCGGCCTGATCTGCGACGAGAACATCGCCCCCGTGGTCATGCTCACCGCCTTCTCCCAGCCGGACCTCGTCAAGAAGTCCACGGGCGCCGGTGCCATGGCCTACGTGACCAAGCCGTACGAGGAGTCCAAGCTCATCCCGGCCCTCGAGGTCGCCATGGGCCGCTTCGCCGAGATCAACGACCTACTCGACAACGTCGAGCGCAGCGAGGCGAAGCTCAAGGAGACCAAGGAGGAGCTCGCCAAGGCGCAGGCCGACCTCCAGAAGGCGCAGGACACGCTGGAGGAGCGCAAGCTCGTCGACCGCGCGAAGGGTCTGCTCATGGACAAGGCGGACTTCTCCGAGCAGGGCGCGTTCCGTTGGATCCAGAAGACCTCGATGGACCAGCGCATCCCGAAGAAGCGTCTCGCCATGGCCATCATCGCCAAGTACGGCGACCCGAAGCCGGAACGCAACGAGCGCTGAGACGGGCCGAACGGAACGGACGTTCACGGATACATGGCGCAACAAGAATCCACGCCGACGCGCGGAACGCTGCTGGTCGTAGACGGCCATTCGCTGGCGTTCCGCGCGTTCTTCGCTCTACCGGTCGACAACTTCTCCACCTCCTCCGGACAGGCCACGAACGCCGTCTGGGGCTTCGCCTCGATGCTCTCGCAAGTCGTCGATTCGGAGAAGCCCGACCATCTCGCCGTCGCCTTCGACGTGAAGGGCGGCACCTTCCGCAACGAGCTGCTGCCCCAGTACAAGGGCACGCGCGACGCGGCCCCCGAGGAGCTGCTCACCCAGCTGCCGCTCATCCAGGAGATGCTCGCCGCGCTGGGCGTCACCTACATCGAGAAGCCCGGCTACGAGGGCGACGACGTGATCGGCACGCTCGCCACGATGGGCGAGAAGGCCGGCTACCATACGCTCGTCCTGTCCGGCGACCGCGACGCGTTCCAGCTCATCGACGACAACGTCACCGTGCTCTACCCGGGCCACCATTTCAAGGACCTCAAGCACATGACGCCGGACGCGGTCGTCGCCAAATACAAGGTGACGCCGCAGCAGTACCCGGATCTCGCGGCCCTGCGCGGCGAGACGGCGGACAACATCCCCGGCGTGCCCGGCGTGGGTGACGGCTTCGCCGCCAAATGGATCAACCAGTACGGCTCCCTCGACGCGATCCGCGAGCATGCGGACGAGATCGGCGGCAAGAAGGGCGAGGCGCTGCGCGCCAACATCGACCAGGTGATGCTCAACCGCAAGGTCAACGCGCTCGTGCGTGACGTCGACCTCGGCGTGACCGTCGACGACCTCACGTTCTCCGGCATCGACGCGGGACGTCTCGACGCCCTCTTCACCAAGCTCGAATTCGGCGCGCGCACCAAGAGCCGTCTGATGAAGACGTTCAACAACGGCGTCGCGCCCGTGCTCCCGTCCGGCGCGTCGACGGCCGCCGACGATTCCCCGACGCTCGACATGCCGCATGCGGAACGTGCGGCGGACGCCGCGTCCCTGCGTGCGTGGGCGGAGCGCCATCTGCCCGCGGCCGACGGAACAGCCGACGGAACGTCCGACGGAACGGCCGACGATCAGCCCGATTGGGTGCTGTACGCGTCCGGAGACGCGCGTCCGGGCCGCGCCGCGGTCGACGCCGTCGTGCTGCTCGCCGGCGGCGAGGCCATCGTCGTCGACAAGCCGGCGCTGGCGGACGACGGAATCGTCGACACACTGCGCGACGTGGTGGCCGCCCACGCGGGCACGATGACCGTCCACGGATACAAGGAGCATCTGCATCTGCTCGCCGCCGCCGGCGTCGCATTGCCGACCCCCGCGTTCGACACGAAGCTCGCCGGCTACCTCGTCAAACCCGACTTCCACGCGGATTCGCTCGAACAGGCCGCCGCCCAGTTCCTCGACCTCCATCTGGAGGAGCACGAGGAGGCGACGCAGGGTCTGCTCGACCTTGACGCGGGCGACGCCGACGAGACCGGCGGCGCCGCGGTAGACGGCGCGAACGACGGCGCGGAACCCGATCAGGGCACGTTGCGCGACGCGGCCATCGTCGCCGCGCTCGCCCGCGAGCTCAGGCCGCGCATCGCCGCGGACGACCAGTCGAAGCTCCTGACCGACATCGAGCTGCCCGTCTCCCGCGTCCTGTACGGGCTGGAGGCGGAAGGCGCGAAGGTCGACGAACGCCGCCTGGAGGACATGCGCGCCGGCTTCGCGGCCGACGCCGAGCAGGCGCAGCGCATCGCCTGGGAGAACGCCGGTTCGCGCGTCAACCTGCAGAGCCCCAAGCAGCTCGCCAAGGTCCTGTTCGAGGACATGGGCCTGAAGCCCACGAAACGCACCAAATCCGGTTCGTACACGACGAACGCGGACGCGTTGCAGACCCTGTACGTGCGCAACGCGGACGACGATCGGGCCAGCGGCTTCCTCGGCGCGCTTCTGCGCCACCGCGAGACCAACAAGTTGAAGCAGATCGTCGCCACGCTGATCGACGCGGTCAACCCGGCCGACGGGCGCATCCACACCACGTTCGAGCAGACCGTGGCCGCCACCGGGCGTCTGAGCTCGGTCGACCCGAACCTGCAGAACATCCCCAACCGCAATGCGGCCGGACGCGAGATCCGCTCCGCGTTCGTGCCGGGGGAGGGCTTCGAATCGCTGATGAGCTGCGACTATTCGCAGGTCGAACTGCGCATCATGGCGCATCTGTCCGGCGACGAGGCGCTCATCGAGGCGTTCCGCAGCGGCGCCGACTTCCACCGCTACGTGGCGAGCCTCGTCTACCAGCTGCCCGTCGACGAGATCAGCGCCGACCAGCGCAGCCACGTGAAGGCCATGAGCTACGGCCTCGCCTACGGACTGAGCACGTACGGCCTGTCCCAGCAGCTCAAGATCAGCCCCGGCGAGGCGGAGGGCCTCAAGAACAAGTACTTCGCCACGTTCGGCAAGGTGCACGACTATCTCGAATCATGCGTCGCCGAGGCGCGCCGCAAAGGCTACACGGAGACGATGTTCGGCCGCCGCCGCTACTTCCCGGGACTGAAGTCGACCAGCCGCACCGTGCGCGACGCCGCCGAACGCGCCGCGCTCAACGCGCCCATCCAGGGCACGGCCGCCGACATCATGAAGATCGCGATGATCCGCGCCGATTCGGCGTTGCGGGACGGCGGGCTGAAGAGCCGCATCATCCTGCAGATCCACGACGAACTCGTCGTCGAGATCGCGCCCGGCGAGGCCGAGCGGGCGACCGCACTCGTCAGGGACGCGATGGAGCACGCCGTCGCGCTCGACGTGCCGCTGGACGTGTCCACCGGCATCGGCGACGACTGGCAACTCGCCGCGCACTGACCCGCATCCGACCAGCACCGGCCGGCCGCCGTCGGAAAGGAAAGGAGAGAAGGATGACGAACCTCAACCAGGCCGTCGACACGCTCGAAACGCTGTATCCGCTCAAATATGCGGAAAGCTGGGACGCGCCCGGCCTCATCGTCGGCGACCTCACGGCGCCGGTGACGCGTATCGCGTTCGCCTGCGACCCGACCATGGCCGTGATCGACGAGGCGCTGGAATGGGGCGCGGACCTGCTCGTCGCGCATCATCCGCTGTTCTTCCGTTCCGTGCATCAGGTGTCCGGGCTGGGCGCGCGCGGCATGATCGTGAACCGTCTCAGCCGCTCCGGATGCGCGCTGTGGGTGGGACACACCAACGCGGACTGCGCGGTGCGAGGCGTCGGACAGGCCGCGGCCGACGGCTTCGGCCTCGTCGACCAGCGCGCGCTTGTGCCGATCGACGATCCGGGCGCGGCCGGTCCCGTCGGACTCGGCCGCGTCGGACGCCTGCCGGAGCCCGTCACGCTGCGCGAGTTCGCGCGACGCGTGTGCGACGCGCTGCCCATCGACACCGCGCTCGGCGTGCAGGCGTGCGGCGACCCGGATACGCCCGTCGAGACCGTCGCCGTGCTGCCCGGCTCCGGCGACTCCCTGTTCGACGAGGTGCGCGCCGCCGGCGTCGACGTGTACGTGACCAGCGACCTGCGCCATCATCCGGCCACCGACGCCATCGAACAGGCGCGATACGAGGCGTCGATGCGCGCGGCGGGCGTCACGCTCGGCACGGGCGACGCGCACGCGCGCCCGTGCCTCGTCAACACGCCGCACTCGGCCATCGAATCGATGTGGTTCCGTTACGCCGTCGGCGACATCGCCGACGCGCTCGAACGGCGTTTCGGCGAACGCCCTGAAACGAACTGGATCCGCCGCGACACGGATCCGTGGACGCTTTCGCTCCACCGGAGCGCTGACGCGACGACGGACATGACGACGGAAGGGGAGTGAGACGATGACGGACGAACGCGCCGTGCTCGACGCCAGCTCCGACGGCATCGACATGAACGTGCCGGCGAAGGTGATCGAACGCCGCGAGGTCTACCGCGGCGCCATCTTCCACGTGGAGGACATGACCATCGGACTGACCACGAACGGCGGCGGTGTCGTGCCGATCCGCCGGCAGGTATTGCGTCACGCCCCCTGCGTCGTCATGCTCGTGCACGACGTGACCACGGACCGCTACCTCATCGAACGCGAGTACCGCGCGGGCAGCGACATCTTCGCGTACGGGCTGCCCGCCGGGCTCATGGACGAGGGCGAGGACGTGCGCGCCGCGGCGCTGCGCGAACTCGCCGAGGAGACCGGCGTCGCCCCCGCCTCCGACGAGGCGATGCGCATCGACCATGTCGGCGACTACTATTCGTCGGAGGGGATGACCGACGAACTCGCCCACATCATGGTCATCCATCTGGACGCGTGGAGGAACGTGCCCCGGCACTTCGACCCGGACGAGCACGTCGAATCCGCGTGGGTCGGCTGGGAGGAGCTTCTCGCCACCCGCATCACCGCGTCCAATTCGATCATCGCCATCCAACACGAGACGATACGGCGACTGACCGCACACGACTGACGACTTCCGGCGGCCCATGACCGCCGACGAGCGCCGCCGAATCGCGGATCGCCACGATTCGACGGCGGCGACCCAACCCATCACCGACTGTTCATATACGGTGACGATTCACCACACATGGAGGTGCGATACTGGTGAATATGCAGATACGACCAGGTTTGACCTATCCGTACGGCGCGAGCTACGACGGCGCCGGCGTGAACTTCGCGCTGTTCTCCCAAGTGGCCGACAGCGTCGAACTGTGCCTGTTCGACGATGACGACAACGAGACGCGCATCACGATGACCGAGCAGAACTCGTACGTCTGGCACAACTACATCCCGGGCATCCAGCCGGGACAGCGCTACGGCTACCGCGTGCACGGCCCCTACGACCCCGGCCAGGGCCTCAGGTGCAACCCCGCCAAGCTGCTCCTCGACCCCTACGCCAAGGCCATCGAAGGCAACATCGACGGCGACGAGAGCCTGTTCTCCTACCGTTTCTCCGACCCGGACAACGACGGCGTGCTCAACGACATGGACTCCGCCGCCCACACCATGAAATCCGTGGTCGTCAACCCGTACTTCGACTGGGGCAACGACCAGCACCCGCGCATCCCGTACCACGATTCCGTGATCTACGAGGCGCACGTGCGCGGCATGACCAACCTCAACCGCGACGTGCCGCCGGACATCCGCGGCACCTACGCGGGTCTCGCCTACCCGACCGTCATCGAATACCTGAAGAAGCTCGGCGTGACCGCCATCGAACTCATGCCGATCCACCAGTTCGTCAACGACTCGTTCCTCCAGGAGAAGGGCCTGTCGAACTACTGGGGCTACAACACGATCGGCTTCTTCGCCCCGCACAACGCGTACTCGTCGGCGGGGGAGCGCGGTCAGCAGGTCAACGAGTTCAAGTCGATGGTCAAGGCGTACCACCAGGCCGGCATGGAGGTCATCCTCGACGTGGTGTACAACCACACCGCCGAAGGCAACCACATGGGCCCCACGCTGAGCTTCAAGGGCATCGACAACCGCGCCTACTACCGTCTCGTCGACAACGACCAGCGGCACTACTTCGACACCACCGGTACCGGCAACTCGCTGCTCATGCGCTCGCCGCACGCCCTGCAGCTCATCACCGACTCGCTGCGCTACTGGGTGTCCGAAATGCACGTCGACGGCTTCCGCTTCGATCTTGCCGCCACGCTGGCACGCCAGTTCCAGGAGGTCGACAAGCTGTCCGCGTTCTTCGACATCGTCGAGCAGGATCCGATCATCAGCCGCGTCAAGCTCATCGCCGAACCGTGGGATCTCGGCTCCGGCGGCTATCAGGTGGGCGGCTTCCCGTCCAGCTGGTCCGAATGGAACGGCCGCTACCGCGACACCGTGCGCGACTTCTGGCGCTCGCAGCCGTCTACGTTGCCCGAGTTCGCGTCGCGACTCATGGGCTCGTCCGACCTGTACCAGATGAACGGGCGCCGACCGGTCGCCTCCGTGAACTTCATCACCGCACACGACGGCTTCACCCTCAACGACCTCGTCTCGTACAACGGCAAGCACAACGAGGCGAACGGCGAGGGCAACCGCGACGGCGAAAGCAACAACCGCTCGTGGAACTGCGGCGTCGAAGGGCCGACCACGATCCGCGACGTCAACGAGCTGCGCCAGCGCCAGATCCGCAACATGCTCTCCACGCTGCTCGTCAGCCAGGGCATCCCGATGATCTGCGGCGGCGACGAGGTGGAGCGCACGCAGCAGGGCAACAACAACGCCTACTGCCAGGACAACGAGATCTCGTGGACCGACTGGGACCTCGACGAGACCCGCGAGGACATGTTCGAGTTCGTCTCGAAGCTCATCCACCTACGTCTCGACCACCCGGTCCTGCACCGCCGCCGCTTCTTCTCCGGCCGTGAGCCGGGGGAGGACACGGAGACGATCCCGCAGGTCGAATGGTTCGACCACACCGGCTCCATCATGGATATGGAGGACTGGCAGAACACGCACGCGTTCTCGATGATGGTGTACCTCAACGGCTCCAACATCCCCGAGCTCGACTACTACGGCAACCCAATGGTCGACAACGACTTCATCCTCATCTTCAACGCCCACTACGAGCCCATCCAGTTCACGCTGCCGGACGAGCGCTATGGGCGCAAGTGGAAGCTCATCGTCGACACGCACAATCCGAAGGGGCCCGTGCTCAACTACGAGGCCGGATTCGCGATTACCGCGCAGTCGCGTAGCTTCATGCTGCTGATGAGCGCCGAGAAGCCGAAGCAGCCGCGCAACTTCTGACGGATGTTCCCGACGGGCGCGCCGGCGGGGCGGTCTTTCCGCTCCACCGGCGTGTCGCGGATTTGACGATTCGTCATGTTCTGGTAATGTATTCACTCGTTGCCAAGACAACACCTGTCCGGGTGGCGGAATGGTAGACGCGCTAGCTTGAGGTGCTAGTGCCTATTTTATACAGGCGTGTGAGTTCAAGTCTCATCCCGGACACCGGCAAGACCCCGTGGTTCCCAAGGAACCCGGGGTCTTTTCCGTATACCCGATACCCGCGTTGTCGACGTTGCCGTGCCGGGATCATAGGCCCCGTGCCGCCGTGGCATCGTGCCACCGTGCCGCCGTGCCGGGACCGCGACCCCATGGTGCGGTGAAACCCTCATGGTGCGGTTGCCGCAAACGGCCATTTTCCGCCGATATGGAGATTTTGTGTTGCCGCACCATGGGAGTTGCGGGCGGGGGAGAGAGAAAGAAAAAGCCCTTGCTCACCGGTGGGTGAGCAAGGGCTACGGGTCGGGCTGACAGGATTTGAACCTGCGACATCCTGTTAGGATTCGAGGGTTCTTGGCTCGGGTCAGCCGTCTTGGTTGACCTCAGAAACCTTGGAATTAAGCCATTTTTGAGTTTCGAGTTTCTTTGTTCAGGCCGCTGCGATTGGCAAATTGTGACGGTCATTGTTAGCAAAATGTTAGCGTCTTGGAGCTTGGAAATGGCGGAATCATGCGGCGTGTCGCGAATGCCGTTCTGAAGCTGTGTTAGCACTCTTGCGGTCTGCTTTCGCTTGCTTCGCTGGTTGCGATGTCGAAGAGAGCGACATGTGCTCCCTATTCATCTGATGACGAATGAGCAACCCCTTGTTATTTTGAAGGGTTGATTCGCTGGTTTTCGAGGACTTCATTAGGTGCGTTTTCGTTGCAATGACGCCGTTTGGACGACTTTCGTGAGATTTCGCTGATCGCTGCTGATTTCGTTGTTTTCCGCGGTCGCTGTGTCCCGGTTGTGTCTGCATCGGTTCCAGTGCTCCCCAGTCGAATGCGACATAATGACTGAGGAGCACTGGAGCCGGCGACGAGGCATTCATTCGGACCGCTCATGCGAAACGCAGCCGGTGCGAGGCCCTCCATCGCTGCCCGGTTCGCTCTACGTGTAGCGGGACGCCGAACATCGATTCGAGACGTTCGTCGGTAAGTCCTTCGTCAAGTGGTCCGGTGAACGTGATGGTTCCCGGTGTCGTGTTGCCGTCAAGTGTGGCGTAGATGCGCGGATGCGTGTCGAGGTATGTCATGCACTCGTGTTCCATCATTCGGCCCATCATCGCGATATGGTCGAATCCGGCGGGGATGTCCTCCACCTGATGCGTGACGAGCAGCATCGTGCGCTCGTCCCCTCGCGAGGCCAGCGCCGACAGTTCTCGCAACACCGTTTCACGGCCGCCCAGATCAAGGCCGGTGGTCGGTTCATCGAAGATCAGGAGATCCGCCGGCGAGACGAGCGCGCGTGAGATCATCACCCTCGTGCGTTCGCCTTCGGACAGGTTGCGCCACTGTTTGCCGGCCAGATATGCGATGCCGAGCCGGCGCATCATCGCGTACACCTTCTCGTATGCCTCGTCGGCCGAATCCTTCGTTCCTCGTGGAATCCCCGAGACGACGACCGTGAGCGGGTTCATTCCCGACCCGATGTTGTGCCCGAACGCCGCCGAGACGATGGCCACGCGGGTGCGACGACGCTCCGGGTCCGAGCCCGCGACTGTTCGGTCCCCGAAGACGCGCAGTTCGCCGACGTTGGGGTAGGTGCGCATCGCGATCATTTCCAGCAGTGTGGATTTTCCCACTCCGTTCGGTCCGAGCAGCACCCATAGTCCGCCGGTGGCAATGGTGAGGTTCACGTCGGCAAGGATCGGCCGCCGATTGCGATAGTAGCCCACCGACCGGGCTAGTACCATTGCGTCGTGGGTTGTTTCGCCGAGCATGTCATCGCCCCGCTTCCGTATTCCGTCCGATGATGATGCCGATGGCGGTCTGTGCGACGGCCAGTATGGCCAGCATGATGAGCACCGTCCGCCATCCCGAGGTGATGTCGTAGATTGTTCCGGCCAACATGGGACCGACCGCGGCGAGCAGGTATCCGACGCATTGAGCCATGTCCGACAGTTGCGTCGTCTCCTCGGTGGTCGAGGTCTTCAATCCGATCAATGAGAGCGCCATGACCAGAGAGCATCCCGAGCCGATGCTGGCGACGATGATCCACAGCAGATCGAGCCGCGGCGCGAATGCCAGTCCGAGCGCGCCGATGGCCAATGGCACGCTGGCGACGACAACGGCGGCGACCTGGCTGTCGCCCTTCAGCAGCACGGGGATGAGCAGTCCCATGACGATGCCGACGAGCTGGAAGACCGCCAGATGCCAGCCGGTCCGGTCGGCGGGCACGCCGAAGGAGACCTCGATGGTGGGCAGCCAGGTGGCGCACACGTAATAGTTCACGGATTGCAGCCCCATGAACAGGGTGACGGCCCATGCCTCCGGCCTTTTCCACATGGAGACTCGGAGTCGGGTCTCCGATGCCGTACTCCGTCGGCTGCGGGGCTGCGCATCGGTGGTGGTCTTCGCAGCCGGGGTCGTCCTTCGCGCATTCGCCCGTGAACGCCACAGCTACAGCAGCGTGACGATTCCGGCGGGAATGGCTCAGATGCCGAGCGTGCCCCGCCGCCCGATTGCATCGGACAGGGGCAATGTCACGGCCGAGGCGAACGCGGCCATGCCGGTCATGTATGCGGAGTACATGCCGGTGGCAAGTGATGTGTGACCGGGGTAATCGCGTTTGACTATGGCCGGCACCAGAACGTTGCCCACCGCGATCGAGCAACCGATGACGAACGTGCCGGCCCACAGTCCGATGGTGCCGCATGCCGAACGGATCACAATGCCGAGCGTCAGGAACACCATCGCGGCCAGCACGGTGCGTTCGATGCCGACGAGGGGATGGGATGACGTTCTGTTATTTGTTCCATGATGATCGACTAGATGATTAAAGAGTATCCGTGTGATGATGCCGTTGATTCGTATAGGGGGTGTTCGTTATCGCCCGTCGGGGATCCGAGCGGCGATGGCGTTGAGGTTTTCGACGACCGCCGCGATGATCTCGTCGTCGCTTTGTCCGCCTTCCAGCTTGAGCAGGCCAAGCGAGTGGAGGGCCCCGGCGATGGAGAAGACGGCGGCGATGCGCTCGCGTTCGTTCGCTGCTCGGGCGGAGTAACGTTCGACGAGCGTCGATTCGATTTTGCGGAACATGGCTTCGGGGCGGCCTGCGAACAGGACGCGCAGATCGTCGATCTGGCTGTCGATGGCCGGTCTCCAGCCATTGAGGAATGCGGGTGGATCGGACAGGATCTTGTCCTTGTCGGGGTAATGCTCCAGCATCGCGTCGATGGTCTCGTCCTCAAGCTTGTCGTTGAGGTCGTATACGTCGAGGTAATGCTTGTAGAACGTGCTCGGGTTGACGAGCGCAAGGTCGCAGATGCCCTTGACCTTGACCTTCGAGACCGGAACTCCTGATGCCCGTAGGCGCAGGAACGCCTCGCGGATTGCCTTGCGGGTTTTGATGATGCGCAGATCGGTCACCATGCTCCTTTCGTTCTGCCGGTAGCGTCATTCCCGCTCCGTCCCATAAGCCGTGGGTTGTTCGACGATTCAGGCGAATCGTCGAATAAGCGAGAAATGTCGCATATCGGTGGTTGTCATCCGTTGCGTTTCGATAATAATTGATGCCCGTTGAATAATCAATAACTATTGCTTATTGGAGTGTTATTGTGAAACTTGGCATCAACAGAAAACAATGGATCATGGTCATCGTGCTGCTCATGGGCACATTGCTGGCCGTGCTCAACATGTCGGTGGTCACGCCGGCGCTGCCGTCCATCATGAAGGACCTCGGGGTGGATTCCACCACCGTTCAGTGGCTGTCCAGCGGCTATTCTCTGGTCGAGGCGATGGTCATCCCGCTCGCCGCGTTCCTCATGGGGCGCTTCTCCACCCGCAGGCTGTTCATTGGATGCATCTCATTGTTCGCGGCCGGCAGTCTCGTCGCCGCATTCGCGTCGACCTTCCCCCTGCTCATGGTCGGCCGGGTGCTGCAGGCCCTGTGCACCGGCGCGATCATGCCGATGGTCACCGCGGTGATCCTGCTCGTGTTCCCCAAGGAAAGCCGCGGTACGGCAATGGGTATCACAGGACTCGTCGTCGGTTTCGCCCCGGCGCTCGGCCCGTCCGTCTCCGGCGTGATCATCGACTCGTTCGGCTGGCGCACGCTGTTCGTCATCATGGCGGCAGTCTCGCTGATCGTCATCGCGTTGGCCGCCGTCTACCTGCGTAACTTCGACGGCTTCCAACCGGGTGCGTTCGACCTTGTCTCCGTGCTGCTCTCCTCGGTCGGTCTGGCATGCCTGTTGTACGGGCTGTCCACGTTCACGTCCACCGGCAACATGATGCTCACCGTCTCGCTGATCGTCGTCGGCGTGCTGCTCGTGGCCGTGTTCGTGCGCCGACAGCTCAAGGCGAAGGAACCGATGCTGCGCGTCGGAATCCTCGCCAACCGCACCTATGCGCATTCGGTGATCATCGTGGCATGCATGCAGGCGGCCCTCATGGGTTGCAACGTCATGGTGCCGATGTTCATCCAGACCGTGCTCGGCGCATCCGCCACCGCCAGCGGGCTCGCCATGCTTCCCGGCGCCCTCATCGGCGCATGCTGCGGCATCGTCTCGGGCCGCATGTTCGACAAATACGGCATCCGCAAGGTCGCCCTGCCCGGCCTGACGGTCATGACCATCGGCGGCGTGCTCATGGCTCTGCTCGGCGCGGACGCCTCGGTTATCCTCACGGCATGCGCCTACACCGTGCTCTACACGGGACTCATGTTCGCCATGACCCCGGTGAACACCTGGGGCATCAACGCGCTCGACAACGAAAACATCGGACACGCGCAAAGCGTGACCAACACCGTCGGACAGATCGCCTCCTCGATGGGCACCGCCCTCATCGTGTCCATCTCCGCGCTGTCCACCACACTCGCGCCCACCGCCACCGGACACGCGCAATCCATACTCGGCTCGACGCTGGCATTCGCCGCCATCGCGGTCATCCTCGCGGCCGCCCTCATCACGGCGCTCTTGACGACTCGGACTCGCCGTGGCGCGACGAAACGGACCCTCGCCGGACAGTGACCGAACCGACAGCGCATCAACAGACAACACGGAACCAAAACGAAACGAGACATGATGAACACCACGAACAACTCGCTGACCCACAACATCCGCACCTTCCGCCACGGCACCGAACCGCTGGTGGACCCCATCCGGGACACCTTCATCCGCACCGACAAAGCCGGCAACTCATGGTTCTGGGTCGGCCATTTCGAGGCGGACGGACACACCCTCGACTTCATGTACCACGTCAGCGTCCTGCAGCTCTCCAAATACCTGCCGGTGCGCATGATCAACAGCGTGCTGTCCATCACCGATGAGACCGGACGCATCTACCGTCACGAAGACCGCTTTTACAAGGTCAGGCGAGGACAAGTCGCAGGCCAGGGACTGCACATCCACACCGACAAGGACGTCATCGAAGGCGACCTCGACAACATGCGCATCGCATCGGCCATGCCGGACGGATCCATCTACCTCGACCTGCACGGCACCGGATACCCACTCTACAGTCTCGGTACCGGCTACTTCCAGATCGCCGGAGTGGCCAACTACCAATACTCGTTCCCGCACATGGCCGCCAAAGGCGTCATCACTCTCGACGGCCAGCGCCACGAGGTGGAGGGGATGGTATGGATGGACCGTCAGTTCGCCGGCATGCCCAAAGACAGAAGCCTCAAGGACGGCTACAACTGCAAATGGCTGTGGATGAACCTCTGCTTCGACAACGATCCCGACGTGATCAGCCTATGGGGTGTAACCGAACTGGCCACCGGCAGCGAACATTGCTGGGCCAGCGTCCTGCACGAGGACGGCACCCAATCTTCCGCCGGCGTGGATCCGATGGTCGACGACTCCTTCAACGTGTGGGAAAGTCCTGTGACCGGCATGAAATACCCGACCGGATGGACTATCTCCATCCCCGAATGGGAAGCGAAGCTCACCGTCACATCCATCATGGACGAACAGGAAATCGCCTCGCCGAACCCCTCCGGCCGCAAATACGAAGGCGCAAGCCAAGTGGTCGGCACCTACCGAGGACACTCGGTGGCGGGCCACTGCTGTCTCGAACTCGTCGGAGGATGGAACTGACAACACCGGCCCATCCTCCGAAATCACCGGCGTCGGGCCGATTCCGCCAACCCGCCGAAGAAAGCCACAGCCCAACGGGCCGGTGAACAAGGGATTCGGAATGGGCACGGAATAGCCTTTCGGGGGCTCTCGCACAAGTTAAGCCCGTCTCGCGCACAACACGAGACGGGCTTGACTCCTTGTTTTTATTTAATCCATAAAAACCTCCCATTTCTTCCCCCGATAGCGGCACGTCGAACTCATTGGCATCGAGCGGCTCGCATTCCCCCAACCGTGATGGCGGGTAGCCCCTTTCCCCATCGGAGTTCATGAAGTCATCAATATCGTATTGCTCGATCAGAGCGCGCTTCATCAGCGTCGGGAACGACCCCGAACGCCACTCGCCGTTAATCGCATATGTGAAGTAGAGATCCATTTCAGTACGCCAGCGAGTGGCCGGATCCACGCGACGTAATTCTTCGTCGGGATTGCAGTAATAGAACGCCTTCACCTCCACGGTGCTGTCGATGCCGTACCGGTCGAGCAGTCGCTGATAGAGCTTCTGGGTGCGGCTTCGCGTCTCTTCGACCAAGGGCAGGTAATCCGTCGTTGGATACACGTCAATCATCGTGGACATGCCGCCAATCGTACCCAAACCCTTGGAATCACAAGGATTACTGGCATCGTCCGACGTTAACAAAAAGTGTTAGCGGATTCGGCTAATCCGTTAACACTGGAATTATGTTAACGAGCAGCCTCGAAGCAAAACAAAGAAGCCCTACATCCCAAGCGGGAGTAGGGCTTTCGGGTCGGGCTGACAGGATTTGAACCTGCGACATTCTGCTCCCAAAGCAGACGCGCTACCAAGCTGCGCTACAGCCCGTCGTGGCTCTGCCGAAGCAGGCACAATCAGTCATTGTACAATACAGGTGGACGTGACACGAACGGGAGGAGCCATGGAGACGATGCGCATGGGCCGCCACCAGCGTGCCGAGACGGGCGGACTCGTCGCCTTCATCCTGTGCGCGTTCGCCGGCGCCGTCGGCATGAACCTGTATCTCGAATACGCTTCCGCCATCTGGCAGGTCACGCAACGCCGCTTCTCCGTATGCTCCGGCATCGTCGCCGCCTGCGCGGTCCTCTCCTTCTGCGCCGGATACATGAGCCATTCGCGGTCGATGACGCTCAAGGCCGGATGGCTCGTGCCGCTGCGCCGCACGTTCGAGACGCTCGCCCTGTCCGTCGTGTACGCGGCCACCACGTTCCTCTCCACGTTCGCGCTGCTCGGCGCCATCAACGAGATGATGGGCACGCTGTTCGTCGGCTACATGTCGTCCGTATGCGCCGCGTTCGCCGGCGTCGTCGGCTACATGACGTTCGTGCAGGCGGAGATGATGAGCGCGAAGACCCTCGCCTCGCTCCTGCCGTTCTTCGTCGTCTCCGGCGTGTGCGTCGCCGGACTCACCACCGACGACCCGTACTGGTACCACAACAACTTCTCCCAGCTCGGCGACCGCACCACGTTCGCCGCCACGATGTTCAACTCGACGCTCATGCTCGCCGGCGTGTGCGTCATCATCGTCAGCTACTTCGCCGTGTCCGAGCTCGTCACCACCGAACGGCTCATGAGACTATGGCACGACCGCACGCGCGACGATCCGAACCGCGGCTACGACATCCCGCATTTCACCGTGCGCATCGCCGTGCTGTCCGTGCTGCTCACCGTCTCCGGTCTCGCGTTCATCGGCATCGGCGCGTTCCGCTACACGCCGCACAACCTCATGCATAACATCTGCGCGAAGGGCCTGCCGTTCGTCATGCTCGTCCTGTTCCTCCTGCTGCCGTGGCTCGCCCCCCGCATCAGCAGGGTCGTCATGGTCGGCTCCGATCTGGCCGCGCTCCTGTGCGCCGGATTCTGGGGGAACATGATGCTCGGCCGCAACACGCTCACCAACGTGGAGGCGCTCGCCGGCATGCTGTTCCTCGGCTGGTTTATCGTGTTCTCGCGGCAGATCGCCGCCATCGAGGCCGATCGCGTCGCCATGGAGCTCGTGCACGCGCAGACCGCCGAACAGGCGGCGCGCAGGGCGGACATGCCGGAGTCCCGCATCGCTTCCGACCGCTGACGACGCCGGCGCGCGACGGGCCGCATGCGCGGGTCCGTATGTACGGCGCGCATGATACATGGCCGTCTTCTCTCACCAGTACACTTGCTTTGCGCAATCGCATGAACGCGCCGCCGCGTCTTCGCGGCGTCCCCCGCCACCCGCCAGACAGAGGGAGAAGGTATGACCGACGACAAGCAGGGTGAAGGCTCCTCCGAGGACATGCAGCACCACGGTGAGGAGACGACGGTCATCCCGCCTCTCGGCGCGGACGCGGCGGATAACGGTTCCTTCACCGCGGGCGGTCCCGCGGCGGACGCACCTACGGGCGATCTTGCGGACGTTTCCGCGGACGTTTCCGCGGATGTTCCCGCCACGGCCCCTGCCGTGACCGGCGATGCGGAACCCACCGGACCTGCTTCCGACGACGTTCCGCGCGATCCGCTCGAAGCCCCCGATTTCGATACGCTGGTGGCTCCCGTCGAACTGCCGCGTCGCCGCCCGCCGGCCGCCGCGATGATCGGCGTGGCCGTCGCGGTCGTCGTGGTCATCGTGGTCATCGCCCTGATCGTCACGCTCGTCGTCGTCCGTCCGTTCGGTTCGGTGCGCGCCTCCGACTATTCGGCCGGAACGAAACGCACGGTGGCGATGCAGCGCCAATACGAGAAGACCTCGGCCGCCATCGACGACGCGCTCGGATTCCTCTATACGCAGGGTGTCGGCTACGATGCGGACAAGGTGAGCGCACTCAAGACGCAGGCCGCGAAGCTGCGTGAATCCGCGGCGTCGTTCGCCGATCTCAGGGCCAACAGGGACACGGACGTCGCCGCCGCCTACGCCTCCTATGTGCGCCAGGCGAACCGGTTCGCCGACATGTCCGCCAATCTCGCGGATTCGGCCCAGGCGTTGTCCACGATGAACGACGCCTGCGGGAACACGCCGAGCGGCACCGTGTACGACAGCGACTTCACCGCCCAATACGAGCAGTACATCGCCTCCTGCCGTACGTCGACGGAATCGTTGGCGAAGGCGAAGGCGAAGGTCGTCTCCGAATTCTCCGGCACGCTCACCCAGTCGCTCGACCAGATGGCCGCCGTGGTCGACCAGATCAAGGCGCTCGGCGACATCTCGGCCATCAGCTCGGGTTCGGACCAGGCGCAGCAGCTCCAGACGCTGTCCGCGCAGCTGGTCGACCTCGACGCCTCGTCGGGCGCGATCAACGACTTCCAGGACAAGCTGCGCCAGTCGCGTGAGAACGCGAATCCGTCCACGCTGCTGCAGAAGCTCAACGACGTGCTCAAACAGGGGTATGAGGAGCGCTCCAAGTAAGACGGACGCATCCACGCGGTTCGGCCATGATGCCGATACGATGGTGGCATGAGTGAATCGCAGAAGAACCTGTGGGCCGCGCCGAAGGCGGACGGCCCGTTGCATGCCGTCGTCACTATTCCCGGCAGCAAATCCCTGTCCAACCGGTATCTGATTCTCGCCGCATTGGGGAAGAAACCGGTCACGCTCGTCGGCCTGTTGCGCTCGCGCGACACCGAACTGATGATGGGCGCGTTGGAGGCGCTCGGCGTGACCTGCGCCGTCGCCCCGGGCAATGAGACGACCGTCACCGTCACGCCGCCCGCCGACGGACGCTTCCATGGCAACGTGGACGTGTATTGCGGACTCGCCGGCACGGTGATGCGCTTCGTGCCCGGACTCGCCCTGTTCGCCGACGCCCCGGTGCGGTTCGATGGCGACGAGCAGGCGTATGCACGCCCGATGAAGCCGGTGCTCGACGGATTGGAGCAGTTGGGTGCGACGGTCGAATACCATGGCGAGGAAGGCTTCCTGCCGTTCACCGTCACGCCGCCCGCCGCACTTCCCGCCGAAGCTGCGCACGTGTCCATCGACGCGTCCGGATCGTCGCAGTTCATCTCCGGTCTGCTGCTCGTCGGATCGCGTCTGCCGGGCGGTCTCACGCTCACGCATACGGGGAAGAAGACGCCGAGCCTGCCGCACATCCGCATGACCGTCGCCGACGTGAACGGCGCCGGGGGAGCGGCCTCGGCCGACGAGGCGGCACGCGTGTGGACCGTCGCGCCGCACGCGCTGCAGCTGCCGGAGCGCGTCGTCGTCGAGCCGGATCTGTCGAACGCGGCGCCGTTCCTCGGCGCGGCGCTCATCGCCGGCGGCACCGTGCGCGTGCCGCATTGGCCGGTCGAGACCACGCAGCCGGGCGGTCTCCTGCCCGGCTATCTGGAGCGCATGGGTGCGACCGTCGCCTTTCCCGAGGAGGACGGCGTGCGCTACTGCCAGGTCACGTCCGACGGCACGATCCGCGGTCTCGGCGATTTCGATCTGACGGCGGCCGGCGAGATCGCGCCGTCGCTCGCCGCGATTCTCGTATTCGCCGACGCGCCGACGCGCATGATCGGCATCGGACATCTGCGCGGCCATGAGACGAACCGTCTGGAGGCGCTCGTCACCGAGATCAGGCGGATCGGCGGCGAGGCCGAGGAGCTGCCCGACGGCATCGCGATCACGCCGGTGCCGCGCGGCGACCTGCACGGCGCGGTGATGGAGTCCTACGCCGACCATCGCATGGCCACGTTCGCCGCGATGATCGGATTGGCGGTGCACGGCGTGCTCGTCGTCGACGTGGAGACCACGCGCAAGACGCTGCCCGATTTCACGGGTATGTGGCGGGGGCTGCTGGGGGAGTAGCCGTCGAGACAGCCCGGAAGCGAATCGAATACGGGAAGGCCCCTGACCTCCATGATGATGGAGATCAGGGGCCTTCCCGTATGCCGTATCAATCCGTCCCACGGTCTAGGCGACCGGTCGGACGGGCCTAGGCGACGGGACTCACTTGGCGAACTTGTTGCCGTAGGTGTCCTCGCCGGCCTCGGCGATGGCGGCGGACTTGCGGGCGATGGCCAGCTCCTCGTTCGTCGGGATGACGGCGATGACCACGGAGGAATCCGGGGTGGAGATGATGCGCGGCTCCTTGGAGCGGGTCGCGTTCTTCTCCTCGTCCAGCTTCACGCCGAACGGGGCGAGCTTGTCGCACACCATCTTGCGCACGATGTCGTCGTTCTCGCCGACGCCGGCGGTGAAGGTGATGACATCGCAGCCGCCCATCTGGTAGGTGTAGTTGCCGATGTAGCTCACGATGCGGTGCACGTAGACGTCGAGGGCCAGCTTGGCGTCCTCGTTGCCCTCGGCCACCAGACGGTGGACCTCGCGCAGATCGCCGAAGCCGGTCATGCCGGTCATGCCGGAGCGCTTGTTGAACAGGGCGTCCAGCTCGTCCACGTTCATGTGGGCGTTGCGGATCAGGTGGAAGACCACGGCCGGGTCGATGTCGCCGGTGCGGCCGCCCATGACGAGGCCCTCGAGCGGGGTGAGACCCATGGAGGTCTCGACCGGCTTGCCGGACACCTCGGCGGAGGCGGAGGCGCCGTTGCCGATGTGCAGGACGATCTGCTTGAGACCCTCGGCCGGTTTGCCGACGACCTCGGGCACCACGGAGGAGATGAACTCGTGGGAGGTGCCGTGGGCGCCGTAGCGGCGGATGTGGTACTGGTCGGCGATCTCCTTGTTCAGCGCGTAGGTGCTGGCGGCCTTCGGCAGCTGGAAGAAGAAGGAAGAATCGAAGACGAAGATCTGCGGCACGTCCGGCAGCAGGGAGCGCATGACCTCGGCGCCCTTGGCCTCAGGGCCGTTGTGCAGCGGGGCGAGGACGGCCAGATCCTTGACCTGGTTGATGGTCTTGTCGGTGACGAGGGCCGGCTTCGGGAAGAGGGAGCCGCCCTGGACGACACGGTGGCCGACGGCGACGATGCCCGCGTCGGACAGCTTCGGGCCGTACTCCTCGAAGAAGCCGAGGACGCGCTTCAGACCCTGCTCGTGGTCGTGGATCGGCTCCTCGAGTTCATGCTTCTCGCCGTTGTACTCGTGCTTGTAGTGGCCGTCGATCGGCTCGCCGATCTTCTCGACGAGGCCGGAAGCGAGACCCTCGCCGGTCTCGAGGTCCACCAGCTGGTACTTGATCGAGCTGGAGCCGGAATTGATGACAAGGACGGTTTTCGCCATTGTGGGCATCCTCCATTGTGGTTGTCGTACCGTGAAACACGGCTTTCCAAGTGTTTAGATTACTCGCTGCTTGCTACAAGACACGGTCCTCCCGCCGAATGACGGGAAGACCGTGGGGACGTTCATCGGATCACTGCGCGGTGACGGCGGTGAGGGCGACGGTGTTGATGATGTCCTGCACCAGCGCGCCGCGGCTCAGATCGTTGACCGGCTTGTTGAGGCCCTGCAGCACCGGGCCGATGGCGAGCGCCCCGGAGGAGCGCTGCACGGCCTTGTACGCGATGTTGCCGGCGCACAGGTCGGGGAACACGAACACGTTGACGTGGCCGGCGACGTCGTTGCCCTTGGCCTTCGTGGCGGCCACGGTGGGCGACCAGGCGGCGTCGAACTGGATGGAGCCGACGACCGGCAGGTCCGGGGCCTTCTCCTTGACGAGCTTCGTGGCCTCCTCGACGACGTCGACGTCCGGGCCCTTGCCGGAGCCGAGCGTGGAGTAGGAGAGCATGCCGACCTTCGGGTCGATGCCGAACGACTTGGCGGTCGCCGCCGACTGGATGGCGATCTCGGCGAGCTGCTCGGCGGTCGGGTTCAGGTTGATGGCGCAGTCGGCGAACACGGCCACGTGGTCCTTGAAGCACATGAGGAACGCGCCGGAGACGAGCTTCTGGCCGGGCTTGGTCTTGATGACCTGCAGGGCCGGGCGCACCGTGTTGGCGGTGGAGTTGACGGAACCGGAGACCAGGCCGTCGGCCTGGCCGAGCACGACGAGCATGGTGCCGAAGTAGCTGGCGTCCTTGAGCTGCTTGCGGGCCTGCTCCTCGGTCATGCCCTTCTTGGCGCGCAGCTCGCACAGCTTCTCGACCATCGGCTTGAGGATCTCCTCGTCGTCCATGGACTGGAAACGGGCGCGGTCGAGGTACTTGAGCCCGAGCTCCTTGCCGCGGGCGAGGATGGCGTCCTTCTCGCCGACGATGATGAGGTTCACGGCCTCGCGCTCGAGCAGGAAGTCGGCCGCCTTGATGATGCGGTCCTCCTCGCCCTCAGGCAGGACAATCGTCTTCTTGTTCGTCTTGGCCTTGCCGATCAGGCCGTACTGGAACGCGTAGGGGGTGATCGGGAAGTCGTCGTCCACGTCGAGCGCGGCGAGCACCTCCTCGGTGGGGGCGTTCGCGCGGAAGGTCTCGAGCGCCAGCGTCTTGTTGTCCTCGTCGGTGAACGGCACCTGCGGGATCGTCCACACGGGCAGGCCGTACTTGGCGAGGGTCTGCTTGACGGAGAACGCGTGACGCGGCTCGCAGCCGGTCACGAAGATGCCGAGCACCTTGTTGCCGGCGGCCTCCATGCCTTCGATGGACAGCTTCACGGTCTCGTCCAGCTCGTCCGGCCAACGGTCGATGGTGCAGATGGAGAGGAACACGCCGGCCTGCAGGTCGGCGGCGACGTTCGCGTTGAACTCGTAGGTGGTCGGATCGTTGACGTGCGACTTGTCGGTGCCGACGATGAGCGCCGCGTCCGCGCGGGAGACGGCGAGGGCGTCGTTGAAGGCCCCGACGATGTCGCCGCGGGCGGTCTCCTTGTCGGCGCGCACCTTGTGGATGTCGAGTCCGGTGGACAGGGCGACGCCGAGGCCCGCGTTCGAGGCGGCGAGCAGCACCGGGGTGAAGTGGTCGTGGTTGGACACGGCGGGGCGGAACACCATCGTCTTGTACTTGGAGGTCAGCGCGTTGAGGACGCCGTATGCGACGACGTTGCGGCCATTGGCGCCCTCGGGGCTTGCGATGTATACACGGGTGACGGTCACTGGTGTCAGTCTCCTTTGATGATTCAGTGCGGATGTAGCCACCCTTCATTGTAGCGGCGCTTGTTATCGTTCACGCACGTGTTGCCGTGAAATTCGCGGAAAGTTGCGGGAGAATGCGTCGGAATATACGAATGGGGCCCGGGTATGGAACCCGGGCCCCATTCAGCCCTTACGGGATGCGATCACCTCGTGGAGAGGCGGCGCGTCACTCGTTGTCGCCGGCGGTGGCGGCGGTGGCGGTGATGGCGCCCTTCTCGGAGGTGTTCAGGCCGGAGTACACCCAGTCGGTGTAGTCCGGGTGATCGTAGCCGTTGTCGACCGCGAACTGGAAGGCTTCCAGACGGAAGTCCTCGAGCTTCTTGATCTCATCGGCGTACTTGTCGGCGTCGATCATGCGCAGGGCCTCGGCGGTCAGCTCGTAACGATCGATCTCGTTCACGCGAACCATGTCGTACGGCGTGGTGGTGGAGCCTTCCTCCTCGTAGCCGTGGACGTTGAAGTTGTCGTGGTTCGGACGATCGTAGATCAGGCCGCGCACGTCGTGGGCGTAGGAGTGGTACGCGAACAGCACCGGCTTGTCGGCGGTGAAGATGTCGGCGAACTCCTCGTCGGACAGGGCCTCGTCGTTCTCCTTGGCGGACTGCAGAGCGAGCAGGTCCACCACGTTGACGACCTTGAACTTGATGCCCATGGCCTTGAGCTTGTCGGAGGCGGCCATGATCTCCTGGGTCGGGACATCGCCGGCGGCGGCAAGCACGATCTCGGCCTCATCGTTGGACTTCGCGGTGGAGGCCCAATCCCAAGCGGCGGCACCCTTCTCGAGCTCGGCGCGAGCCTCGTCGAGGGACAGCCAGGTGGCGGCCGGCTGCTTGCCGGCGATGATGGCGTTGATCTTGTTGGTGGACTTGTAGCACTTCTCGGCGATGGCCAGCAGCATGTTCGCATCGGTGGCGAAGTAGATGCCGATGACGTGGTCGTTGTGGAAGCACTTGTTCAGCAGCAGGGAGGTGACACCCGGATCCTGGTGCGAGAAGCCGTTGTGGTCCTGGCGCCAGACGTGGGAGGAGACCAGCAGGTTCATGGACGCGATCGGCTTGCGCCACGGGATCTCACGAACGGTGGCCTCGAGCCACTTGGCGTGCTGGTTGAGCATGGAGTCGATCACGTGCACGAAGGACTCGTAGGAGCTCCAGATGCCGTGGCGACCGGTGAGCAGGTAGCCCTCCAGGAAGCCTTCCATCTGGTGCTCGGACAGCTGCTCGACGACCTGGCCGGAGACGTGCATGTGCTCGTCGACCTCGTCGGAGATGTAGCCGGCGTCCCACTGCTTGTTGGTGACCTCGTAGGAGGCCTGCAGACGGTTGGAGGCGGTCTCATCCGGTCCGAAGATGCGGAAGTCGTGCGGGTTGTTCTTGATGATGTCGCGGGTGTAGACGCCCAGACGACGGGTGGCCTCGAGCTGGCCCCAGCCGTGGCCGTACTTCTCGACTTCCTTGACGGCGTAGTCTTCGAGGTTCGGGAGCTTCAGGTCGTCGCGGATGACACCACCGTTGGCGTTCGGGTTGGCGCCGATGCGCAGCTCGCCCTTCGGCATGAAGGCGAGGACATCGTCCTTGACGGCGCCGTTCTCGTCGAACAGCTCCTCCGGCTTGTAGGACTCGAGCCAGTTCTTGAGGACCTCGAAGTGGGCCTCGGTGTCGCGGGCGGAGGCCAGCGGCACCTGGTGGGAACGCCAGGAGCCCTCGGTCTTCTTGCCGTCGATGTACTTCGGGCAGGTCCAGCCCTTCGGGGTGCGGAAGATCAGCATCGGGTAGAACGGACGGTGCACGTTGTCGGTGTTGGCCGCGGACTTGATGTCGCAGATCTCGTCCCAGATGGACTCGAAGAGCTCGGCGAAGCGACGGTGGATGGACATGTGGTCCTCATCGTCGAAGCCGGCGACGAACTCGTACGGCTCGTAGCCCATGCCGTGGAAGAACTCGTGGAGCTCCTCGTCGGAGATGCGGGACAGGATGGTCGGGTTGGCGATCTTGTAGCCGTTGAGGTGCAGGATCGGCAGCACGATGCCGTCGGTGCGCGGGTTCACGAGCTTGTTGGACTGCCAGCCGGTGGCCAGCGGGCCGGTCTCGGCCTCACCGTCGCCGACGATGGCCGGGACGAACAGGCTCGGGTTGTCCATGATGGCGCCGTAGGCGTGGGACAGGGCGTAACCCAGCTCGCCACCCTCGTGGATGGAGCCCGGGGTCTCCGGAGCGAAGTGGGACGGGATGCCGCCCGGGTAGGAGAACTGGCGGAAGAACTTCTGAAGACCGGCTTCGTCCTTGGTGATCTTCGGGAAGGTCTCGGTGTAGGTGCCGTCCAGGTAGGACTGCGAGGTGCCGGCCGGGCCGCCGTGGCCCGGGCCCATGATGATCACGGTGTTCTGGCCGTGGTCGGCGATGAAGCGGTTGATGTGGCCGATCAGGAAGTTCAGGCCCGGGGTGGTGCCCCAGTGGCCGACCAGACGGTGCTTGACGTCCTCGCGGGTGAAGGGCTCCTTCATCAGCGGGTTGCTACGCAGGTAGATCTGGCCGATGGAGAGGTAGTTGGCAACGCGCCAGTACTTGTCAACGCCTTCGAGGGCCTCCTCGGAAACCGGAGCGTTCAGCTTCTTCCAAGGGGTGCCAATAACAGGACTCGTCATGTGTACTCCTGTACTCCTGCGCGCCGATCGTGCGATCGTCGCGCGATTGATTATTTCCACTCGGTCGCGGTGCCGTACAGCCTTGCGGTTATGCGGTTTCCGCTCCCAATCACTCGTTATGGTACGAGGACAACACGACTTTTGAACGATTTCTTGCGGGTGTGTTCGGAATTGTTTTGATTTTTGCTGGTTTTGTGTGAATTGCCCGTGCGATTGTGCGCATCAAAAATGCGGCAAGACGAAATGAAAACGTTGGAATATCAATGGAAACAACGCTTTTCGCGCGATGGGGCACGTTCGTTTCGTTATGTTCACTCCCGGCGTGTTGGCCGTGCCGGCATGTGGAGGAAGTGCGTTTTCCGCACATGAAAACGGCCTTTTCCCCTTGTCTCGTTGGACGGGGATAATGGTCCGGCAAGTCATCAAGTTACATCCCGATAAACGTTAGGGGAACATCCATGGCAACAGGTCCTGTGCTCGTCGTCGACTTCGGCGCCCAGTACGCCCAGCTCATCGCCCGTCGCGTCCGAGAGGCCAACGTCTACTCCGAACTCGTGCCCCACTCGATGCCCGTCGACGAGATGCTGGCCAAGGATCCGAAGGCGATCATCCTCTCCGGCGGCCCGGCCTCCGTCTTCGAGCCCGGCGCCCCGCGCGTCGACAAGAAGCTCTTCGAGGCGGGCGTGCCCGTGCTCGGCATCTGCTACGGCTTCCAGGCCATGGCCTACGCCCTCGGCGCCGACGTCGACAAGGCCGCCCTCGGCGAATACGGCAAGACCGAGACCACGATCGACCACGCCGACGCCATCCTCGCCGGCTCCCCGGCCGAGCAGAGCACGTGGATGAGCCACGGCGTCGCCGTCAAGACCGCGCCCGCCGGCTTCGAGGTCCTCGCTCACACCGAGGGCGCGCCCGTCGCCGCCATGGCCGACGAGTCCCGCAAGCTCTACGGCGTGCAGTGGCACCCCGAGGTCAAGCACACCCCCCTCGGACAGCAGCTCATCGAGACCTTCCTCCACGACTGCGCCGGCCTCGGCTCCGACTGGGACGCCTCCTCCATCATCGAGGACCAGGTCGCGAAGATCCGCGAGCAGGTCGGCGACGCCGAAGTGATCTGCGGCCTGTCCGGCGGCGTCGACTCCGCCGTCGCCGCCGCCCTCGTCCACAAGGCCATCGGCGACCAGCTCACCTGCGTGTTCGTCGACCACGGCCTGCTCAGGAAGGGCGAGGTCGAGCAGGTCAAGCACGACTTCGTCGAGGCCACCGGCATCCGCCTCATCACCGTCGACGCGGCCGACGACTTCCTCGACGCCCTCAAGGGCGTCTCCGAGCCCGAGCGCAAGCGCAAGATCATCGGCGAGAAGTTCATCCGCACCTTCGAGAAGGCCCAGCTCCAGGTCCTCGAGGAGGCCGGCGCCCGCGGCAAGGAAGTGAAGTTCCTCGTGCAGGGCACCCTCTACCCGGACGTCGTCGAATCCGGCGGCGGCGACGGCGCGGCCAACATCAAGAGCCACCACAACGTCGGCGGCCTGCCCAAGGACATCAAGTTCCAGCTCGTCGAGCCCCTGCGCACCCTCTTCAAGGACGAGGTCCGCGCCATCGGCACCGAGCTCGGCCTGCCTGACGAGATCGTCTGGCGCCAGCCGTTCCCCGGCCCCGGCCTCGGCATCCGCATCGTCGGCGAGATCACCCGCGAACGCCTCGACGTCCTGCGCGAGGCCGACGCCATCGCCCGCGAGGAGCTCACCAAGGCCGGCCTCGACCGCGACATCTGGCAGTGCCCCGTCGTCCTCCTCGCCGACGTCCACTCCGTCGGCGTCCAGGGCGACGAGCGCACCTACGGCTCGCCCATCGTCCTCAGGCCCGTCTCCTCCGAGGACGCCATGACCGCCGACTGGTCCCGCGTCCCCTACGACGTGCTCGCCACCATCTCCACCCGCATCACCAACGAATGCCGCCAGATCAACCGCGTCGTGCTGGACTGCACTTCCAAGCCGCCGGCGACCATCGAATGGGAGTAATCGCGGGATGGAGCGTATGCCGCCTTTCCTCGGGCTCGACGTACCGTCGTACGCCTTCGCCTTCGGACGGCGGTCTCCGCGCGCATCCTGCGATTCCCCGGTGAGGTGAGAGGGCCCGGAACGTTTCCGACGTTCCGGGCCTTTTTGAATGTGGCGTGAACGACGACACGGGAAAGGCGCGTCGGCGGGGGGAGTGTTACTAGTCTGTCACTGTCGCGGTTTGCGGGAACAACCCGGCGGACGCGGGAAGAACGAGAGACAAGAGAAGTAGAGAAGAACAGTGGCACGTCGGCATTTCGTCGGATTGGACGGCATCAAGGGACTCGCCCTCATCGCCATCATCCTGTATCACTGCGAGCAGTCATGGCTGCCGGGAGGATTCTACGGCGTGGACGTGTTCCTCACCGTGTCCGGATTCCTGGCCGTGAGCGGCATGTTCACCCGGTTGAACGCGGGGGAGGGGCTCGGCCTCGAGGAGTACTGGCCCAGACGTTTCGCGCGCCTCTACCCGGCGCTCGTGCTCATGGTGCCCGCCGTCTGCACCGCCGCATGGCTGCTCGACGGGGACCTGCTCGTCCGCATCCGCGACCAGATCGTCACCGTGGCGCTCGGGTGCTACAACTGGTACGCCATCGCCAGCGGCAACAGCTACTTCGGCCAGATGAACCCGCAGCTGCTGCGGCACCTGTGGTTCGTCTCCGTGCTCATGCAGCTCTACCTCGTCACGCCGCTCCTCGCATGGATCATGCACCGCATCCGGCGCAGCCGCTGCTCCGTGCTCGTCCCCCTCGCCCTCGCCGTGGGAAGCGCCCTGTCGATGAACCTCCTGTACGAGCCCGGCGCCGACCCCACGCGCGTCTACTTCGGCACCGACACGCACGCCACCGGCTTCATGCTGGGCGTCGCCCTCGCCTGGATCGTCGCGAACCGCCACGTCGCCATCGGCGACCGTCTGCCGTGGATCGTGCGCGCCCGGCGCGTCCTCGCGCCCGCCGTCGCCTTCATCGCCGCGATCGCGCTCATCGACATGGCCTTCCGCGGCGACCAGGACGCCGACGCGTTCCGATGGGGCATCCCGCTCGCCAGCGTGCTCGCCGTGCTGCTCATCGCCGGCACCGTGCAGACCGATTCATGGATGCAGTCCCAGTTCGTGTTCCGCCCGCTCGCCCTCCTCGGCCGTTACTCCTACGGCCTGTATCTCTGGCATTGGCCGGTGTGGCTCATCGTCTCCGCCGCGCTGCCGCGTCTCGCGCCCGGACGGGACATGCGTCCATGGGTGCTGCCGGTCACGCTCGCCGTCGCCATCCTCGCCACCGCCGTCTCGTGGATCCTCGTCGAACGTCCCGCGGCGGTCGGCGGCGTCGTCTCGATCGTCGTCCCCTTGGGCTTCGTCACCTGGAGGAGCTTCGTGCGCATCGTCGTCTCCTGCGTCGTCCTCCTGTCCGTGATCGTCGGCGGCGTGTACGCCGTACGGGACGCGCCGGAAAGGACCTCCGTCGAGATCGCGCTCGAACGGCAGGCCGCGCGCTTCGACGCCGAACGGGCGCTCGGCCGCGCCCAGGCCCCCGCGCCGCGCAGACCGGCGCACGCCATGCCCGCCGGCGACGACATCACCGCCATCGGCGACTCCGTCATGCTCGCCGGCGCCAAAGGCATGCAGCGGGTGTTCCCCGGCATCGACATCGACGCGCAGGTGTCGCGCTCCAGCTTCGCCGGCATCGGCATCGTGTCCGGCAAGGGCGACGGGCTGCGCCAGTGGGTCGTGCTCGGCCTCGCCACCAACGGTCCCATCCCGCCCGAACAGCTCGACCGCTACCTCGACATGATCGGCCCCGACCGGGTGCTCGTGCTCGTCAACGCGCACGGCGACCGCTCGTGGATCCCGTCGAACAACCAGCTCCTCGCCGACTTCGCCGCCGGACACCCCGGCAACGTGCTCGTCGCCGACTGGGACGCGATGGCCACCGCCAACGCCGACCACCTCGCCGCGGACGGCATCCACCCCGACGGCGGCGACCTCTACGCGCAGGCCATCCGACGGTCCATCGACGCATGGATCGCCGCCGGGCACTGAACCCGCGCGACGCGTGCCCGCGGAGCAGGTCGGCTATGGCCATTACACTTGGTTTTCGTCCATTGATAACTGCAAACAACGTTTGGGAGATACGGTGAGCGCAATCCTCGAAGGGAAGCCCGACAAGAACCTTATTCTCGTCACGGGAAGGATTCATCCGAAACTCGCGCAGGACGTCGCCGACCAGCTCGGCATCGACGTGCTCGAAACCACCGCATACGACTTCGCGAACGGCGAGATGTACGTGCGCTACACCGAATCGGTCCGCGGCGCCGACGTGTTCGTGCTGCAAAGCCATTACCAGCCGATCAACAAGGCGATCATGGAGCAGCTCATCATGATCGACGCGTTGAAGCGCGCCTCCGCCCGCTCCATCACCGCCGTCTGCCCGCTGCTCGGCTACTCCCGCCAGGACAAGAAGCACCGCGGCCGCGAGCCCATCTCCTGCCGTCTCATCTTCGACCTGCTCAAGACCGCCGGCGCCGACCGCATCATGTCCGTCGACCTGCACGCGGCGCAGTCCCAAGGCTTCTTCGACGGCCCCGTCGACCATCTCATCGCCATGCCGGTGCTCGTCGACTACATCCGCGACCGTTTCCAGGGCCAGCTCGACAACGTCGCCGTCGTCTCCCCGGACGCCGGCCGCATCCGCGTCGCCGAGCAGTGGGCGCAGCGCCTCGGCGGCGGCCCGCTCGCCTTCGTGCACAAGACCCGCGACATCACCCGTCCGAACCAGGCCGTCGCCAACCGCGTCGTCGGCGACGTCAAAGGCAAGGACTGCGTGCTCGTCGACGACCTCATCGACACCGCCGGCACGATCGCCGGCGCATGCAAGGTGCTGCGCGAGGCCGGTGCGAAGTCCGTCACCGTGGTCGCCACGCACGGCGTGCTGTCCGGTCCCGCCGTCGAACGCCTCAAGGAGAGCGGCGCCCGCGAGGTCGTCCTCACCGACACCGTGCCGATCCCCGAGGAGAAGCGCTGGGACGGACTGACCGTCCTGTCCATCGCCCCGCTGCTCGCCGGTGCCATCCGCGCCGTGTTCGAGGACGGCTCCGTGGCCGAGCTGTTCGACACGTACCCCGAGCACCATGGCCAGGGTTTCCTTTTCGCCTGACCTTATGGTATAAATAAACACTTGGCGGCGAACGCCGCCGGTCCCCCATGGTGTAATGGCAGCACACGGGCCTTTGGAACCCTTTGTCTTGGTTCGAATCCAGGTGGGGGAACGCCTACACCGCGCAGACGGCCGTCCGGCACATCCGGGCGGCCGTCTATCGTTAGGTGCTGGAACAGATGACACGCCAAGTGAAGGGAACGACACGCATATGGCATCTTCGGCAGTGACCGCCGCAATCATCCTCGCCGCGGGGGAAGGCACCCGCATGCGCTCCAAGAAGCCGAAGGTGCTGCACGCCTTCGCCGGCAGGACCTTCCTCAACCGCGTCATGGACTCCGTCAAGGCGCTCGATCCGGACACGCTCGCCGTGGTCGTCCACTTCCAGGCCGAGCGCGTCGCCGCCGCGGCCCGCTCCTATGACGAGGACGTCACCATCGTCAACCAGGACGACATCCCCGGCACCGGCCGCGCCGTGCAGTGCGCGATGGCGCAGCTCGCCGAGAACGGCCCGCTGACCGGCCCCGTGCTCATCGCCGCCTCCGACATGCCGCTGCTCGACTCCGACACGCTCGCCAAGCTCGTCGCGTTCCACAACGAATCCGGCAACGGCGCCACCGTCCTGACCACCGTGCTCGACGATCCGACCGGCTACGGCCGCATCATCCGCGACCGCGAAGGCAACGTGCTGCGCATCGTCGAACAGAAGGACGCGAACCGCAGCGAACTCGCCGTGCAGGAGGTGAACACCTCCGTGTACGTGTTCGACGCCGAACTGCTCGCTCGCGCCATCGCCGACCTCAAGTCCAACAACGCGCAGGGCGAGTTCTACCTCACCGACGCGCTGGAGACCGCCCGCGCCGACGGCAAGGTCGGCGCGTTCACCGCCCCCGACCCCCTGAGCGTCGAAGGCGTCAACGACCGCGTGCAGCTCGCCGCGCTCGCCAAGGCGCACAACCGCCGCGTGTGCGAGGCGTGGATGCGTGCCGGCGTCACCATCCTCGACCCGGAGACCACGTGGATCGAGGACGACGTCGAGATCGGCCGCGACGCGACCATCCTGCCCGGCACGTTCCTCCAAGGCCACACGGTCATCGGCGAGGAGGCGGTCGTCGGACCGTACTCGACGCTCATCGACGCGACCATCGACGCCGAGGCCGTCGTCGAACGCTCCCGCGTTCAGGAATCCCACATCGGCCGCGCCACCAACATCGGCCCGTGGACGTACCTGCGCCAGGGCAACGACTTCGGCGAGGAGGCGAAGGCCGGCGCCTTCGTCGAGATGAAGAAGGCGCACATCGGCAACGGCACCAAGGTGCCGCACCTGAGCTACGTGGGCGACGCGCAGCTCGGCGACCATACGAACGTCGGCGGCGGCACCATCACCGCCAACTACGACGGCGTGCACAAGAACCGCACGACGATCGGCGCCGGCTGCCACATCGGCGCCGGCAACCTGCTCGTCGCGCCCGTGGAGGTCGGCGACAACGTCACCTCCGGCGCCGGATCCGTCATCCGCCACGCCGTTCCCGACGACACGATGGTGTACTCGGAGAACACGCAGCACAACGTCGAAGGCTGGAAGCCCGCCTGGGAGCGCTGACCGGCGCTCGTGGGCGTATCGGCCATTCCGGCCATTCCGGCGATTCCGACCATTCAGATCACGCAACAGACACGAGGAGATTCATGACCGCACTGCAGTCATCCATCGACGACATCCGCATCGCCGCCGAGGCGGCCGACCGCGTCAAGGCGACCGACATCGTCGCCTACGACGTGACCGGACCGCTCGGCATCACCGACATCATGATGATCGCCGGCGCATCCAACGAGCGCCAGGTGCTCGCCGTCGCCGAGGAGATCGAAAAGGATCTCTACCTCAAGTGCGACGGGCGCAAGCCGCGCGACCGCGAAGGTCTCACCGAAGGCCAGTGGGTGCTGCTCGACTACGGCGACTACGTGATTCACGTGATGCACGAGGAATCCCGTGAATTCTACGGACTGGAGCGTCTGTGGCGCGACTGCCCGCAGATCGACCTGGAGCTCGCGCACCCGGAAAGCGCCGAATGATGGTCCGCCACGTCCGATCCGTCTTCCTCGTGCGTCACGGGCGCACCTCCTACAATGCGGCGCACAAGCTGCAGGGGCAGGTCGACATCCCGCTCGACGCCGTCGGCCGGTGGCAGGTCGTCCAGACCGCGGCCGCGCTGAAGTCGCTGTACGTCGACCGGCGTCCGGAGGTCACCGGACGTCTCATCGTCTCCTCCGACCTGAGCCGCGCCCACGCCACCGCGCAGGCGTTCGCCGACGCGCTCGGCGGCCCCCGGGCGGGCGTCGAAGTGCATGACGACGAGCGCGTGCGCGAACGCAGCTTCGGCGAATGGGACGGCCACGCCGTCGCCGAACTCGCCGAACGCTACCCGGAGGACTTCGCCTCATGGCGCATGCATGGCGGCGGCGAACTCAAGTACGGCGCCGAACCCAAAAGCCACGTGGGCATGCGCGGCATGGAGGCGCTGAACGACTGGGCCACGCGCGCGGGGGAGGACACCGACCTGTTCGTGTTCTCCCACGGCGCGTGGATCGCGCAGACCCTGCAGACCCTGCTCGGGCTGGACAAGGTGGATCCCACGTTCGCCACGGTCGTCTCGATGCGCAACGCGCATTGGGTGCGGCTCGCGCTGATGGACATGCCTGACGGCACGTTCCGTTGGCGTCTCGCCGAATACAACCATGGTCCGGCCATCGCGGACACGCCCGAATGGGAGAAGGAACGCTGACGTGGCGCGATTGTCGTCCGCGTGCCGCAAGCGCGACACGCGGACGACACGCGTATTTGCCTGAAACGGTTCTTCGTCGTAATGTATACGAGGTTCGCACGGCGGGCTGATAAATGAATACGGGGCTATGGCGCAGCTGGTAGCGCATCTCCATGGCATGGAGAGGGTCAGGGGTTCGAATCCCCTTAGCTCCACGAAACGCGATGATTCGAATGACTTCGATGATGGCGTTCACGGATAAATGAATACGGGGCTATGGCGCAGCTGGTAGCGCATCTCCATGGCATGGAGAGGGTCAGGGGTTCGAATCCCCTTAGCTCCACAGATACGGCGAAGGCCCGCAGGATTGGTTTCCTGCGGGCCTTCGTGTTGTTTCGGCGTATCCGTGTATCGGGGTTATAGGAACCAAACGTGGTGTTTTAGAAATCCCGGGCGTGGTGTGGATGCTGTCGCAGGATCGGCGGCGCTTACGCCGAGCGCCCTCCCGGTCCGGCCACGTCGGACTGGGAGGGCGCTCGATGATGTCGACGGACCGTCAGTTCGTGGCGCCGGAACCGGTGTCGGTCGAACCGGATCCGGTCGAACCGGAGGACGAACCCGACGTGCCGCCGGACGATTCGGAGCCGCTCGTACCCGAGCCGCTGGAACCGGACGAGGACGACGAGCCGGAGCCGGAGGACGTGCCGCCGGACGATTCGGAGCCGCTCGTGCCCGACGAGGACGAGCCGTTCGAACTGCTCGAACCTGAGGAGGACGACGAACCGGACGAGGAGGAACCGGACGACGAGGAGCCGCTCGTGCCCGAGGACGAGCTGGAGCCGGACGTGCCGGAGGATGACTCCGAACCGGAGGACGAGCCCGACGTGCCGGACTTGCTGCCGGACTTCGTGCTGCCGGTGCCGTCGGTCGTGTCGGTGTCCGTGCCGTCGGTCGTGTCGTAGCCGTACTGGTCGCTCGGCTTCTCCGGCTTCGTCGGCGTCTCCTGCGTGGTCGTGTCGGTGTCCGTCGTGGTCTTGGACGTGGAGGACGGGCTTACGATGTCACGCACCACGGAGTCGGTGCCATGGCCGTTGGTGAACAGCATGACCACGCCGGCGGTGATCGCCACGCCCACCAGGCCGCTCACCACGGAGACGATGATGGCCATGCGCTTCGGGTCGATCTTGCGCTTGCCGCGTAGCTCGGCCACGTTGTAGGTGCTGGTGTTCGTCGCGGGCGCCGTCCTGCCGGCCGCCGGCGGCAGCGGCACGTCGCCGATGCCGAGAGTACGGCCCTTCCCGCCCGCTTCGAGCACATCGGTGGCGTTGAAGCGCCCGATGACGGTCTCGTCGCCGGTGTCCGCGGTGTCCGCGTCTTCCGCGGTGGCCGTGCCGTTCGTCTTGGTGTCGTCGGCGTCGTCAGCCGAGTCGGCGGCGGACTCGGCGTCGCCGTCCTTCTTGTCGGCGGAATTGCCGCTCAACGGATTGACCTCTTGGAGCTTCTCTCCGGAGGCCTTGAGGATCGTGCCGTAGATGTTCGAAGCCAGCGTGGAGATCACGTAACTGGCCGCCGCGCCGATGACCGAGCCCGCGATGCCGATCTTCGCGGACAAGAGGAACGAGGTGACGGCGGCAAGCGATCCCGCGATGATCTGCGACATCGATATGCCTTGGAAAAACTTCTTCACGAAGATAGAACGTACCCAAAACCGCTGGGAATAGTCTGTGGCGTCCACGAAAGACTCAGAATGCTTACATGTGTGCGGGAATCTCCACACAAGCGACATGTCGGCGTCACATGGACGCGCCGGCATGCCCGTGGTTCAGTTGCGGTGCAGCGAATGGCGCGTCGGCTTGAAGACGGACAGCAGCACGGCCGTGAAGATCAGCGCGAACCCGACCAGCGAGCTCCACGTGATCCGTTCGCCCCAGAACAGGGCGGAGAACGAGACGGCGAACAGACTCTCCGTGCACATGATGATCGACGCCTGCGAGGCGGGCACGTGCGCGAGTCCGATGTTCTGCATGATCTGCGCGCTCATCGTGGCTCCGAGGAACAGATAGAGGACGCTCGCCACCACCGGCGGGGCGAGCCAGGCGGCGTCAGGTGCAGGCTCGGTGAACGCGGCGCCCGCGACGAACAGCACACCGGCCACGGCGAACTGCACGAAGGTGACGGCGATCGGGTCGAAGCGTTTCGTATACACGCCGAGGCAGGTGAGGTTGAACGAGAAGACGACGGCCGTGCCGATTGTCAGCCAGTCGCCGACGGACGGGGAGAGCGTCATGCCGTTTTTGAGCGAGACGAATCCCACGCCGACGAGGCAGATCACGCCGGCCACCAGGTTGATGGCCTTCGGCCGGACTTGGGAGACGATCCACGTGGCGAACGGCGTGAGCACGCAGTAGGCGGCGGTCAGGAACGCGCTGCGCCCCGGGTCGATCGTCTGCAGGCCCGTCATCTGCGTGACCATCGTGCCCCAATAGGTGACGCCCACCACGAGCGCCGGCACGATGATCGACCGGTCGAGCGCAGGCAGGATATGACGGTGGAACAGGGCGAGCATGCACGCGCAGGCGCCCGCCATGCGCAACGCCATCAGCCATTGCGGCGGGATCGCGGTCATCGCCACCTTGGCGAGCAGATAGCTACCGCCCCACAGCGCCGCGCACGCGAGCAGCATGATGCGCGCCAGATTCGGCGGGAACGAGCGTGACCAGCGACTGCGCAGCGCGTTGAACCGTTCGACCATCCGCATGCCCATCGTGCGTTCCTTTCCCGAATGTTGCCGGACGCTCATACGATACGGCCCGCGCGGCCGTGACATGCCCATGTGGGCATCCTCACAGCGAACGGCGGCCGGGCGCGTCGGGGGAGTGGGTAAGGTGGGTGGCGGATACAACCGTCCGCTGCAACGAAAGGACACTGTCATGGCAACGATCACCGCCGAGATGAAGACCTTCATCGAGAACAATCTGGGCTGGATTTCCACCGTCTCCAAGGACGGCCAGCTCGACCTCGGCCCGAAGATGAGCCTGTTCGTGCTCGACGACAACCACATCGCCTACCACGAGCGCACCGCCGGCCAGGCCTACGAGAACCTCAAGGACGGCTCCCCGCTGGTCATCGCGTTCGCGAACCTCGCCGAGAAGAAGGGCTACCGCTTCCGCGGCACCGTGACCCTGCACTCCGACGACGCCATCTACGAGAGCCAAGTGAAGGTCGCCGAGGAGAAGGGCACCAAGAAGCCGGCCGTCATCCCGGTGCTCGAAGTCACCGAGATCCAGAACCTCGCCTCCGGCCCCACCGCCGGCAAGACCATCGAGAAGGACTGAGCCTTCCGGCCCACGTTTTCCGTGCAGGGCCCCGGGCCGATGACCGCTTCCGCGCATCGGACCGGGGCCTGTCTCGTATCGCAGCCGATCGCAGCCGATCAGACGGGTTGTATGCTGATTCGGCCTCCGAGCGCGCGGACCACCTTGACGATGGTCTGGAAGCTTGGATTGCCGTCCCGACTCAGGCTCTTGTACAGGCTTTCCCGACCGACGCCCGCCTCGGCGGCGATGCGTCCCATGCCACGTGCGCGGGCGATGTCACCGAGCGCCGCCTGCATCAGCGCGGGGTCCCCCGTTTCCGCGACAGCGTCCAGATAGTCGATCGCGTCCTGTTCATCGTTGATGTAGTCGCTCGCATCCCATGTGCTGACGTTCACCATTGTCCATCCTCCTTGAGTCATGCAAGCATTTTCTTGGCGCGCTCGATGTCCCGCTGCTGCCCGCGTTTCGTACCGCCGGCAAGCAGCAGCATGAGCGCGCCTTGCTTTATAGGCGATGATTGATTGTATCTTTTGGGATACAGTTTGGCAACTGTGCCGCCGAGTGCTCGCTTTGCATGTCGGCTCCCGTCCTCGTGGCGATGATGAGCATTACGTATGCACATCGTCGCGAACGTGACGGTCGTGACGCAAACCGTACGGGGAATGTGGTCGGAGCCCTCGGGAATCTTCACAAACATGATTGAAAAGACATGATTGAGAAGATGGAGCGTCAATGAATCATCGCTTGTGCGAACGGATGACGATGTGGCGGCCGGCGGCGTCGGTGGTGGCGAACAGGTAGGCGTCGCCGCCGTCCTTGAGTTTGAGCTTCTTCCTCAGCGCGGCGACCGGGAGCGGGAAGTTGCGTGTGGCGATGTTCGCGTGCGTGAGTCCGTCCGTCAGGCGCTTGAGCTCCTTCTTGTTCATCGTGGCGACCATGTCGACCTCGAACGCGCGGCCGGGGAAATCCTCGACCGGATTCCCGGAGACGAACAGGTGGCTGTCGCGTGCGACCGGGGCGACGGCGAACCGGCGTGCGAGCAGGGCGAAGCAGCCCGCCTTCATGATCGACGCGTTCGGCTCGTACAGGTACCGCCACGAACCGGGGTCGGCGGGGTCGGCCGATACCGCGTCGCCGGCCGCATCGTCGCCGGCCGTGGCGTCGTTCCCGTCGTTCCCGTCATCATCCGCATCGAACGCCAATACCCGCCCGTCGTTCACGCAGAAGACCCGCGGCGCGGCGCACGCGTCGCGGCCGATGACGAGCAGCAGCTCCTTGCATTCGTTGGCGACGGACACGATATGCACCTCATGCACATGTCCCGCGAAATCGGCGACCGTCTTATGCCAGTCGAGCATCGGAGAGAGCTTCACCATCACGTGCGGCGCGACGGCGAGCAGCCGATTGATGAGCCCCAGCACGTCCGGCGTGCAGTCGGCGATCGCGTACGTGCGCGTGCCATGCGCGTCACGTCGCGCCGGATCGAGGAACGCCATCGTCGCCGCATCGTCCGGCAACGTCGCGAGATAGACGGCCGCGTCGTCGTTCACGACGCGCGCGTGCGCGAGACCGAGCGCCGGCAGGTTGTGCGCGGCCAGCTCGCACAGATGCTCTTGCCGCTCCACGTAGACCGCATGGTCGAACGCGCGCGCCATATACGAGAAATCCACGCCGAAACCGCCGGTGAAGTCGATCAGCGTCGTCGGTGAGCCGCCCGCGACGATCCGCCGCGCGACGTCCGCCTTGTAGCGCGCCGTCGCCTCCGACGAGCACTGCTCCATCGCCAGGTGCGGCGGATAGACGACGCCTTCGCACGCCGCCCAGCCGGGCAGCTTCACGCGCGCCGTCCGGAATCCGGCGATCTGCTCCAACGCGGCCGTGAGATCCACGTCCGGACCCGGCTTCGCGTGCAGCGCGAGGTCGCGCACGTCCCCATCCCTATGCGCGCGGGCGAAGGCGCGCGTGGCATCCGAAATCAACACCGCTCCATTGTACCGGCGGCCCGGCGCGCCGCGGCGGCGGCACCGGCGGTCATGTGGGAAGCTGGGACGTGGATGGCGGCACGGCCGCAGGCGACGGAAAGGACCGACGATGATCGACGAGATCGTGATGCTCAGGCACGGACGCACGAACTACAACCTCCAACGCCGATTGCAGGGGCAGATCGACGTGCCGCTCGACATCGTCGGCCAATGGCAGGCCGACCAGTCCGGGCTCGCGCTTGCCGCCCGCTACTACTGGGCGAAGGTGAGCCGCCTCGCCGACGATCCCGCGGCGATCCCGCAGCCGGGACCCGAGGCCCGGGAGAGGACCCGCACGTTCGAATACGAGGAGGCCCCCGCCGCACGCCGCCGCATGGCCGTCATCAGCTCCGACCTGTTCCGCGCCATGCAGACCGCGCATGCCTTCGCCGACATCCTCGGCCTTCCCGTCACGCCCGACCCGCGTCTGCGCGAACGCTCCTTCGGCCAATGGGAGGGCCTGACCCGCGACGAGGTGCGCGCGGTGGACGCCGAAGCCTACGCCTCATGGAAGCGGCATGAGGGCGGCGAGACCGCCTATGGGGTGGAAAGCCGCCGGGCCGTGGGGGAGCGCGGCGCGAAGGCCGTGCGCGACATCATCGCCGACCCCGCCTATGCGGGCGAGCGGCCCGTCACGCTGATGCTCGTCGGCCACGGCTCGTGGATCGTCGCGACGATCAGCGAACTGCTCGGCCTCGACCCGGACGGCATGAACGCGGTCGGCTCGATGCGCAACGCCTGCTGGAGCCGTCTCGCCGTACGCCACACGGTCAATGGGAAGCCCGCGGCCGAGCCGATGTTCGACCTCGTCGAACACAACCAGGGTCCCGCCGTCGCGAACCTCGGAGACTGGGAGAACGGCCCCGCCGAACTCAGGGGTCCGCACATGCCCGCCTGGAAGCCGATTAACTGGTGACGTCCGCATCGGCCGCGGCGTCTCGCGAATTCACCGTGAATTCAACCGCAATGGCGATATCCGTCGGCACACGTCCCGTACATGGGACTAGACTTGTCGAGGTTTTCGGGGCGGGCCCCGATCGGACGGACGCGGCGAAAGGCGGGTGAAGAGACGATGTTGAGGATGTTCAGCACCATTAACGGCCAAGTGGAGCGGGTCGACAAACCGGAGAACGGCTCTTGGCTGTGCCTGAGCGAACCCACCGACGTGGAGCTCGCCACCGTCGCCTCCGAGACCGGCGTCGACCTCGCCGACCTGCGTGCGCCGCTCGATGACGAGGAGAGGTCCCGCGTCGACGTCGAGGACGACTACACGATGGTCATCGTCGACATCCCGACCGTCGAGGAGCGCGGCGGGCGCGACTGGTACGAGACCATCCCGTTGTCGATCATCGTCACCGAGCATCTCATCATCACCGTGTGCATGCAGGACACGCCCGTGCTCCACCCGTTCATGGAGGGCACGATCCGCGGGTTCAACACGTACATGCACTCCCGGTTCATCCTGCAGATCCTCTACCGCAACGCCACCATGTACCTGCGCTACCTGCGCATCATCGACCGCGAGAGCGACAAGCTCGAACTCAAGCTGCGCCACTCCATGCAGAACCGCGAGATCGTGATGCTCATGGAGCTCTCCAAGACCTTGGTCTACTTCACGACCTCCCTCAAATCGAACGAGATCGTGATGGAGAAGCTCACTACCCTGCAGCGCATCAAGCAGTACCCGGACGACGAGGACCTGCTCGACGACGTCATCACCGAGAACAAGCAGGCCATCGAGATGGCCAACATCTACAGCGGCGTTCTCGCGAACATGACCGACGCGTTCGCCTCGATCGTGTCCAACAACCTGAACAACGTGATGCGCATCTTCACGATCATCTCCATCACGCTGTCCATCCCGACGCTCATCTTCTCCATGTACGGCATGAACTTCCAGGACGGCATGCTCGGCATGCCGCTGACCGACAAATCATGGGGCTTCGCCGTCATCATCCTCATCTCCGTGGCGCTGTCCGTCGCCGTCACCTGGTTCCTCACCCGTTCGCGCATGTTCAAGTGAGGCGCCGCATGGCAGCCATCCGCAACCGAACCGATCGCCCGCGGCGTTACCATGCGAGCCGCCGGCCGGGCGCGCGCACGCGCGTCGCGCGGGGCCTCGCCGCCGCGCTGACGGCGCTCGCGCTCGCCGCGACGGCGGGCTGCGGCGGCGCCCCCTCCACGGTGAGACAGCCGGACGGCCCCACCATCGCGATCGGCGTCGCCTCCGACGAGCCGGGACTGTCACGCTGGCATGACGGCGGCTACGGCGGATTCGAGGTCGAGATCGCCCGATACGTCGCCAAGAAACTCGGATACGCGAACAAGCAGATCGTCTTCAAACAGGTCGAACCCGCCAACCGTCTCGAACTGCTCGCCGACGGCACCGTCGACATGGTCGTCGCCGGCATGCCGATGCCCGCCGACGACGGGAACGACGACGGCCGGGACAGTGGCGGCAAGGACGGTGACGCGGGCGCGACGGGCGTCGCCTCCGATGCCGGCGCCACCTACGCCGGACCGTACCTGACCACGCGACAGGGACTGCTCGCACGCCCCGACGACGCCGGAAGCCTCGGCGACGTCGCCGCGCTCGCCGGCAAGTCCGTCTGCGCGGTCGCCGGCAGCGGCGCGAAAGACGCGCTGCTCGCCGTCGCGCCGCGGGCGAGGACGCGCGAACGCGACACCTACCCGCAATGCGTCACCGACCTCATGGTCGGCACCGCCGACGCGATCGCCGGCGACGCCGTCACGCTCGCCGGACTCGCGCGCGACGAAGGCGGCACGCTCACGGCGCGCGTGAAGGGCGTGCGCTACGGGAGCGTGCGCTACGGCATCGCCGTGCAGGCCGGAGCCGTCACGCTCGCCGCCGACATCGCCGAGGCGCTCGACGACATGCGCGCCGACGGCTCGTACCGCGCCGCGCTGGACGCGCTCGCCGACGCGACCGGCTGGCGGCCGGCACGGTAGGCGGTAGTCCGTGCGATAGGGCACGATGACCGTATTCCGTCGACGTTCCGTCGACGTTTCCCGAGAACGACAGCAGACAGCTAAGGAGACCGTTCATGCGACGTGGACCGCTTCAGGCGGGCGAGAAGGTGCAGTTCACCGACCGCAAGGGCAAGAAGATCACCGACCAGATCGTCGCCGGAGGTAGCACGCAGACCGAGCACGGCCTGATCCTGCACGACGACGTGATCGGACGCACCGAAGGCGTGGTCGTCACCACCGTCACCGCGAAACGCGAGGCGCAGGTCAACGCCCTCCACCCGGAACGCGACGCCGGCAAGCCGTGGAAGGCGGCGCGCGCGATCGGCGGATGGCAGTACGCGGTGATGCGCCCACGTCTCGCCGACTACGTGCTGTCCATGCCGCGCGGCGCGCAGATCATGTACCCGAAGGACATCGCGCAGGTCATCCAGCTCGGCGACATCCGCTCCGGGCACCGCGTGCTCGAATCCGGCGCCGGCTCGGGCGCGATGAGCGTCAACCTGCTCGACGCGGTGGGGGAGAACGGCGGGCTCACCACCATCGAGCTGCGACCCGACTTCGCGCGCGTCGCCGAGGCGAACGCCACGCTCTACTACGGAGGAAAGCCCGCGTGGTGGGACCTGAGGACCGGCGACTTCGACACGGTGGCGGCCGGGCTGCCCGAACACCATTACGACCGGATCATGCTCGACATGCTCGACCCGTGGAACCGTCTCGAACAGGCGTGGAGGGTGATCGCGCCCGGCGGCGTGCTCGTCGCCTACATCACCACGACCACGCAGATGAGCCGCATGGTCGAGGCGCTGCGCGAATCCGGGCGGTGGACGGAGCCGGTCGTGCAGGAGACGCTCGAACGCAGCTGGAAGGTCGCCGGCCTCGCCGTGCGCCCCGACCACCAGATGATCGGCCACACCGGATTCCTCGTCGTCGCGCGGGCCATGGCCGACGGCTTCACGGCGCTGAAGAAGCGCGAACGCCCCGCCAAGGACACCGTCACCGACGTGGACGAGATGACCGCCGAGGAGCGCGAGGCGCAGCTGGAGGATCTCGAGCTGCGCGACATCTCCGACCGCAAGCTGCGCAAGGTGCTGCGCGACCTCGACCGTCAGGTGGGCTCGCTCGACGCCTGACGTGATGCGCGGGCGCGGGCGCGGACGTATAATTGAATGATGTATTCGTGAGCGCTCACGCATATGACGCATATGACGCGTGCATATGACGCGTGAGGCGGTGGACATCGAGGCTGGGAGGCCCAAGATGGGAGTCAATCCGAACAAGGTCGCGAAGCGGGCCAAGGGCTACGACCACATCCTGATCGTCATGCGGCATGCGAAGGCGGAGCCGTTCGGCGCCGAGGGCGACTACGGCCGCGAGCTCACGTCGAAGGGGCTCAAGCAGGCGAAGAAGGTCGCCAAGGGGCTCGCCGAGATGAAGCTCGTGCCCGACGCCATCGCCTGCTCGGCCGCCACGCGCGCCCGCCAGACCCTGGGCAAGATGCTCAAGACCTTCGGCGACAAGCCCAAGGTCGACTACCATCAGAGCCTCTACGACGGCGGCATGCAGGCCGTGTTCGACGAGCTCACGCACGTCAAGGACAAGGCGCGCGTGCTCATGGTGCTCGGCCATGAGCCCACCGTCTCGATCGCCAGCCAGTGGCTCGCCTCCTCCGAATCCGATCCGGAACGTCTCGACCTGCTCAATCTGGGGCTCCAGACCGCGGGCGTGGTGATCTTCGGCTCCGACAAGCCGTTCAAGCAGTGGCAGGTGCACTCCGGCGACCTGCTCGCCGTGATGAGCTCCTCCGACTTCGACTGAGCGCCCTCGCCGGGGCGGGCACGGACGGACGCGGCCGGTATCGCAACCGGTATCGCAACCGGTATATGGTCATGGCGGCGCGGGAACGACGCGGGCGGCGTATACTCGCCGCTCGTGTATTCGTCCGGTTGCCAAGCGCTCGTTGAACAAGGTCGGGAAACGGCGCTATAAAGCCGATTGATAGCGACACTTAACCGTCGCTGATGACCCTGTTTGCGGATGTGTTTGATAGGCTGGGCGGGTTGAAAAGCCGTTTCGTTAACGCTAGCAGTATGGAGGATTCATGGCTGCACTCACGTCCGTGTCCGGATTCCCGCGCATCGGTCAGAACCGAGAGCTGAAGAAGATCATCGAGGCCTACTGGAAGGGCAACGCCTCGCTGGATGAGGTGCACGCCACCGCCAAGGAGCTCAGGGCCAAGCACTGGAAGCTCCAGGCCGCCGCCGGCGTCGATCTCATCCCGAGCAACGACTTCAGCTACTTCGACCAGCTGCTCGACACCGCGATCCTGCTCAACGTGATCCCCGAGCGCTACCAGCGCCTCGGCTTCACCGAGCCGGAGGAGACCCTGTTCGCCATGTCCCGCGGCTACCAGGGCGACAAGGGCGACGTGACCGCCCTGCCGATGAAGAAGTGGTTCACCACCAACTACCACTACATCGTGCCGGAGATCGAGCCGTCCACCGAGATCAAGCTCAACGGCACCAAGCCGTTCGACGAGTACCTCGAGGCCAAGGAGCTCGGCATCGAGACCAAGCCGGTGCTCATCGGCCCGTACACGTTCCTCAAGCTCGCCCGCGACGACGACGCCCAGGAGCTCGCCTTCGACAAGGGCCTCGTGAACGCGGTCGCCACCGTGTACGCCGAAGCGCTCGCCAAGTTCAACGAGCTCGGCGCCAAGTGGATCCAGATCGACGAGCCGTTCCTCGTGCTCGACAAGCAGCCGGGCGACGTGGAGCTGTTCAAGAGCCTCTACGCGAAGATCCTGCCCGCCCGCGACGGCAAGATCAAGGTGCTGCTCAACACGTACTTCGGCCACATCGCCGACGTGTACGAGACCGTCAACCTGCTCGGCTTTGACGGCATCGGCCTCGACCTCAACGAAGGCAAGGACGAGAACCTCGCCGCCGTCTCCAAGCACGGCGTCGCCGAGGGCACCACGATCTTCGCCGGCGTCGTCAACGGCCGCAACATCTGGCGCAACGACTACGCCGTGAGCCTCGGCCTCGTCGACGCCCTCAAGCAGGTCACGCCGAACGTCGCCGTCTCCACCGCCAGCTCCCTGCTGCACGTGCCGTTCAGCACCGAAGGCGAGACCGCCCTCGACCCGGCCGTGCTCAAGCACTTCGCGTTCGCCGTCGAGAAGCTCGGCGAGCTCAAGGAGATCGCCACGCTCGCCGACGCCGACGACGAGGCCCGCAAGGCCGATCCGGCGCTCGCCGCCAACCAGGAGCTGTTCGACGGCACCCGCGTGGCCGCCGACCCGAAGGTCGCCGAGCGCATCGCCGCCCTCACCGACGCCGACTACACGCGCCAGCCGGCCCGCGCCGAGCGTCAGAAGCTGCAGCGCGAGGCCCTCGGCCTGCCGCTGCTGCCCACCACGACGATCGGCTCCTTCCCGCAGACGCGCGAGGTGCGCGCCGAGCGTGCGAAGTTCCGCAAGGGCGAGATCACCAAGGAAGCGTACGACGAGTTCATCAAGGGCCAGATCGACGCGTGCATCAAGCACCAGGAGGAGATTGGCCTCGACGTGCTCGTCCACGGCGAGTTCGAGCGCAACGACATGGTCGAGTACTTCGGCCAGAACCTCAACGGCTTCCTGTTCACCAAGAACGCGTGGGTCCAGTCCTACGGCACCCGCTGCGTCAAGCCCCCGATCGTGTGGGGCGACGTCTCCCGCGCCAAGCCGATCACCGTCGCATGGTCCTCGTACGCGCAGAGCCGCACGAACCACGTCATGAAGGGCATGCTCACCGGCCCGGTCACCATCCTCAACTGGTCCTGGCCGCGCGAGGACATCACCCACGAGCAGCAGACCCAGCAGCTCGCCCTCGCCATCCGTGACGAGGTGCTCGACCTGGAGGCCGCCGGCATCAAGGTCATCCAGATCGACGAGGCCGCGCTGCGCGAGAAGCTGCCGCTGAGGAAGACCGACTGGCACTCCAAGTACCTCGACTGGGCCGTGCCCGCGTTCCGTCTCGTGCACTCCGGCGTCAAGCCGACCACGCAGATCCACACGCACATGTGCTACTCCGAGTTCAACGACATCATCCGCGATATCGACGCGATGGACGCCGACGTGATCTCCTTCGAGGCGTCCCGCGGCGACCTCGTCGTGCTCGACGCCATCCACGAGGCCAACTTCGAGACCGAGGCCGGCCCGGGCGTCTACGACATCCACTCCCCGCGCATCCCCTCCGAGCAGGAGATCGAGGAGCGCATCGGCGAGATCCTCAAGAAGATGGACGTCGAGAAGGTCTGGATCAACCCGGACTGCGGTCTGAAGACCCGCGGCAACGCGGAGACCTGGCCGAGCCTCGAGCACCTCGTCGCCGCCGCCAAGGCCGTGCGCGCCCAGCTCGCCAAGTGATCGCGTCAGCGGCAACGCAATGAGATGAGTGAGGCTCCCTCCCCAAGAGGGAGCCTCACTCGCGAAGGAAGGTTTCAATCATGCATCAGCCGATGTTCTCGCTGGAAGTGTTCCCGCCGAAGCGGGACGCGCCCGTCGGCACCATCTACGACACGCTCGACGGCCTGCAGGGCATGCACCCGGACTTCATCTCGGTGACCTACGGCCACGGCACGCACGCCGACCGCACCGCCACCGCGCGCATCGCCAACACGATCCGCAAGGAGTACCGCATCCCCACGGTCGCCCATCTGACCGCCCTCTACTCCGACGAGGCGAAGGTCGACGAGGCGTTGGAGATGTTCGAGCACGCCGGCGTCGACGCCGTGCTCGCCCTGCGTGGCGACTACATCGAAGGGGAGACCCCAGTCGGCGTCTTCGAGCACGCCATCGACCTGGTGCGCTACATCCGCGCCCGCAAGCCGGATCTCAAGGTGTTCGGCGCCTGCTATCCGGAAGGCCACTACCAGGCCGCCTCGCTCGACCAGGACATCGACTATCTCAAGGCCAAGGTCGACGCCGGCGCCACGCGTCTCATCTCCCAGCTGTTCTACGACAACGAGGACTTCTACCGTTTCCTCGACAAGGCGCGCGCCGCCGGCATCGATGTGCCGATCGAGGCGGGCATCATGCCGATCAACGGCGCGAAGTCGCTGCGTTCCATGGCCGCGAAGAACAACACGGTCGTGCCGCCCGCCGTCGAGGCGCTGCTCGAGCGGTGGGGGAACGACGTGCCCACGTTGCGTGAGGCGGGCATCAACTACGCGTCCGCGCAGATCACCGACCTCGTCGCCCACGGCGTCGACGGCGTGCACCTGTACACGATGAACCGTCCCGCCACCACGCGCCGCATCTGGCGCAACGTGCGTCCCCTGTTCACCAAGACGGAGGAGTGACGGCGATTCGGCGGTGATCCTGTGGTCCGGGAGCGGCGCCGAATCACCGCCGAGCCGGTCCCGAATCGACGGAAGGCGGTGGAATCCCATGTCGGGAATCCACCGCCTTCCGTCATCCGCGATGCGGGGAACGGGCGTCACTTCCGCTTCTTCGACGCCTTTCCGCCGTTCCCCCGCCGCGCTTTACCGGAGCCTTCCTCGGCTGCAGCCACGGGAAACGACGGAGCGCCCACGCGTGCAACGGCGGAATCTTGCCGATGGCGAAGCCCGCCAGCATCGCGAACGTCGCCGCCCAGGAGGCGGCGTCCTGCTTCATGAAGATCAGCACGACGATCAGACCCACGCCGACCACGCCGAGCACCTGCGAGGCCTTGTTCTGCTCCTCGGTGAGCTCGTCCTTCCTGAACGGAACCAGACCGAAGAACACGCCTATCGGCACGCCGACCACGCACGAGGCGACGACGCCCGCGATATCAACAGCGTTCATGACCATACCCTTTCCGGACCGTCCGCGGCACGCGTGCGCGGCGCGGCGTCCGACATGCGGCGCCGGCCGCCGTGAGAGGCCCCGCCGCGAAACGATTGCGACCGCGTCCCAGTCTAACGCAGGGCGCGGTGTACATTAGCTAGGTATGAACGCAAATGACGCATTCCGCCCCTCCGCGATGGATCTGATCCGCGCGGGCCTGCAGAACCTCGACGACGCGCGCGGGCAGTTCGACCGTCTCAAAGCCGACGGGGTGCCGGACGATCGGCTGCGGTTCATCCTCAAGGCGCTCGCCGAGGCATGCGACCCGGACGCGGCCCTCGCCAACCTTGTCGGCATCACCAACGCCGTGCAGAGCCAGGGACGCGACTTCGAGGAGATGGTGCCCGACCAGCCGGCGTTCGAACGGCTCGTCACCGTGCTCGGCGTATCCGACGCGCTCGGCAAGCTCATGCGCTTCCGTCCCGAACTCGTCGAAGCCGCATCCAAGGACAGCTGCGACAGCCACCTGTACGACCACGCGCAACGACGCGCGCACATCCTCAAGGCCGTCGGCGCCGATCCGGACGAGACGGCCGCGCCCGCCGCCACGCTTCCGCTCGCCGAATCCGCCACCGCGTTGCGCGGCACCTACCGCCGCCAGCTCGCCGCCATCATGGCGCAGGACGCCACCGCCGCCGACCCGTGCGCCATCCAGCCGACCATCAGCCGCGAACTGTCCGATTTGGCCGACGCGGCGCTCGAAGGCGCGCTCGCCATCGCCCGCCACGAAGTGCCCGGCAGCGAACACGTACGGTTCGTCATCATCGGCATGGGCAAGCTCGGCGCCCAGGAACTCAACTACGTGTCCGACGTGGACCTCATCTACGCGGTCGAACCCGCCGACAAGGAGATCGGACGCCAGGAGCTCATCCGCATCGGCACGAAGATGGCCACCACCCTGCAACGCGTATGCCAGTCCGTGATCATGGGCGTCGCCGAACCGACCCTGTGGCAGATCGACGGAGGGCTGAGGCCCGAAGGCAAGGACGGCCCGCTGGTGCGCACCATCGACTCGCATCAGGGCTACTACGAGCAGTGGGCGGAGAACTGGGAGTTCCAGGCGCTCCTGAAGGCCCGGCCCGTCGCCGGCGACCCGGAGCTCGGACGCGCCTACATGGACATGACCCGACCGTTCGTCTGGTCCGCCGCCAAACGCGACAACTTCGTCTACGACTGCCAGAAGATGCGCAAGCGCGTCGAAGACCTCATCCCCGCGCCGCTCAAGGACCGCGAGATCAAACTCGGTAAAGGCGGTCTGCGCGACGTCGAATTCACCGTGCAGATGCTCCAGCTCGTCCACGGGCGCACCGACGAGACGCTGCGCACCCGCTCCACGCTCGAATCGTTGGCGCGTCTCGCCGAAGGCGGCTACGTGTCGCGCAAACAGGCCGCGCGGATGTCCGCCGACTACCGGTTCGAACGCGTGCTCGAACACCGTCAGCAGATGTGGGCGTTGAAACGCACCCACCTGTTCCCCGACCTGGGCGCGGGGGCGAACCTCGGCGGGCTCGAACGCAAACGCGACGTGGACGTGGACGCGCTGAACCAGAACCAGGAGCTGCGCCGCGTGGCGCGCGCCTTCCGCCTCCACCCGGAGGAACTCGTCGAACGCTACGACGAGACGCGCCGCGAAGTGCGCCACCTCCACCTCGACATCTACTACCGGCCGATGCTGCCCGTCTCCGCGCAACTGGAGGACGACCAGATCGACCTGAGCCAGGATGCGGCCCGCGAACGCTTCAGCTCCATCGGATTCGGCGATCCGGACGCCGCCATGCGCCACGTCGTCGCCCTCACCAACGGCCTCGGGCGCGCCGCCAAGATCAACCGCATCATCCTGCCCGCCGTGCTCGAATGGCTCGGCCAAGGCCAGAACCCGGACATGGGCCTGCTCAACTGGCGCAAACTCGAAGAGCATTTCGGCACCGAAAGCGAATACCTCGGCTTCCTGCGCGACTCCACATCCGCCGCACAGCGCCTGTGCCACGTGCTGTCCAATTCGCGTTTCCTCGGCGACGCGCTCAACAAGTCCGTCGAATCGGTCACCTGGCTCGGCAACGACGAACGACTCAAGGCGCGCACACGCGACAGCCTCGACGTGCAATGCCGCTCCTCGCTGGAACGCAACGCGGGCGACATCAACGACTTCGCCACATCGATGCGCGCCATGCGCCGGCACGAGATCGAACGCATCGGCCTCGCCTGGATGAGCGGCGTGATGGACGACGCCGCGTCATTGGAAGGCATGACCGACGTGTATGACGCGATCATCGACGCGGCGCTCACCTGGGCGGTCAACAACCGGATGCGCGAATTCGGGGCGGACGGCGGCGCCGATGCCGGTGGGGCCGCCGCGGCGCCTGCCGCGCTCGCCGTCATCGGCATGGGCCGCTACGGCGGACGTGAGGTGAACTTCAGCTCCGACGCGGACGCGATCATCATCTACCGTCCCGGCGACGGCGTCGACGAGCGCACGGCGAACCTGTTCGCCCGCAAGGTCGTCGAAGACCTGCGCGCCATCCTGCAAGGGCCGACCACGCTGGAACCGAAGATCGAACTCGACCTGGATCTGCGGCCGGAAGGCAAGAACGGGCCGCTCGTGCGCTCCTACGCCTCCTGCGAGGAGTACTACCGTTCCTGGTCGAGCACGTGGGAACGGCAGGCGCTGCTGCGCGCCCGGTACGCGGCCGGCGACGAGGCGCTCGCACGCGACTTCCTCACCAATCTCGCCGACCCGCTGCGCTACCCGCACGTCGACCTGACCGACGCCGAAATCGGCGACATCCGCAAACTCAAGGCGCGCATGGAGGCGGAACGACTGCCGCGCAACGTGCGCCGCGACCGCCACCTCAAACTCGGCAAAGGCGGCCTATCCGACGTGGAATGGACCGTGCAGCTCATGCAGCTGCGTCACGCCGGCGACATCAAAGAGCTGCGCGTTGGCGGCACCCTGGCGGCCCTCGACGTGCTCGAACGCCGCAAGCTCATCGACGCGGGCGACGCCGCGACCCTGCGCCACGCGTGGACGATGTGCACGGCGGCGCGCAACGGCAACTACCTGTGGTCCGGACGCGTCAACCAGGCCGACATCCTGCCCGACGACATGTATTCGCTCGGCGGCATCGCCGTCTACCTCGGCTACGACGCGAACCGCGGGCAGCATTTCGAGAACGACCTGCTCGCCGTCATGCGCAAGGCCAGGGAGGTCACCGACCGTCTGTTCTACGGGCGCTGAGTGGTCCGGGGTATGGGAACCGGGCGGCGCGATGCGGCATGCGTCCGTCGCCCGGCCCTCTGCAATCGCGCGGGGAAGAGATAACGGTGTCTGCTCTCCCTGTGGGGGGGCTGCCCGTCTTCGGCGGGCTGAGGGGGTTGTTGGGGTGGTGTTTCGTGTGTGTTGCGACACGCCGGTGGATGCTTGTGTTTCCGGGGTTTTTGGGTGTGTTTTGTGGTGTGGGTTTGCGGTGTTGGTCGGTGTGGTGTAGGTTATTCATTCGCTGCCGCTGAGCGGTCCGGTTGTCTGCTGTTGGTTGGTTTCCGGGGTGTTCGGCGCGTGGTGGTGGTTTGAGAACTCAAGAGTGTGTTGTACTACTTACTTCTTTATAGTCAATGATTGCCAGTCCGATTCCCGCT
>NZ_JBKEVG010000003.1:0-184850 GCF_056356955.1 Bifidobacterium sp. LH_419
TCCCGGCGACAACACCCCCCGGATCATCAACGACAGGGCAGGAAAGCCATACCGGAACCGGCGACCCGGCCCCGACCACCGGGACCTACCAAACATGGTAATGGGCGCAGGGAAACGGCCATGCGCGAAGCGCATGTCAATCCCAATCCCTTGCTCCCCTTTCAGGGGGGAGCTGGCCGGCCGTAGGCCGGACTGAGGGGGTCTCTCCCCCAGTCAGCCTGCGGCTGACAGCCCCCTCGTCAGAGGGGGCCGATTCTCAGACACCGCCTCATCACGCGGATTCGCGAATCACCAGGGTGGTGGGGACTGGGGTGGGGCCTTCCGGGGCCTGTCCGTTGATCGCGGCGATGAGGGTTTCGGACATCGTGGCGCCGAATCGTGCGAGATCCTGGTCGACGGTGGTGATCGCCGGGTCGCAGGTGCGCGAGATCTCGGCGTTGTCGAATCCGGTGACGGCGATGTCGTCGGGCACGCGGTACCCGTCCTCCTGCAGGTGGCGGATGACGCCGGCCGCGAGCGGGTCGTTGGCGGCGACGATGCCGTCGACGCCAACGCCGCCGTGCCCGTCGTCATTCCGGCTTTCGTCTCGTCCGTCGCCGTGGTTTCCGGACAACAGGGGACGCAGTTCCTCCCACGCCGCTTCGGCGCCGTCCAGACTCCAGTCCGCGGCGTGCGTCACCGCGACCTCGACGGCGTCGTCCGTCTCGGCGACCGCGTCGCGGAATCCCTGCAGACGTTGGCGTGCGAAGCGGATCGTCTCCGGCCCGGAGACGTAGACGAGCCGCCTCCTCCCGCGCTTCAGCTGGTAGCGGGTGACGTCGCGCATGGCCGCGCGGTTGTCGTTGACGACGGCGTGGACGTTCGGCGAGTGGATGTTCCAGTCGCCGGCGGTGACGACCGGTGACGGTCCCTGCGCGAACGTGTCGAGCAGCGGGTCGTCGCCGTTGCCGGGAAAGTACAGATAGCCGTCCGCGAACCGTTCGTCGACGAGCCGCCCGAGTCGTTTCGCCGCGTTGGCGTCGTTCACGGTCATGCACAGCATCTGGTAGTCGTGGTCCGCGGCGGCGGCGGTCGCGGCCGCGTAGTGCCGGCTCAGTCCGGGGTCCTGCGTGATGAGCGAGAGTTCGCCGCGGATGACGTAGAGCAGCACGTGGGTGCGTTGCGTGGCGAGCGATCGCGCCGTGCGGTTCGGCGTGAAGCGCAGGTCGCTCATCGCCTTGACGATCCGGTCCGCGGTCGCCTTGGACACGTAGCCGCGTTTGTTGATGTAGCGCGACACCGTCGTCTTGGTGACGCCGGCCGCCGCGGCGACGTCGGCGATGGTGGCGCGGCGGCCGGTCCCGCGGTCGTGGTCGGTGATGGTGCTCATGTGTGTTTGCGTTCCCGTGTGGAGTGGTTCCGGTCGGTCGATGATGCCGCCGGCACCGCATTTCGACTGTCCACAGTAGCGTCCGCCCTGTCCGTTTCGGATGGCGGCGGGTAGGTCGACACGTCGACGATGTCAATATGTTACCGGTTGCACACGAGGTATGTTACCATAAGTAACCGGTAACACAATCGTGGTTGCGTGAGCCGTTCGCCGTCGGTGTTGCAGGCGTATTCGGCGCAATGAATGAACGATGACGATTGAGTTTTCCGCACAAAGAAATGTTTGCGCTATCAATGATGACGCAGATTCAAGGAGGAAAGACAGGATGAGGATAGCCCGTAAGATCGCGGCGATCGCCGCAGGGGCGGCGACCATGGTGGCGTGCGCATTGCCGACCGCCGCCACTGCCGCCGAAACGCAGACCATCACCCCGAACCCGTGGTACCAGTCCGACACCTTCAAGGGCTGGGGCACGTCGCTGGCGTGGTACGCCAACGCGACCGGCCACTACGCGCTGAGCGACAACGCGCAGGCCAAGCAGCTCGCGAACGACTTCTACGACCTGCTGTTCAGCAAGGACGGCCTCGATCTGCAGACCGTGCGCTACAACATCGGCGGCGGCAACGCCTCCGACACCACCGACTACCTGCGCCAGGGCGCGGCCGTCGAAGGCTGGTGGAAGGCCAACCCCGAAGGCGACGGCCACAGCGATACGCTCTACGGCGGCACCGCCACCACCTACGCGAACAAGGACGCCATGCTCAAGGCGTGGAACCCGGACGACGACTCGAGCTACGACTTCGACGCCGACCAGTCCCAGCGCTGGTGGCTCCAGAAGCTCACCGACAACAAGCAGGTCGCCAACTGGGAGCTGTTCTCCAACTCCGCGCCCTACTTCATGACCAACTCCGGCTACGTCTCCGGCCACTGGAAGGGCAGCACCGACGACCAGCTCGCCGGCGACGGCACCGAAGCGGCCGACTCCGACACCAACGCCACCGTCAAGTTCGCCAAGTACCTCGCCCGCGTCGCCAAGTACCTCAAGGACACCTACGGCATCACGCCCGACACCGTCGAGCCGCTCAACGAGCCGAACGACTGCACCAACTGCTGGATCACGCAGGGCAGTGCCTCCAACCCGAGCGGCCGTCAGGAAGGCATGTCCGTCAAGTCCAGCCAGCAGACCTACCTCATCAAGGCGCTGCGCGAGGCGATGGACGCCCAGGGACTCACCGCCACCACCGACGGCAAGCAGCTCGTCTCCGCGATGGACGCCTCCAACTCGGTGAACTTCCAGCGTGAGATCTCCGGCTCCATCGACAACGGCAACGGCTACCTGAAGAACACCTCGAACTGGGACACCGAGCTCGGCCAGTTCAACACCCACGGCTACGGCGACCAGACCTACGCCCAGTGGATCCGCGACTTCGCCAAGTCCACCGGCAAGCCGCTCATGATGAGCGAGTTCGAAGGCGACCTCGGTTCCGGCGGATTCGACCCGTACAGCTTCGAGCGCGCCCTCAACTTCGCCGCCCAGGTCAACACGCAGATGCGCAACTACGAGCCGAACTCGTGGGTGCTGTGGCAGCCCGTCGAGGACTACTACAACATGGAGCAGGACAAGGCCCACGGCGGCGAGAACCTCAACTGGGGCTCCATCTACATCGACTTCGACTGCCAGACCTACACCAAGGAGAACGGCCAGTCCGTCTTCGCTTCCAAGCGCCGCGTGAACAACCTGTACGGCGGCGTGAACGCCGACGGCAAGGTCGCGAACGACGTGCCCGCCTGCACCACGCAGACCAACTCCAAGTTCAACGTGTTCAAGAACTACACGCGCTTCATCCAGGCCGGCGACCACGTGATCGCCACCGACAGCAACGACGCGACCGCCGCCGTGCGCTCCTCCGACAAGAGCCTGCGCCTCGTCGTCTCCAACACGTCCGGCTCCGCGCGCGCCACCACCGTCAACCTTGCCGGCTTCGGCGCGATCGACGCGAACGCCGTCGCCAAGACCTACGCGACCACCGCGGCCGACAAGTCCGGCGGCGACCCGACCTCCAACACGCTCGTGCACGACGACGCGAACGACGTGGCCGTCGACGCGGCGTCCAAGTCCGTCACCGTGAACGTGCCCGCCAAGTCCGTCACCACGATCGTCGTGACCGGCGTCTCCGGCGTCTCCACCGACGCCGTGCAGATCAAGGACGGCGCGTCCTACCCGCTGATGGACAAGAACGGCAACCGCGCGCTCACCGCGGCCTCCGACGGCACCCTGAGCCTCAAGCAGCGTTCCGACGATCTCGCGGACCAGCAGACCTTCACCTTCACCCAGGTGCCCGCCTCCACCTCCCGCCCGTCCGACCGCGCCTACGTCATCAGCACGAAGGACGGCAAGGTGCTCACCGCACAGGGCGACGATCCGACCAGCGGCGACACCGCGGCCGTGACACTCGCCGACAAGACCGTCGACGCCGCGAAGAGCGACCCGTCGGCTGTGTGGATTCTCAACTCCGAGGACGGCGCCACCTTCGGTCTGCTCAACAAGAAGACCGTGAAGACCCTCGACCTCGACGGCGTGAAGGCCGTGGCCAAGCGCTCCACCAGCGCCGGCAGCCAGGCCTGGCGTCTCACCGAAGCGCCCGAGGATCCGAACTGCCCGACCGTCAAGAGCCCGTGGTCCGCGACCACGATGGGCAATGACGCCGGCACCGTCTGCCAGACCTCCACGACCGCCAAGGACTACGGCTTCGCCATCACCGACGGCGCGAACGGCGGCGCATGGACCAACAAGAACGAGTACACCGCCGCCTACCGCGCCGATGCGCTCAAGACCGGCGACTCCCTCACCGCCACCGTCTCAGGCTTCGACGCCGGCGGCAACTCCGACGCCCGCGCCGGCATCGTCGTGCGCAACGATCTGTCCGCCGACGGCCAGAACTCCGCCAAGGGCTACGCTTTCCTGCTGCTGAGCAAGAACGGCCTGTTCTGGCAGAACGACACCGACGGCAACGGCTACATCGACTGGGAGGCAGGCGACAAGAACACGGCCGTCACCTCCGAGACCGTGAGCGGCGGCACCCCGGTAACCATCCGCGTGACCCGCAAGGACGCCAACACCCTGGAGGGCTTCTACAAGGCCGCCGACGGCACGTTCGTCAGCGTCGGCACCGTCGCCGTGCAGGGCGCGGACGACGCGCTCGACACGGGCGTCGTCGCCGAGGCCAACAACGGCAAGGCCGGCGCCACGATGACCTACACCGGCGTCGACCTGTCCAGCGACAAGGAAGCACCGAAAGACACCACCAAGCCGGTCATCTCCGGCGTGGATGACGTGACGCTCGACTACGGCGCCTCCTTCGACCCGATGGCCGGCGTGACCGCCACCGATGACGTCGACGGCGACCTGACGGGCCAGATCACCGTGCAGGGCACGGTCGACACCTCCAAGGCCGGCGACTACACGCTGACCTACACGGTCTCCGACAAGTCCGGCAACACGGCCACCGTCACCCGCACGGTGACGGTCAAGGAGAAGGCCGTGCCGGATCCGGACAACCCCGGCAACCCGACCGACCCGGACAACCCCGGCAACCCGTCGAACCCGTCCGAACCGTCCAAACCGAACCCGTCGCAGCCTTCCCAGCCGTCCGGCAGCGGCAACGGCAGCGGAACGCTCACCGGCGGCAAGAACCAGTCCAACGACTCCGGCACGAAGAAGCACCTGTCCGCCACGGGCAGCGCCGTGCTGCCGGTCCTCGGACTCTCCATCGTGTCGCTGATCGCGGGCGCCTCCCTCCTCCTTAGGGCGAAGCGCGAACAGTGACAATCCCGTCGCGCGCGAGGTTCTTCCTTCGCGTCGCGCGCGGCGCTCCTTCCGTTGGCGGCGGTTTCCTTCCCGCCGCCAACGCTCCTTTTTCCCGTCCTCTCGCTTGACGTGTATGCCGTGTCACGTAGCGGTTGTAACCGATCACAAAGTGTTCTATAATCTGACATGTAACCGGTGACACGGTGTGGTGGCACATATTGCGTCAAGAGCCGCTTCGAGAGCTGTGATGTCTCGTTGCGGCTGACGGGTTGCATTCACAGGAAGAAAGACAAGGACAATCAATGAAGAAGATACCCATCGGGAAACTCGCGCGCCGCGCGGTGGCGGCCGTCGTCGCCGCCGGCATGGCGGTCACGCTCATGCCGTTCGCGGCGAGCGCGGCCACCGCCGCCGAAACCGACGCGGCGGCGCAACCGGCCGCCTCCGTCGAGAAATACGCCTCGCAGAAGGACCTGCGCGACCAGGTCAACTTCAACCGCGGATGGAAGTTCATCCGTCAGGACGTCACCGGCGCGCAGGCCGCCGGCTACGACGATTCGGAATGGACCGACGTGGCCCTGCCGCACGACTTCGACATGCCCTACGAGGTGGGCGGCGACAACGGCGGCCAGAACTGGTACGTCGGCTACGGCTGGTACCGCAAGGCGTTCCAGGTGACCGACGACTGGCTCGCGAACGGCCGCCAGGTCGAGATCGAATTCGAAGGCGTGTTCCAGGTCGCCGACGTGTACGTGAACGGCCAGAAGGTCGGCACGCACGAAGGCGGCTACTCCGGCTTCGCCTACGACCTCACCAAGTACCTGAAAGCCGGCACGAACGAGATCGCCGTGCGCGTCAACAACATCTGGCAGCAGGACCTCACGCCGCGTGCGGGCGATCACCAGTTCAGCGGCGGCATCTACCGCGACGTGTACCTGCGCCTCACCTCCCCCGTGCACGTGGCCCGCTACGGCACGTTCGTCACGGCCCCGGCGCTGACCAACCCGGAGTTCGATTCGAGCGCGCAGAACATCGACTTCAGCCGCTATCCGAACGACGATGCGCTCGCCGCCAACCTCAAGGCGAAGCGCTCCAACCTGAGCGTCGCCACCGACGTGACCAACGCCGCGGCCAAGGACCAGTACGTGCAGGTCAGGCAGGAGCTGGTGGACGCCAAGGGCAAGACCGTCGCGACCAAGGACGGCCAGGACGCCTTCTACTCCAAGGTGACCAAGATCGAGGCCGGCAAGACCGCCACCCTCGACGCGACGAGCGGCGGGCTCGGCGACACCGGCAAGATGTACGACGGCCTGGACCTGTGGGATACCGAGAACCCGAACCTGTACACCGTGAAGACCACCGTGGTCGCCGGCGACAGCGAGAAGCTCGACGACGCCGCGACCGTCGACGAGTACGAGACCAGCTTCGGCTTCCGCACCGCGCAATGGAAGAACGACGGCTTCTACCTCAACGGCAAGAAGACGCTGCTCAACGGCGCCAACGTCCATCAGGACCACGGCGGCTGGGCCAACGCCGTCACCGATGCCGGCTTCGAACGCGACGTGAAGATGATCAAGGAAGCCGGCATGAACTTCATCCGCGGCTCCCACTACCCGCATGACGTGGCGTTCGCCGAGGCGTGCGACCGCCTCGGCGTCCTGTTCTGGTCCGAGAACGTGTTCTGGGGCATGGGCGGCCAGGCCGGCAAGAACGACGACCCGTCCGGCCAGGCCAGCGACTGGCTGCGCGACGCCTACCCGCAGAACGCCGCCGACCAGGACTCCTTCGACCAGAGCGTGCTCGACGCGATGCAGGAGATGATCCTCGAGAACCGCAACTCCCCGTCCGTGATCAGCTGGTCCGCCGGCAACGAGGTGTTCTTCACCTCCGACGCCACCCAGCAGCGCGCCAAGGAACTGGTGAACAAGGAACGCAACCTCGCCCACCAGCTCGACCCGACCCGCAAGACCGGCATGGGCGGCGCGCAGCGCCAAGGCTACGACCAGCTCTCCGTGGCCGACGTCGCCGGCTACAACGGCGACGGCGGACGCATCTGCGGCGGCGGCCAGTGCCCGAACACGTGGATGCCGAACATGGTCGCCGAATACGGTTCCCCGACCATCGATCGCCCGGGCGCCGTCGTCAACGACAAGGCCCAGTACAAGCCCGGCACGTCCGTCTACGGCGAACTCGACAAGGACAACGACGGCAAGTACACGCTCACCAAGAACAGCGCGGGCCTCGCCCTGTGGGCCGGCTTCGACCACGGCACCGTCGGCGGCAAGGACCTCGCCAAGATGGGCATGATCGACTACTTCCGCGTGCCGAAGAACCTGTGGTACTGGTACCGCGAGAACCAGGGCGACGGCTCCAAGCCGGAAGTCTCCAAGTCCGGCACCGCCACGCACATGGAGATCGCCGAATCCGCCGACTCCCCCAAGACCCTGACCAACGACGGCAAGACCGACGCGCAGATCATCGTCACGATGAAGGACGCCAACGGCGACTGGGTCTCCGACAACCGTGAGGTGACCCTTAAGGTCACCGACGGCCCCGGCGTGCTCGCCGGCGGCAAGACCTACAAGTTCACCAAGAACGTCTCGATGAAGGACGGCAAGGCCGCCATCGAGTTCCGCTCCTACTACTCCGGCACCACCACGCTGACCGCTTCCGCGGAAGGCCTGCCTGACGCCACGTTCCAGATCACCACGAAGGACGTGACCGGCGGCAACGAAGGCACCGAGCCGAAGAACTTCTACGAGGCCGGCCAGTGGGCCACCGCGGGTCTGAAGATCCCCGAGCCGATGGCCTACGGCGACACCAACAAGGCGCTCAACCGCCCGACCAGCCCGACCAGCTCCGAGGCCGGCCATGAGGGCGCGCTCGGCGCCGACGGCGACGAGAACACCCAATGGATCGCGGGTACCGCCGGCTCCGGCCAGGCGTTCGTCCTGTCCACCGAATTCGCCCAGTACGTGTACAAGATCCGCCTCGGATTCGGCGACAAGACCCCGTACCCGTACACGCTGTCCGTGCAGAACGACAAGGGCGAATGGGTGAAGGTCTCCTCGTACACCGCCGACACCGTCGCCTCCCGCCCCGCCGAGGAGAACGTCGGCGGCCTGTACACCGGCGCCGTCAAGGTGGAGTTCACCGACGTGCCGGACGGCGAGCACGCGTTCCTCAACGAGCTCGAGGTCTACGGCAACGACCAGGCGCAGGCCCCGCAGTACGCCGAGGACGGCGCCTACCTCGCCGACCTCGTCGCCGGCGGCAAGCAGGTGACGATCGGCGGCGTGAGCTACGCCAAGGGCGTCGCGCAGGGCGCGAACGCCAGCACCGAAGCCAAGGCCGACGGCAAGTACAGCCGCGTGCTCGGCGTCGCCGGACTCGACTCCTCCGTCACCTCCGGCTCCGCCACGTTCACGATCAAGGCCGACGGCGTGACCGTCTGGGAGCGCCAGCTCGCAGCGGGCCAGAAGGCCGACTTCGACGTGTCCGTGAGCACGGCGAAGAAGATCGAATTCTCCACGTCGGACGCGCCCTCCACCGTCACCGCGGACTGGGGCGACGTGCGCCTCCTCGGCGCCCTGCGTTCCATCACCGCGCCCGGCTCTTCGCTCGGCGTGCGGTTCGCCGGCGTGACCGCGCAGCTCACCGGCGGCACCCCGTACCGCGCGGCCGTGCGCCTCACCAACTCCGGCGACGCCGCCGTCAATGCGAAGGTCGTGCTGACCGTGAAGCGCGCCTCCGATGATTCCGTGGTCTCCACGGGTGCCGCCACCGCGTTCGTCGCGCCCGGCGCCACGCAGGACGCCGACGTGAGCGTCCCGGTCGACAGCGCCGAAGGCCTCACCGCCACCATCCAGGTGGTCGACGCCGCCTCCGGCGACGCCCTCAGCAAGGAGGCGGTCATCGGAACGTCCGACACGACCGCCCAGGCCGAGGAGACGGTGAACGTCGCCGCCGACTCGACGCTGCAGGCGTGGAAGACCGAGAAGACGCAGAACTTCTCCGGCAAGACCTACGTCGGCGCGATGCTGCCCTCCGGCTACGACTCGCTCGGCGAAGGCTTCAAGTCCACCGACACGAACGACGGCACCGACGCGAAGATGGGCCTGCTGCGCTTCGACCTCACGAAGTACCAGGGCAACGCGCCCAAGTCCGCGAAGATCGACCTGACCTACATCGGGTACAAGGGCTCCTTCGCCGCCACCGATACCGACACGGTCAAGGTCACCGCCATCGACCCGTCCAAGTGCACCAACGGCGCCTCCTGCGCCGTCGAGGACGCGACCTGGGCTAACCGCCCCGACTTCGACGCCACCGCGGAAGGCACGGTCGTCGTCGAATCCGAACCGTTCGCACTCGGCGGCTACAAGCTCGCCGGCACGGACAAGGACATGAAGATCACCGGCACCAAGGTGAGCGTCGACGTCACCGATATCGTGGCGCAGGCGATCGCCGCCGGCAAGACCTCCGTGACGTTCGCGATGAACGAGACCAAGGGCGCCGACGTGCGCTTCGTCAGCTCCGAAGGCGCGCACGGCGGCATGACCAACGCCAAGGCCGACATGGCTCCGGTGATGACCGTCACCGTGGACCGCAAGACCGAGCCCGGCGTCGCGCTCGCCGGCCTCGCCGTCACCGCGCCGGCGAAGACCGACTACCGCAAGGGCGACGTGTTCGACGCCACCGGCATGACGGTGAAGGCCGTCTACTCCGACGGCTCCGAGCAGGAGCTCAACGCCGACCAGTACGGCTACGAGTTCTCCCCCGCGCTCGTCGACGGCGGCCACTTCGCCAAGGCCGGCACGTACATGCTGACCGTCACCGAGAAGGTGAGCGCCGCCAGCCCGAAGACCGCCACGCTGACCTTCACCGTGCCCGACGAGGGCGCCGACTACGTCTACGTCACCGGCATCGCGGTGGACAAGCAGCCCACCAAGACGAAGTACCAGTTCGGCAAGAACGAGCAGTTCTCCGCCGACGGCCTCGTCGTCGTCAAGACGATGTCCGACGGCTCCAAGGTCGCGCTCGCCGCCTCCGACTACACGCTGGAGGGCGCCGATTTCGACACCAACGGCGTGGGCGCGCACGTCATCACCGTCCGCTACGGCGACTACACCGCCGCGTTCACCGTGTACGTGGTCTCCGATGCCACCGGCGGCGACGACGGCGACACCTCCAAGGACGACCTGCTCTGGTACAACCAGCCCGCCTCCAAGACCGAATTCCGCCAGCTCACCGGTGGCCATGGCTTCACCTGGTGTTTCATGTCGAACTGCGACACCGACCAGGTGTGGCAGCAGGCCACGCTGCCGATCGGCAACGGCCGCATCGGCGGCACCGTCTACGGCGAAGTCGGCAAGGAGCACGTCGTCTTCAACGAGGAGACGCTGTGGACCGGCGGTCCCGGCTCCTCCGCGAACTACAACGGCGGCAATATCGAGTCCAAGGGCAAGAACGGTGCCACGCTGCGCAACCTCAACAAGAAGCTGCAGCAGGGCGGCACGCTCAGCCAGGGTGAGGTCAACGGCCTCGTCGGCGGCACAGACGACGCGGCGCACGGCGGCTACCAGACCTGGGGCGACCTGACCATCGACTACGGCTTCGGCGACGACGCCCAGTACTCGGACTACAAGCGCGACCTGAACCTCTCCAAGGGCAAGGCCGACGTGACGTTCAAGCATGACGGCGTCACCTACACGCGCGAATACCTCGCGTCCAACCCGGACAACGTGATGGTCGTGCGCCTGAAGGCCAGCGAGGCCGGCAAGCTCAACCTGAACGTCGCGATGCCGACGTACAAGAACGTCACCAAGGACGGGGAGAAGACGGTCGTCAAGGGCGATACGCTCACCACGTCCGGCGCGCTGAAGAACAACGGCCTGCGCTACGATTCGCAGATCAAGGCCGTGCTCGAGGACGGCTCCGTCGCCGCGGGCGACGACGACGCCTCGCTCAAGATCTCCGACGCGACCACCGTGACCCTGTACATCGCGGCGGCCACCGACTACAAGCAGGTCTACCCGACGTACCGCACCGGAGAGACGGCCGAGGCGCTCGCCAAGCGAGTGGCCGAGACCGTCACGAAGGCCGCGAACAAGGGCTACGGCAAGGTCAAGGACGCGTCCGTCAAGGACCACGCCGCCCTGTACGACCGCGTGAAGCTGAACCTCGGCCAGGCCATCCAGGACGAACCGACCGACCAGCTGCTCGCCAAGTACACCGACGGCTCCGCCACCGACGCGCAGAAGCGCGAGATCGAGACGCTGCTGTACCAGTACGGCCGCTACCTGACCATCGGCTCCTCCCGCGAGAACAGCCAGCTGCCCAGCAACCTGCAGGGCATCTGGGCCGCCCGCGGCGCCGACAAGGCCTACCAGAGCGGCAACAACCCGTGGAACTCCGACTTCCACCTCAACGTGAACCTGCAGATGAACTACTGGCCCACCTATTCGAGCAACCTCGCCGAATCGGCCACGCCGCTCATCGCCTACGCCAAGGGACTCGTCGAGCCCGGCCGTGTGACCGCGAAGATCTACGCGGGCGCCGAGACCAAGGCCGGAACCCCGATCGGCGAAGGCAACGGATTCATGGTGCACACGGAGAACACCCCGTACGGCTGGACCACGCCGGGCGCCGCCTTCTCGTGGGGCTGGTCGCCGGCCGTCATGCCGTGGCTGCTGCAGAACGTGTACGAGGAATACGAGTACACGGGCGACAAGGCGTCCCTCGAACAGGACATCTACCCGCTGCTCAAGGAGGAGTCGAACTTCTACGTCAACTCCATGCTGCACGAGGCGTACCTGAAGGACAAGGACGGCAAGACCCGCCTCACCACCGGTGTGGCGTACTCGCCGGAACAGGGTCCGCAGGGCACCGACGGCAACACCTATGAGAGCTCGCTCGTCTGGCAGATGCTCAACGACGTGATCGAATCCGCCGAGACCCTCGGCAAGGACGAGAAGCTCGTCGGCGACACCACCGCCTGCGCCACCGCCAACTGGGCGAAGGACGACGACGGCAACTTCACCGACAAGAACGCCAACCGTTCGTGGAGCTGCGCCAAGAGCCTCCTCAAGCCGATCGAGATCGGCGACGACGGCCAGATTAAGGAGTGGTACAACGAAGGCAAGCTAGGCCACGACAAGGACGGCAACGCCATCCCCAGCTACCAGCAGAACCACCGCCACATGTCCCACCTGCTCGGCCTCTACCCCGGCGACCTGATCACCATCGACAACCCGGAGTACATGGAGGCCGCCAAGGTCTCGATGAACGACCGCGGCGACGTGGCGACCGGCTGGGGCCGTGCGCAGCGCATCAACGCGTGGGCGCGCACCGGCGACGGCGACCGCGCGTACAAGATCCTCGGCGAGCTCATCGCGCAAGGCATGTACGCGAACCTGTTCGACGCGCACCCGCCGTTCCAGATCGACGGCAACTTCGGCTACACCGCCGGTGTGGACGAGATGCTCCTGCAGTCCAACTCCACGTTCACCGCGAAGGACGGCACGAAGTACGCGAACTACACCAACATCCTGCCGGCCCTGCCGTCCAGCTGGGCGACCGGTTCGGTGGACGGTCTGGTGGCCCGCGGCAACTTCACCGTGAGCACCTCCTGGAAGGACGGCAAGACCACCGCGGTCACGCTCGTCTCCAACAAGGGCAACCAGGCCGCGGTGAAGCTCACCAAGGGCGACGCCTCCGCCGTGGTCGTGCGCGACGGCGACGGCAAGCTGGTCAAGTCCAAGGTCGTCGAGAACAAGGATGGCGCCAAGTTGGTCGTGTTCGCGACCAAGGCGGGTGCCACCTACACGATCGGCGAAGGCACGATCGCCGCGCCGGGCGCCCCGGCCGACCTGACCGCCGCCGAAGTCGGCAAGACCTCGGTCAAGCTCACCTGGAACGCCTCCGTCTCCGAAGCGGGCGTCGCCAAGTACCTCGTGAGCGTCGACGGCAAGCAGGTCGCCGAAGTGGACGGCACCACCACCGAGTACACGGCCACCGGCCTGACCGCCGGCACCGAGTACACGTTCCAGGTGACCGCCGTCGACACCCTCGGCGTGAGCTCCGATCCTGCCTCGATCAAGGTCACTACCGCCGCCGAATCCACGGTGGACAAGTCCGCGCTGACCGCGCTCATCGATTCGACCGCCGGCCTCGTCGAGACCGACTACACCGCCGAATCGTGGACGGCGTTGCAGACCGCGCTCACCGCGGCCCGCACGGTGCATGACGACGCCAAGGCCACGCAGGCCCAGGTCGACGCCGCCGCCAAGGCGCTGGACGCCGCGATCAAGGCGCTCAAGCGCGTGGATTCCGGCAAGCCCGATCAGCCCGGCAAGCCCGACCAGCCCGATCAGCCCGGCAAGCCTGACCAGCCCGACCAGCCCGGTACCCCGGGCCAGACCAACCACACGATCACTCTTGACCCGGTGGAGGTCGAAACCGGCAAGACGGCGACGATCGACGAACCGAAGAACGTCGACGGCTACACGGCCCGCGAGATCGCCAAGGCGGCCTCGCTCGGCACGGTCACGTTCAGGCACGGCGCGCTCGCGTACCGTGCCGGCGACAAGGCCGGCGACGACTCCTTCACCCTGCGCTACACGATGAAGGACGGCACCACGATCGACGTGGTCTACCGGGTGCGCGTCAAGGCCCCGCTCTCCGCGACCGGCACCTCGGTCACGGCCGTCATCCTGGCGATGTTCCTCCTCGCCGGCGCCGGAGTCACGATCCAGTTCACGCGCAGGAAGGAGGGACGCCACGTCGCGTGAGTGATTGAGTGATGCGGCGGATACCCCCTCAGTCGCGCTTTGCGCGACAGCTCCCCCTGAAGGGGGCGCAAGGGAGACGGTCATGCGCGAAGCGCATGTCGATTCTTTGCTCCCCCTGTGAGGGGGAGCTGGCCGGCCGCAGGCCGGACTGAGGGGGTATCCGCCGTCAGACGGACAATCGTATCGGCCTGCTGCCGATTCTCAGACGCCGCTCTCACGCGGAATCGCGGATCACCAGGTCGGTGGGGAGGACGACGGTGTCTCCCGGCTTCACGCCGGAATCCCCGAAACGCCCGGAATCACCCGGACCGCACTTGCCGCTTTTCCCGCGGATCTCGTCGATCACCAAGCCCGCCATCACCCATCCGCGGCGTTCCATGTGCTGGTCGATGGTGGTGAGCTGCGGCGTGACCGACGTGGCCGCCGAACTGTTGTCGAACCCGGAGACCGCGATGTCGCCGGGAACGTCGTAACCCAGTCGCTGCAGCTCCTCGACCGCGCCCGCGGCGAGCGTATCGTTCGCGCAGATGACGGCGTCGCGCGTGGCGAGCGTGCCGTCGGCCGCCCACGCGCGGACGGCGGCGACGGCGCTCGCCGGCCGCCAGTCCGCCGCGTAGTGGATGGGCAGCGCGTCGGCGACGTCCGGCAGCAGTTCGCGCGTGACGTCGCGGAACGCGGTGAGGCGTTCCGGCGCGCCCGGCATGTTCATCGGTCCGCAGATGTAGGCGGGTCGCGTGCGGCGCAACGCCGCCGCCGCGCCGCCGCTCGCGCTTCCCGTGAGCACGTACCGGATGAGCCGGGCCATCGCACCGGTGTTGTCGACGTCCACCGACGTGCACTGGATCGGCCGCGTGTATCCGGTGCCGGAGATCACGGCGGGCGTCGAGCGGCGCATGAACATCTCCAGCAGCGGATCGTCGTCCTCCATCGTGTACAGCAGATAGCCGTCCGCAAAACCGCCGCCCACGAGACGTTCGATGTTGGCGCGCGATTCGTCGTTCTCGCTCATCAGTGTGACCATCTGCCATCCCTCGTGCGTGATGCGCGCGTTGGCGCTGGCGATGATGCGCATGATGTTCGGATCGGAGACGATGTCTTCCGAGACGGCGTGGATGATGAGCGCGACGAGCTGCGTGCGCTTCTGCGCGAGCGTGCGTGCGGCGGAACTCGGCGAATAGTCGATGTCGCGGATGGCCTGTTCGATGCGTTCCGCGGTCTTCTTGGCGACGCCGGCGCGGCCGTTGAGATAGCGCGAGACGGTCGCGTACGAGGTGCCGGCGCGCTTGGCGACGTCGTAGATGGTGGGACGGTGGCCGGAGTCGGCTGCGATGGGTTTGGTCGTGGTTGTGGTGGGTTCGGTTTCGGTTTTGGTGGAAGTGGGTTCGCTGGGAGTGGTTCCGCGTGTATCGTACTGCTGCTCGCGGGTCATGGATGTCCTTTGCACAATGGTTCGGCAGTTCCGTGGTCGATGGTAGGGGGCGGCATGCCCAGGTGGTCATGGAAACCCTTTTCGTGATTTTCGACATACGGATGGTGAGCGCTTACATCATCGTGTATGATGGCGTTGTAACCGGTCACAGGGAGGTGTGTCCGGGAAGGGGTCGACGTGATGACCTCGGACAAGGAAGACTAAGGAGAGCAATGAAGCGACAGACAACAACCGACGCCGTTCCGACGGCGTCGAAGCGTCCGTTCGTGCGGCGCGCCATCGCGGCCGTCGCATCCGCCGCCATGCTGCTGACGATCGTGCCATTGGCCGCGCAGACCGCGGTGGCCGACGAACCGTCGTACAGCGACAACGGCACCATCCACACGTACGCGCCCACCGGCGCGGGCACCGACGTGCTCGGCAACAAGACCGACAGCCCCGACGTGGCCTCGGACAAGTACCAGGTGAGCGTCAACGGCACCGACGTGGAGGCCGTGCAGTACACGGCCAAGGGCCACAACTTCGACATCGCGCGATTCGCGTCCAGCTCGCGCACGCCGGTCGTCAAGGTCACGATGATCGACGGCGAGACCATCGACAAGGTCAACATCTACCCGGAGCACTACTACGAAGGCAAGTACGAGGTCAGCGCCGACAAGAAGACCCTGACCTTCAAGATGGAGCAGAGCCTGATCTCCGCGATGGTCATGATCAACAGCGGCGACCAGGTCAATGCCAAGGGCCAGCCGTACCTCGCGCTCATCAATGACACCATCGAGGACAAGACCGCCGCGCCGAGCGACGCCGAAGGCACCAGCGCCGACGAGAAGGCGTGGGGCTACAACGAGGCCACCGGCGTGCTCAACTTCAAGACCTTCGCCAAGAAGTACCTGGAGTCCGAGGCCGGCGCCAAGCTGCCCGACGGCGAGACCACGGTGAAGAAGCAGGAGGCCATCAAGGCCCACGCCACCTCGCTGTACAACGACGGTGCGGGCGCCACGGTCGGCGGCCAGAAGGTCACCGGCATGACCTCCGACGGCCAGATCGTCGACCCCTCCAAGACGCAGGTCGGCTACCCCGACCAGCGCAGGATGAGCGACGACGACGCCACCTACGCGCTGCAGGCCGCGTTCGACTTCATCGAGAACAAGGGCGCCACGCTCAACACCCTGTACTTCCCGAACGGCACCTACACCTACGGCGGCCTCGACGTCAACGGCATCGACGGCGGCAAGGTCAAGGGCGGCACGCTCAAGATCTACGCCGACGAGGGCGCGCTGCTCAAGAACCACGTGCAGCCGTACCGCGAGGCCCAGGAGCCGGCCATCGGCATCTGGAACTCGAAGCACATCGAGCTCTCCGGCCGCGGTATCTACGACGGCCAGGGCGCCAAGAACTACTCCGACAAGAACGGCAACACCTCCGGCGACAAGAACGACGCCTACAACAGCCAGCACCAGGCCGGTGTCATGGTCGTGCAGTCCAGCGACATCGTCTTCAACGACACGTACATGCGCGGCGCGAAGCAGTGGAACTGGGAGACGCACACCGCCAAGAACGTCACCTTCAACAACATCAAGGGCCTGACCCCGTACGAGATGAGCTGGGGCGACGGCATGGACTTCGCGTCCGGACAGAACCTCACCGTCAACGGCGCCGTGACCTTCGGCAACGACGACACCTTCGCCTCCGGCCACTACAACCCGGGCCGCTGGTTCCAGCCCGACAAGCCCGACCTGTACAACAAGATGTTCAAGTTCAACACGGACTCCCCCAACATCCAGGGCTATGACAACGCGGTCGGCGGATACGACGCCTTCGTGAAGTCGCACGGCATCGACAACGACTCCTGGGACACCGCGGACAGCCACGACATCACGCTGAACAACACGCTCGGCTGGTCGTTCTCCGGCGGCAACGGCATCCGTCTCGGCCATGAGGCGCACGGCTACCAGCTGCGGAACTACACGTTCAACAACTTCAACTCCCTCGGCTTCAAGGGCGGCGGCCGCGCGGTCACCATCCAGAACCACACCGACATCTACCCGCGCTACGAGAACATCGTCATCAAGGACTCCTCCTTCGACACCTCGCGCGTCGGTACGAACTTCGACATCAACGGCGCCGACGGCTCCAGCAAGGTGACCGTCAAGGCCGCCGACCAGAAGGAGAACGGCTATCGCCCGAACCCCGACGGCAGCGGCGCCGACTACAACGTCGACCGCGAGCCGATCGCCAACGTGACGATCGACAACACGTGGTTCTCCAACGCGAACGCCGGATTCGGACTCAACAACGTCACCAACGCGACCGTCAACGACCTGCACGTGGGCGGCAAGCAGGTGCAGTACAGCAACCAGGCGAAGTTCGCGAAGAACGACTCCGTCGCCAAGCTCGCCTACACGTACACCGACGCGGACGGCAAGACGCAGGACGTCAAGCAGAACACCGTCCCGACGTTCACCTCCCCCGCCGGCGACCTCGTCACGGCGACCGCCGGCCAGAAGCTCGCGTTCGACGTGAAGGCCGACGATCCGGACGTGGCGAACGGCGACAACGTCAAGCTGTCCGTCTCCGATCTGGGCGAACTGGCCGGCGCCGCGTTCGACGCCGCCACCGGCGCGTTCACCTGGACCCCGACCGAGGAGCAGGCCGGCAAGAACTACACGGTCACGTTCACCGCGGCCGACGCCGGCGCCCAGGCGGGCGACTACGACGCGACCGTCAAGACCATCCGCATCCGCGTGGTCTCCGCCAAGTCCGAAGTCAAGTCGGTCGCCTCCACCGCCGACGCCTACGTCGCCTCCTGGAAGACCAACAAGACCACCGACTACAGCGCCAACCCGGGCGGCAAGAACACGGCCGGCTACTTCGCCGTGCGCAACGCCTCCGGCAAGGGTCTGCTCGGCGAGCAGAACAAGAGCACGAACACCGGCGACGGAACCGACGTGAAGATCGGCTTCGTCCAGTTCGACCTCTCCCAGTTCGCCGGCACCACCCCGAGCGCCGCGCAGCTCAAGCTCACGCTGATCGGCCGCCGCTACGACACCGCCAACCGCGCCGACGAGCAGATCACCGTCACCCCGGTGAACGCCGACAAGCGCCTCGACGGCACCGCGTTCGACGGCAAGCTGTCCGGCATGACCTGGAACACCCGCCCCGACTTCAACGCCGCGGAGGACGCGACCACCACGTCCGCCGCGTTCGACAACGGCAACAACGAGGTGCGCAACGACGTGCCCGGATCCGTCGCCGGCACCGAAATCACCGTGGACGTGACCAAGGCCGTGCAGGACGCGATCGCCGCGGGCAAGACCACGCTGCTGCTGGCCGTCGGCGGCAAGAACGCCAACGACGAGCTGTACTTCGTCAACACGAAGGGCGCCGCCGAAGGCATCTACGGCGCGAAGGCCGAGCAGGCCCCGACGCTCGACGTCACCCTGCCCACCGCGCAGCCCACGTCCGACGTGCTCGCCGACTTCACGTTCGACGACCTCAAGGACGGCACGACCGGCTACCTCGATGATTCGTCGTCCGCCGCGACCGCCTCGATCGAAGGCAAGGCCGCGACCGGCACGAACGACTCCGACAACACCACCGCCGCGAAGATCGGCAACGGATTCTGGCTGAACCTCGCCAAGGCCGACGGCACGCCGCTGCTCAAGGGCGCCGACGCGCTGACCGTCACCTTCGACGCGAAGCCCGACTCCGGCAACCCCGGCTGGGCGTTCTACGCCGCGCCGAACGCGAACGCGCCGGTCTACAACAAGTCCGAGCACTACCTCGGCGTCATGGCCAAGCCCGGTTCGGTGACCGTCGAACGCTACAACACCGACGGCAACCGCGACACCCGCGGCAACGCGTCCGGCGACGCGCCCGCCTCCGGCTGGTACAAGGTGGCCGTCACCGTGAGCGACGACTTCACCCGCCTGTACGTCAACGGCAAGCTCGTCAAGGAAAGCACCGACGTCTCCGGCCTGGGCCTGCCCGCCATCCTCGGCGAGGGCGGCGGCATCCTCCAGATCGGCAAGGCGAACTGGGGCTCCGGCGAGTACTACTCCGGTCTGCTCGACAACCTGAAGATCTACAACCGCGCGCTCACCAGCGAGGAGATCGCGGCCGGCCAGGGCGGCGGCGAGACCCCGTCCGACAAGACCGCCCCCGTGTTCTCCGGCGTCGACGACGTGACGCTCGACTACGGCGCCACGTTCGACCCGCTGGCCGGCGTGAAGGCCACGGACGACGTGGACGGCGACGTCACCGCCTCGATCAAGGTGAGCGGCACCGTCGACACCTCCAAGGCCGGCAAGTACACGCTGACCTACACCGTGTCCGACAAGGCCGGCAACGAGGCGAAGGCGACCCGCACGGTCACCGTCAAGGAGAAGCCCGCCGAGCCGGTGACCGTCACGGCCATCGCCGTGGACACCGGCGCGGCCAAGACCGAGTACACGGTCGGCGAGACCTTCTCCGCCGATGGACTCAAGGTCACGAAGACCCTGTCCACCGGTAAGACGGTCGACGTCGCGGCCGGCGAATACACGCTGACCGCCGCCTCCGCCGACGGCACCGCGGTCGACCTGAAGTCCGCGTTCGCCGACTCCCTCGCCGGCGCGACGGTCACCGTGACCGTCACCTACACCGGTGCGGACGCGGCCGAAGGCCTCCAGCCCGCCACCTTCGCCGTGACCGTCAATGCGAAGGACGTCGAGCCCGAGCCGACTCCGGCGACGGATGCTGAGTTCAAGGCCCTCGGCGAGGCGATCGACGCCGCGAAGACGCTGCAGGAGAAGGACTACAAGTCCGGCTGGGATGCGTTCCAGTCCGCGCTTGACGCCGCGGAGAAGGTCTTCGAGAACAAGGCCTCCACCTCCGATCAGGTGAACGGCGCGCTCAAGGCGCTGCAGGACGCGGTCGCGGGTCTGAAGTCCAACGGTACCGGCAACGGCGGCGGCAACACGGGCGACAATGGTGGCAACGGCGGTAATGCCGGTGCCGACACCGGTTCCGCTGTGAAGCCCGGTTCCGCGAAGCCGCAGCAGAAGCCCGCTCAGGGTGGTCTGTCCAACACCGGTGCCGATGTGGCCGTGGTGTTCGCGATCGCTGCCGTGCTGACCCTCGCCGCCGGCGCGGTCCTCGCCCTCAAGCGTCGCGCCTGACAGCGGTACCCCCTCAGTCCGGCAAGCCGGACAGCTCCCCCCTGAAGGGGGAGCAAGGTGATGGAATGCGCTGGGTGCGCATGCGATTTCCCTTGCTCCCCCTTTCAGGGGGAGCTGTCGGCGAAGCCGACTGAGGGGGTGCCGTAGGCCTACAGCCTCCTTCCATCATTCTTTCAGCCGCCTTCGGGCGGCGTTTGTATAGTGGGGCTCGATGCTTGGGTATTTGGGTTATTTCTCCACGTCGTTCGCAATCGCGCTGCTACTGTGGCCGCTGGTAGCGGCGGTGCTCACGTTGCCGATTCTTGCCGGCCTCTACCACCGCTATCATCGCCTGCGCGCGTTGTCGGTCGGCGCATCGTATCTGAGCGTCCTGTACTTCACCGGACTCATCGCGTTCACGCTCTACCCGATGCCCGACGATCCGGACGCGTTCTGCGCGACCCACGTGGGCGACTACGCGCCGCAGCTCAATCCACTGCGCTTCATCGAAGATCTCCAATACGGCGGACTGTACGGGCTGCTCCAACTCGTCATGAACGTCGTGTTCTTCGTGCCCCTCGGATTCGTGTTCGCCCGCTGGCTGCGCTGGCGCTGGTGGGCGGTGGTCGGCGGCGGATTCGCCGCATCGCTGTTCATCGAATCATCGCAACTCACCGGATTCTGGGGCCTCTACCCGTGCGCCTACCGCCAGTTCGACGTCAACGATCTGATGACGAACACGCTCGGCGCGATCGTCGGCCTCGGCATCGCGAAACTGTTCGGCGTCTGGGCGCCGGCCGCCGCGCTACCGGGCCGCGACGAGGTGAACGCGCGGCCGGGCGCGCTGCACCGCGCCGTCGCGTACATCATCGACATGATGCTCGTCGCCGCCGCCTACTTCCCGATCACGATGGCCGTCGTCCTGCTGTTCCACGCACTCGCCACGCCGCTCGCGAACGGTGATTTCGCGCTGCTCGGCGGACGCGTCACGGTGGGCGTCGGCTGGATGAACGCGATCGCGCCGACCGCGGCGGCGCTCGCGTTCCTCGTGTTCGAACTGCTCGTGCCGCTCACGCACCGTGGGCAGACGCTCGGCGGCATGTTCACGCACATGACCGTCGAGACGGTCGCGCGGCACGGGGGCCGTCGCGCCGCGTTCTACGCCGTGCGCACGGCCGTGCTCGGCGCGCTGACGGTCGCCGCGATCACGGGGTTCGTGGCGGCGGGGTCGGCGGATGCGGGCACCGGTTCGGATTCTGGGGCTGGTGCGGCTGGTGTGGCTGGTTCCGGGGCGTCCTCTGCTGTCTCGTCCGCGGTGTCCGCCGCGACCGACGGGCCGCTGCGCATCGCCGTGATCGGCTTCATCGCGCTGTTCGCGTTCGCCGTAATCGCCCGCCGCATGCCTTGGGATTTCATCCCGGGCGAGCGAGCTGTCCATGTGGACGGCGGGTCCGTTTCACCGATTTCTCCGGCATCTCATTGCTGACCGTCGGTTCTGTGCCATTTGCGTCGGTTCCTTGCCAAGCTTGGCGTGCAAACGACGCTGGTGAGCTCCTTGGCGTCGCTGCTGTGCCATGGTTGGCACGCATGCGCCGCTGGGGCGCCGCTTACCGTCGGTTCCGTGCCATGGTTGGCATGGCGACGACGGCGATGGCAGGCCACCTCCGCAACATGGCGGCTACTTCGCGACCAGAGCGGCGGCGGCGCGCTTGGCGAAGCGGATGCTGGGCTTTTCGACCGCGTAGTAGAACGCGATGGCTAACGCCAGCAATCCGGCCGGAATGTCGGGCTGTATGGGCCGCTTTCCACCCGATGCAGGGCAAGACAATGGACAATGGTTTTGGCCGGCGGGCGGTCTCGTTCAAGGGTGTTGTGATTACCTTAATCACAATTAAGGTAATCACAACACCCTTAGAAGTGTTATGGTGGGAACTGCAATCGAATCATCGAAGGAAACGGAGACTGACATGTTCGTGGCGCGAGAGCATGAGCTGGAGGTGCTGGAACGTCTGTATGACAGCGATTCGTTCGAGATGGTAGTGCTGTATGGTCGCCGTCGCGTCGGGAAGACCGCGCTGATCGATGAATTCGTCAAAGACAAGCGAGTGCTGTATTTCACTGCGATACAGCAGAGCGCCAAGATGAATCTCGATGATTTCTCCCGCGTGGTGATGGAGTTCTTCGGTATGCCTTCCTCTACGCCGTCATTCGGCGGATGGCGTGAGGCGCTGTCATACGTCTCCGAGCAGGCGGGGAAGACCGGCGAACGTATCGTGTTCGTGTTTGACGAGTTTCCGTATGCCGCCGCGTCCGAGCCCGCGTTGCCGTCCATCATGCAGATCGCGATCGATCACGGTTTTCTGAAGACCAATGTGACGATGATTCTGTCCGGCAGCAATGAAGGATTTATGGAAAATAACGTGCTGGGACGTAAGAGTCCGCTGTATGGGCGTCGAACCGCGCAGATTCGCCTGTTGCCCTTCGACTACGCCGACGCGGCGCGATTCCTCCCGGATACGCCCGCGCAGGAGCGGATTCGCTATTACGCGGCATTCGGGGGGACCCCCTACTATCTCGCGCGGATACGTGAACAGGACGGTTTCGAGTCCAATGTGCTGCGTCTGATGTTCGATGGCCTCGGCGTGCTGCGTGAGGAGCCGATGATGCTTCTGCGTCAGGAGCTGCGCGAGCCGGCGGCCTATTACTCGATTCTGCTGGCCATTGCAGGCGGCAACGCGACTCCGAAGCTCATCGCCGAACATGCCGGAGTCGACGCCGATTCGATCGGCGCCTACCTGAAGACGCTGGTGGGATTGCGTCTGATCGAACGCAAGGTGCCGTTCGGCGACGATCCGGCCAAATCGAGAAAAGGCATGTATATCGTCGCCGACCCGTTCTTCGCATACTGGTTCCGATTCGTCGGTCGCAATATGAGCATTCTGGAAAGCAACATCGGCGAAGCCGTGGCGAGAAAACTTGCGTTCGGCCCGGCGTTCGATACGTATGTGGGGCAGCAGTTCGAGACGGTGTGCGGGCAGTGGCTGATCCGACGCAACGCCGCTGGAGAGCTGCCCTTCATCGCCACGCAGTTCGGCAAATGGTGGGGCAACGATCCCATAGCGCGCGAGCAGACGGACATCGACGTCATCGCCGCCGACCCCATAGGGAAGTTGATTCTGCTCGGTGAATGCAAGTGGCGCAACGCATTCAACGAGTCCGAAGCCATCGAACGGCTTCGACGTCGATCCGCTCTGGTGAAGGGGTACAAGACCGAGGAGGCGTGGTTGACGTTGTTCACGAAGACCCCCGTCTCCGATGCCACACGAGCCCGTTTCGCCGGCGACGGTCACATGTCGTTCGTCACTGCGGATGATCTATATGCGGAGCAGTGACATCATGGAATCGGTCGGAATGAACGATGCCGGAACGCCGGATGCCGGCTTCATCGAACGGCTGTATGCGGTGATGGAGCGGGAGATCGGGCCTACGGACTGGTGGCCTGCGGAGACGCTGTTCGAGATCATGGTGGGCGCGGTGCTCACGCAGAACACCGCATGGGGCAACGTCGACCGCTCGCTGACCGCGCTGAAGGCGGCCGGCATGCTGAGCCCACACGCCATCGCGGCGACGGAGCCGGCTTCGGAATCCGGGACGGGGGCGAACGTGCCAATGCTGGAGGATCTGATTCGTCCGTCCGGGTTCTACCGGAACAAAGCGCGTGCGCTGCGCTCGCTGAGCCGCTGGTACATCGACCGCTGCGGTGCCGATCCGTCCGGCGCGGCCGACGTGCCGGACGGCGAGTTGCGCGCCGAACTGCTGTCGCTGTTCGGCATCGGGGGCGAGACCGCCGACGACCTGATGCTCTACGTGTTCTCCCGTCGCTCGTTCGTCGCCGACACCTACGCCCGCCGCCTGTTCGCATTCCTCGGTTTCACGGTGCCCGCCGGCTACCCGGCGTTCCACAAGGCGTTCGCGCCGTCCGTGCTCGCCTCCGGCCTCGACGTCGCGCAGCTTCAGGAGTTCCACGGCCTGATCGACGAGTTCGGCAAGGCCTACCGCGACGAGCAAGCCAAAGCCACGTCGTTCCTCGCCGGTTGGTGGTGATGCGCCACGTATAGTGCCCCTCGGCGCGTGATTGGTCTGAATGTGCGTCGAGGGGCAAGAAATGTTGTCCCTCAGTGAGGATTACGGGAGATTATGCGTCGAGGGGCGAGATCCGCTGCCACCATCAGCGATGGTGCTCAGCGGATCGTTGGAAAATGGCGGTTTCTGGCGGTGTGATTGCGTGGGATGACAGATGATGTCGCCCCTCGACGTGAATCGGGCTTGTTTCTCCGCCGAGGGGCGAGGATTCTTGCCCCTCGGTGTGATTTGCAGGTGATTCCGTGTCGAGGGACAAACATCGGAGACCCGTCCCAGGTTGTGGACTTCTCATCCGACTTCTCATCCGACCTCTGGGCGGTGCCCGATGCGGACAACAAAGGGAAACCGTTTGCGGGGAACGGGCGGGGCGTTGTTAGGGTGTGCGCAACGGGCGGGCCGTGTGGATGCGGCCCGCAATCCACGGCCAGATCTATGAGGTGACTATGACAGTCAAAGGCAGCAGACAAGACGTCGTCGGAAACGGTGCGTTCTATCATGATGACTCGGGAAGCGATATCCGCCGGCATGGTATGTTCCGCCACGGTGTGTTCCATTACGGTGTGCCCCTCGGCATGTGTCGCCGTGGTGCAGTCCGCGAGAACATCATCCGTCGCGGCGCCGTCGCGCTGACGACGGCGCTGACGGCCGCGTCGATGGCGGTCGGTCTGGGAGTCGCGGTGCCGGCCAGCGCCGCTCCCGCATCATCCCCGGCATCATCCGTATCCCCGTCCTCCCCATCATCCGCGACCTCGCCGGGAATGGAGAACCTGGGCCGCGGGCTCGTCGTGGTACGCACGTCGTCGACATCCGCGTTCCTCACGTGGCGGTATCTCGCCGCCGATCCGCAAGACATCGCGTTCAACGTCTACCGCGACGGCGTGAAGCTGAACGACGCGCCGGTGACGGGCGGGACGAACTACACGGACGACGGCTCCGACGCGTCCGTCGCGCACGTCTACGCGATCACGCCGGTGCTGGACGGCCGCGAACTCGCGTCGCAGTACGGGCGCGACACCGGACGCGCGGCAGGACGCCGGTTCACGCTCGCCGCGCACACGGCGGCGGAGCCGGCGGTGCGCGTGCATCTCGGCGGCGACGGCACCGACCCGATCAAATACGTGTGGCCCGCGGATCTGGACGGTGATGGCGAATACGACTACATCCTCGACCGGCAGCCGGCGCATACGAGCAGCGACGAGTCCGACAGTGAGAAGATCGAGGCGTACCGGTCGGACGGCACGTTCCTGTGGCGCATCGACATGGGACCGATGTCCACCATCGCGATGCGCGGCGGCAAGGTACGCGAGACCCCCGGCTCCACCGTCATCGACACCGGTTCCATCGACGGCGTGACCGCCTACGACTTCGACGGCGACGGCAAGGCCGAGGTGGCGTTGCGCATCGCCGACGGCGTGCGCTACCCGGACGGCGAGGGCGGTGTGACCGAATACGCGAGGTACGGCGACCTGCGGCCCTATGACCTGTCCCAGCCGCAGGTCGAGGTGCGCAAGGTACGCGGCCAGTCGCTCGCCGTGTTTGACGGCATGACCGGCACGCTCAAGGCGGACATCGCCGTGCCGGACCTCCACAAGGAGGATGGTCCGCTGGTCGCGCGCCTCGCCGTCGGTCACGTGGCCGCGGACGGGCACGCGAGCATCATTGCGACGTACAAGAACCGTCCGCTGCAGGGGAACTTCAATCTGATGGAGGCCGCCTACGATTATCAGGGTGATTCCGGTTCCAGTGATTCTGGCATTGCCACGCTCACCGAACGATGGGTGTGGGACCGCGCTTCGACGCCGGCCAGCGACGGGCACCAGACGCGCGTCATCGACGTGGACGGCGACGGCCGCGACGAGGTGTGCGAGATCGGCTTCTGCCTGACCCCCGACGGCGAACTGCGGCAGAACTTCTCGGTCAGCGACAACATCCGACACGGCGACCGCTGGTACATCACCGACATGGACCCCTCGCGCCCCGGACTGGAAGGCTACGGCATCCAGCAGGCGACCGACGACGGCATGCGCGAATACGTGTACGATCCCGCGTACACGGACGCGTCCGGCAGCGGCGCGCCCACCGCCGCCGACGCCGCCTGCTCGACGCTCGCTGACCCCTCGCACTCCGCCAGGTGCGCGATCATGTGGCGCACGCCGGACCCGTGGACCGGCAAGCCGCAGGACGAGGGTCATGGCGTCGCCGCCGACGTGGACCCGACCAATCCCGGTTTCGAGGTGTGGGGCTTTTCCGGCATCCGCAGCGCCGCCACCGGCGCGATGCTCGCCCCGCCGGTGGATGGCGAACAGCCGATTTACCCTGAGCGGACACTGTATTGGGACGGCGACCTCGGCAAGGAGATTCTGAACCGCTACATCCTGTCCGACTATCGCGCGGACGCGAAGCGCACGTCGCGCATCGCCGTGTTCAACAAGTTCAACACGGAGAACGGCGTGAAGACGGGCGTGACCGGCGCGGTGCGCAAGGACGAAAACCCGCTGTTCTACGGCGATATGCTCGGCGACTGGCGCGAGGAGGCCGTCTACCAGACCGCGGACAGCCGCGAGCTCGTGATCTTCACGACGAACGTGCCCACCGACTACCGGGTGCGCTCGCTTGCCCAGAACCGCGCCTACCGCAACAGCATGACGATGAAGGGCTATATCCAGGACCACGAGCTCGACTACTACCTCGGCTTCGACAGCGCCGTGGATGGGTACGGCGAGCCGGTCATGCCGAAGGCGTCGGAGTGAGGACGAGGTGAGACGGAGGCGAGGGGCCGGCTGGGCGGTCCCATCCTCGGCCCCCCTCTGACGGGCTGAGCCGTGAAGCGGAGAGCCCGGTGGGCTCTCCGTAGGCGAAGGCGAGCGACAGCGAGCTGATGCGAGGCCAGCCGAAGGCTGTCCGTAATTGCGGTCGGGCTCCCGGCGAAGCCGGGTGGGGGAGAGATAGCGGCCGCAGGCCGCGGGAAATGGAATCGGCCTCCAGCCGATGCGATGTTCCCGCGGCCTGCGGCCGCTCATCATTCTCTCCCTCCGTCATCGCTTCGCGATGACACCTCCCTCGTCAGAGGGAGGCGAGATGGGGTTCCCTCGAGGGGCGACTCCCCCTACTTCCCCGCTGGGGTGAAGCTGCTGCGGACTACCAGTTTGGTGGAGAGGAAGGTGTGGCGTTTGACGTCGCCGCCGTAGCTGATCGATTCGGTGAGTTGCATGAGGGCCGTGTTCGCCATGGCCTTCAGATTGATGGCGTAGGTGGTCAGCGGCGGCGACGTGTAGCGGGCGATCGACTGGTCGTTGATCGAGATGAGCTCCACGTCGCGCGGCACGACGATGCCGGCCTGCGTGAACTCCTGCAGCACGCCCACGGTGATCGGGTCGGCGCTCACGATGAAGCAGTCGGGCAGGTTCGCGTGCAGTCCGCCCTCCTTGGCGGACATCTCCTCGACGACCTGCCGCGCGAGTTCGCGTCCGGTGACCGGACTGGTCCGGTCGCCCACGAACATCAGTCCCTCCGTGTCGAGCCCGAGGCGTTCGCACCAGTTGCGGTAGGCCATCGAACGCGTGTCCTCCGGGTACTCGTAGGAACCCATGATGTAGCCGGATCCGCCGATGAATCCGATGCGCGTCATGCCGCGTCCACGCGCTTCGGTGATCGCGTCGAGCACGGTCTGCGCGAGATCGGGCTGCACCGAGTCGAACAGGTCCGGCGCGGGGTTTACGTCGACGAAGACGCCGTGCGGCAGGGTGTCGTGCAGACGCTCGAGGCTGTCGCGGGAGTGGAGTTCCGGGCCGATCGAGATGAATCCGTCGTACTGGTCCGCGCCGGCGATGAGCTGTTCCACGTCGGTGTGGAAGGTGAGCGTGACGTGGCGTTGTGCGGCGGTGGCAAGCAACGTGTCGCGCAGTTCGGCGAAGTAGGCGTTCTGCAGTTCCTCATCGGTGCCGAGCGCGTCGAGCACGGCGATGTCGCGCAGCGCGGGCATGCCGCCGCGGCGCTCCTGCACGTCGTAGCCGAGTCGTTCGCTTGTTTCGAGGATTCTTCGGCGGGTCTCCTCCTTGACGGAGAACGTCGGGTCGCCGTTGAGCAGACGCGAGACCGTCGCCGGCGAGAAGCCGGATTGCCGGGCTATTTCCTTGATCGTGACCATGATGGTTGTTCCGTACGCTCCCTTGCGAAATCACAGGTAAATCCGTTTACTAATCCCATCATAACGCATGCCGGGCGATATGCGAGCCGACGGGATCACCTCCCTCTGACGAGGGAGGTGTCATCGCGAAGCGATGACGGAGGGAGAGAAAAAGAGCGGCCGCAGGCCGCGGGAATGTCGTATCGGCTGGAGGCCGATTCCGTTTCCTCGCGGCCTGCGGCCGCTGTCTCTCCCCCAGTCGGCCTGCGGCCGACAGCCCCCTCGTCAGAGGGGGCCGGAGTCATGGGCATGTGGATTTCACGCGGCCTTGACGGGGGTTTCCTTGCCGAGGAGGACGGACTTGGCGATCGCCTTGCCGTATTCGGGTTCGCCGCCGTCGGCCATGTCGGATTCGATCTTGGCGACGATGCGGGCGTGCGCCTTCTCGCTGATCTTCACGCCGAAGAAGAACGTGAGGAAGCTGATCACGATGAACGCGAGCGGCAGCCAGAACGCGAACCCTTCGAACGTGGTGATGTTGGCGGAGGTCATGTCGGCGGCGGTGGCGGAGCCGATCATGCCGGCGGAGACGGCCACGAATCCGACGAAGCCGTTGGACAGGGCGCCGGCGATCTTGTCGAGCATCGGGCGCACGGAGAGCGTGACGGCCTCGTTGCGGCGGCCGGTCTTGAGCTGGCCGTATTCGACGGAGTCCTCGAGGCACAGGATGGCGGTCATCTGGATGAGTGTCTGCGGCGTGTAGAAGAGGATGAGCGCGATGACGACGACCACGATGTTCGTGGAGGCGGCGATGAACAGCACGTAGGCGACGGCCATCATCGCGAGGCCCGTGAGGAACACGTAGCGGCGCGGGACGCGGCGGGTGACGATCGGGAACAGCGGGGCGAGCAGGATGCCGGCGACGACCGGCACGACGCCGGTGATGAAGAACAGATCGGAACGGTTGACGACGTACTTGAACAGGTACACCATCACGCCGCCGGTGGCCACGTTGGCGAACGCGTAGAACAGGTAGGCGAGGGCGGTCCACAGCAGCTGGTCGTTCTGGCCGAGCGCCTTGAACGCCTGCAGCGGGTTGCCGTTCGCCTCGGCCTTCTTGCGCAGGGCGCTGTCCTTCTCCTTGACGCCGAGGCCGACGGTCCAGCAGGTGATGATGCCGATGAGCGCGCAGATGACGCCGAACGCGGTCCAGCCGCCCTGCGTCTGCGTGGTGTGGTCGGCAGCGAACATCGTGGTGATCGGGATGACGGCGATGGTCAGGCCGTTGTAGCCGATCGAGCCGAGCAGCGTGCCGGCGGAGGTGTAGACGGAACGCTCGTGCGAGTCGGAGGAGATGGCCGGGACCATGCCCCAGTAGGAGATGTCGCGCAGCGAGTAGAACACGTCGAGCACGATGAACACGACGACGAACGCGATGATGAACGCGGTGGTGTTGACGTTCACCAGACCGAACATGCCGGTGAAGATGATGAGCAGCAGGACCGCGGACGCGGTACCGCCGATGAACTGCCACGGGCGGAAGCGGCCGATCTTCGTGGTGGTGTTGTCGACCAGGTTGCCGAGCAGCGGGTCGACGAAGATCTCGACGATGCGGATGATCATCACGAGCGAGGTGATGACGCCGATGAGCTTGGCGGCGAGCGCCTTGTCGATGCCGCTGAACAGCGACGTGGTCGCGTAGACCACGAAGTAGGTGCTCAGCGCGTTGTAGAACAGGGACTGGCCGAAGTTGCCGAACGCATAGGCGGCGAGACGGGCCTTGTTGATTTTCTGTACGGGCTCGGCGGCTGCAGTGGACACCGTGTACCTTCTTTCTTCTTCCTTCTCACGCTGTAACATATCCAAACAAACGATGTTCGGTTTTGTTGCCTGTGACTATACCGCGGGGCGGCAAGGAAGTAAAATCGTAACTAAATCTGTTATGTATTCGTTATCTTGACGCCGCGTCAAACGCACATCGCCGATGTTGATGTGAGCGGTGCCGGTGCGTCGGCGCGATGTGCGGCCGCGTGCCGCGACGCCCGCTTATTCCTACGATTGCCGGGATTCCGTCGGTTTCCCGCCGTCGCCACCCCGCCATGTGCGGATGACGCGCCGCCGCGTTCCGCCGCGCGCCGGCCCTCGGCGTGTCGCGGATTCGCCGGTCCACCCGCTTCCGCAAGGGCGTCCACCAACGCAATCGGAGCGGAGCGAAGCCGGCGAAGTTGCGTGAGGTGTCGGTTACGAGTACATTTAGTAAATGATTTATTTCCGGCGCGGAACCCACGGGGCCGTGGTGCAACCGGCCGGAAGGAAAGAAAGGCACCGCATATGACCAGCCTCACCGCAGTCAAGCATCACGATCGATTCGATCCGGCATGGCTCACCGACCCGCGCACGTTCGCCGTCAACCGCCTCGCCGCCCACTCCAGCCACCGCTACTACGACCACGTCCCCGCCGCGAACGAGGAATCCGACCTCAAGCAGAGCCTCGACGGCACGTGGAAGGTCGAACTCGTGGACCTCGCCGACTACGGCACGGACGCGCTCGCTGAAGCCGCCTTCGCCCAGCCCGACTGCGCCGGCCGCGACGACCTCGCCTTCTCCCCTATCGACGTGCCCTCCGCGCTCGAAGTCAAGGGCTTCCTCAAGCACCAGTACGTGAACCAGCAGTACCCGTGGTCCGGCCACGAGGCCCCGGTCGCGCCCGGCATCCCCGAGCACAACCACGTCGCCCTGTACCGTCGCGTGTTCGCCCCCGCGCCGAAGACCGCGGCCGCGATCCGCGACGGCCGCACCGTCACCCTTACCTTCAACGGCGCCGCCACTGCGATCGCCGTGTGGCTCAACGGCACGTTCGTCGGCTACGCCGAGGACTCCTTCACCCCAAGCGAGTTCGACGTCACCGGAATCATCCGCGAAGGCGCGAACACGCTCGCCGTCGCATGCTTCGAATTCACGTCCGCGAGCTGGCTGGAGGACCAGGACTTCTGGCGTCTGCACGGCATCTTCCGCAGTGTCTCGCTCGCCTCCCATCCGCGCGTCCACGTCGCGAACCTCACCGTCGACGCCGACTACGACACCGCGACCGGCGACGGCACGCTCGCCGTCGCCGCGACGCTCGCCGGCCTCGACGGCGCCGCCGCAGGCGCGACCGTCGACCTCGCGCTGCGCGACGCCGACGGCACGGTCGTGTGGGGCGAGACCAAGTCCGCCGCCGACGTGACCGCCGCCGCGGCAGGCGGCGACGCGGTCACGTGGCAGGCGAACGTCGGCCGCGTCACGCCGTGGAGCGCCGAGAACCCGGCCCTCTACACGCTGGAACTCGTCGTGACGGACGCCGCCGGCACGCTCGTCGAAGCCGTCCCACAGCGCATCGGCTTCCGCCGTTTCGCCATCGAAGACGGACTGATGAAGCTCAACGGCAAGCGCATCGTGTTCAAGGGCGTCAACCGCCACGAATTCGACGCACGCACCGGACGCACCGTGCCCGAATCGGACATGATCGCCGACATCCGCTTCTTCAAGCGCCACAACATCAACGCCGTGCGCACCTCGCACTACCCGAACGAGAGCCGCTGGTACGAACTGTGCGACGAATACGGCATCTACGTGATCGACGAGACGAACCTCGAGACGCACGGCAGCTGGACCTCCCCCGGCGACGTGCTCACGCCCGACCTGGCCGTGCCCGCGAGCCGCGACGAATGGCGCGAGGCGTGCGTCGACCGCACGCGCAGCATGATGCGCCGCGACTACAACCATCCGAGCGTCGTCATCTGGTCGCTCGGCAACGAGTCGTTCGGCGGCGACGTGTTCCGCTCCATGTACGACTTCGTGCACGCGAACGACCCGCACCGCCCGGTCCACTACGAGGGCGTGTTCTGGCAGCAGGAATTCAACGACGTGTCCGACGTGATGAGCCGCATGTACGCGAAGCCCGCCGAGATCGAGGAACTGTACATGGGCGATGACGCCAAGCCGTACATCTCCTGCGAATACAGCCACTCGATGGGCAACTCCACCGGCGGCCTGCACCTGTACACGGCGCTCGAGAAGTACCCGAAGTACCAGGGTGGATTCATCTGGGACTTCGTCGACCAGGCGCTCGTCCAGCGCCTGCCCGACGGCACCGAGCGTCTCGCCTACGGCGGCGACTTCGACGACCGTCCGAACGACTACGAGTTCAGCGGCGACGGCATCGTGTTCGCCGACCGCACCCCCTCCCCCAAGGCCGCCGAAGTCAAGCAGTGCTACGCGAACGTCAAGCTCGTGCCGGACGCGCACGGCGTGACGATCACGAACGACAACCTGTTCGTCTCCACCGCCGATTACGTGTTCACCGCGCGCGTGCTCGTCGACGGCGTCGAACGCTGGCACGCCGACTACCGCTTCGACGTGCCCGCCGGCGAGACCCGCCGCGAGGCCGTCGGATTCCCGGCGATCACCGATTTGGTGGACGTGGCCGGTGGTGACGGTGCCGCTGCTGGTGGTTGTGGTTGTGGTTGCGGTTGCGCGGCCGGCGGACGCTACGAGGTCACGTATGAGGTCGACCAGCGGCTCGCCGCGCCCACCGACTGGGCGCCGGCCGGCTACGAGCTCACGTTCGGGCAGCACACGGCCGTCGTGTCCGTGGACGGCGCGGGTTCCGGCGACGCGTGCGGCTGCGGCTGCGGCCGCCGCGCCGCGACGCGCGCGACCGTCGCCGCCGACGGCTTCAACGCCGGCATCCACGACGATCGCGACGAAATCATCCTGTCGAAGACGCAGGGCGGCATCGTGTCGTTCCGTCGCGACGGACGCGAGATGGTCATCCGCCGGCCCGCATTGACGACGTTCCGCGCGCTCGTCGACAACGATCGCGGCAACGGCTCCGGATTCGACCGCGCGCAGTGGTTCGCGGCCGGCCGGTACGCGCGTGTGACCGGCACGTCGGTGGAACCGACGGCCGACGGTCACGGCCTGACCGCACGCTACGACTACGAACTCGCCGACGCCGCGCACACGCCGGTCGTCGTGCGCTACGACGTGGACGACCGTCTGCGCGTGCACCTGACGGTCGAATACCCGGGCGAGGCCGGCGCGGCGACGCTGCCCGCGTTCGGACTCGAATGGAAGCTGCCCGCGCAGTACGACCGGCTGAGGTTCTACGGACTCGGACCCGAGGAGACGTACGCCGACCGTCTGCACGGCGCGAAGCTCGGCGTGTACTCGCGCACGGCCGAGGAGGACTTCGCGCCCTACCTCGTGCCGCAGGAGACCGGCAACCACGAGCAGGTGCGCTGGGCGGAGATCACCGACGAGTACGGGCACGGCATGCGCGTTTCGGCGGGCGAGGCCTCGCCGTTCGCGGTGAGCCTGCTGCCGTACAGCTCGCTGATGCTCGAGGAGGCCATGCACCCCGACGAGCTGCCGCCGGTCCGCAACACGTACCTGCGTCTGCTCGCTGCCCAGATGGGCGTCGGCGGCGACGACACCTGGGGAGCCCCGGTCCATCCCGAGTTCCAGATCCCGTCGGACCGCCCGCTCAAGCTCGACGTGACCCTCGAGCTGCTGTAGGCAAGTCTCACCTTGGCCCCCTCGTCAGAGGGGGCCATAATTGCGGACGGCCTGTGGCCGGCCTCATATCTTTGTTGCTGTCGTTTTGCCATGGTTTGCCATGTTCCGCCGGGCCGTCGGCTGGCGGTGTTAGCATGGGCGGGCCTCAATGGTTGCGTTACCATTGACGGTTTGACGATGACAGCGAAGGAGCTCATATGAATCGCAAAGCCATCACCGAGGAGGGCTTGCGCACCGCGAAACGACTGCTGCGCAAGGTGACGACTTCCTGCGTCGCGCTCGTGGCCGCGGTCTCGATGGCCGCCGCCGGCGCGCCCGTTTCACTGGCGGCGCAGAACACCACTGCGGACGGTACCGCCGCGCCCGCCGCGACCACGGCCGCCGCCACTGCGAAGTCCGCGAAGTCCGTGAAAGCCACCACATACGACGGCATCCCGGTCGGCGAGACCTGGTACGACACCGACGGCAACCCCATCCAGGCGCACGGCGGCGGATTCCTGCAGGACGGCGGCAAATACTATTGGGTCGGCGAAGACAAATCGCATAATTCCGCCAACTTCCTTGCCGTCAGCCTCTACGAATCCACCGATCTGCTCAACTGGACCAAGGTCGGTTCGATCCTGACCGAGCACAGCGCCACCACCAAGGCGGCGTCCGGCGGCCTGACCGACATCAAGCTCGAACGCCCCAAGCTGTTGAAAAACGCGGCCGGCAAGTATGTGCTGTACGGCCATTGGGAGGACGCCACCGGATACGCCTCCAGCCAGATCGCCGTCGCCACGGCCGACAAGATCGGAGGCCCGTACACGTTCCAGGGCCACTGGCGCCCGGGCGCCGGCACCGCGGCCAAGTACCGCAACTGGCGTTCCGTCTCCGGCTCCGCCGGCACCATCCAGATCAGCGACGCCGACTACGTGGCCGTCAGGGAAGCGAACCCCGGCAAGACCGTCGACCAGGTCTGGGACCAGCTCAAGGCGCACGCCATCACCGACGACGGCTTCTCCCTCGACTACGACGCCGACGGCAACGCCGTCGAATCGCCGATGTACGGCGTCGGCAAATACGGTTACGGCTCCCGCGACATGACCCTCTTCCAGGATGGCAAGAAGGCGTACCTCATCGATGCCGAGGATCACATGAGCATGCGCATCCATCAGCTCTCCGACGACCTCACCGACGTGGCGTTCACCGACGCGACCGACACCAAGGAGACGATGAGCTACCGCATGTTCCAAGGTGCGCGGCTCGAAGCGCCCGCCATCACCAACATCAACGGCACCTACTACCTCATCATTTCCACCCAGTCCGGTTGGTACCCTAACCAGGCCCGCTACTACACGAGCACCGACATCACCGATCCGAACGCGTGGAGCGAACAGCACCTCATCGGCAACAGCTCCACCTTCTACAGCCAGCCCACCAGCATCATGGCCGTCACTGAGAACGGCAAGACCAGCTACATCTACCTGGGTGATCGCTGGAATTCCAAGAAGCTCGGATCTTCCACCTACATCTGGTTGCCGTTGAGTCTGTCCAAGGACGGTGCGCTGTCGATGCAGTACGCGCCCGGCTGGCGATTGGACAAGACCACCGGCAGCATCGAACTGCCGAACATCGACCTCGTCTCCCAGAACCGGCCCGTGTACGCCGACGCCGGCGTGCCCCAGGCCGGCGCATCCACCGCCGAAGCCGCCGCCGCAGGCAAGGCCAATGACGGCAAGTACGAGATGACCGGCTTCTGGGACAAGGGCGTCGAATTCTACGCGCAGGACAAGGTCCCGTACACGTGGACCGTCGACCTCGGCGAAGTCAAGGACCTCTCCCGCATCGACACCACGTTCGCCACCGCCAACGGATCGGAATCGCGCTATGGCTACATCCTCAAAGGCAGCAACGATTCCATCGCCTCCAAGGCGGACGCCGACGACGCGAACTGGACCACGCTGTTCGACAACACCGCCAACACCCAGGTCGCCTTCACCAGCGACAAGGTGAGCGGCAGGTACCGGTACGTACAGATCGAAGTGACCAGCGTCGTCAACGACCACAACGGCAACTCGACCGCCAACTGGGAGAACGGGCTCATCGAAGTGCAGGTGTACGCCAACCGCCTCGGCAAAGCCATCACCGCACTGCCCGAAGCGTCACTCGCCTCCGGCGTCTACACCACGCAGGACGTGACCCTTGCGGCCGCGGAGGGCAGCGCCATCTACTACACGCTGGACGGCAGTGAACCCACCGAGAAGACCGGCACCAAGTACACCGGTCCCATCGCGCTCGCCAAGGGCAAGTACACGCTGAAGGCGATCGCCGTCGCACCCGGCAAGGCGGCCAGCGGCGTCATCACGCGTACGTACACGATTCACAGCGCCGACGACCCGAAGACGCTCCTCTCCACCGACCTGTCCGGCGCGATGGTCGCCGGAACGGACATGGCCTCGGCGTTGCCGAAGACCCTTGCGTTCGAATCCGTGGGTGGCAGGACGGTCAACGCGGCCGTCGACTGGAAGATCCCGAGCGCGGAGGATACGGCGAACGCCCCCAAGGCGTTCGACTCCCTCGACGTGCAGGGCACGGTGGACGGCTACGACGGTACCGTGACCTACCACCTCGAGGTCGTACCGGACGATCTGGTCTACTACATCGACTCCGGCATGGCAGGCAAGGATTCCGCCGCCTACGACGCGGTGAAGGGTTCCGTGCCCACGCTGCGCAACGACGCCGCGGACCGGCAGTATGCCGCCGGTTCCGGTGAAGGTTCGTGGGGCGCCAACATCGGCGACGTGTCCGTCTACTCCGTCGGCTCCGAGACCGACAAGTACAACACCGTGCTCGGCGGCGAGAAGGGCGGCTCCAAGAAGGATATCGTCTACACGTTGCCCGTCAAGGCCGGCACCTACCGGTTCTCCGTCGGATTCAAGGAGCTGTGGACCGGTCCACGCTCGATGAAGCTCACACTGAACTACACCGCCGCGGACGGCAAGAACACGACCGTGGCGCTCAACGGCGGCGACGCGCTGCACGTGGGCAAGGGCTACGACACCAAGCTCGCCTACACGAGCGACGCCTACGCCGTCGGCGACGGCACCGTGACGCTCACCGCCTCCTACGGCGGTGATGGCGATGCGGCCATGGTCTCCTGGCTGGCGGTCGCAGGCCTCGAATCCACGCAGGAGCAGGCGCCCCGCGCCGAGCTGCGCGCCGCCATCGACCACTACAAGAACACGGTCCAAGGCCAGTACACGGCCGGTACGTGGGCCGCGTTCGAGTCCGCTCTGAAGGCCGCTCGCGAGGTCGCCGCCAAGTCCGATGCCTCCGCCGCCGATATCCGGTCCGCCACGGACGCGTTGGACACCGCCGCCGGCGCGTTGCGCGTCGCCGCCGACGTCACGGCGCTGCGGGCGAAAATCGACGAGATCAACGGCGAAATCAAGGCTGGTACGCTGGTCGAATCCGACTACACGAAGACGAGCTGGGCCGCGCTTGCCGAGGCGTTGGAGAAGGCGACCGGCGTGGCCGGTGACGCCGAAGCCTCCCAGCAGGACGCCGACGACGCGCTCGCGGCGCTGACCGAGGCACGGGCCGCGCTGGTCAAGGATTCCGGCGATAAGCCGGGGAGCGGGGATGGTTCCGGCGATAAGCCGGGTTCCGGTGATGGAACCGGCAGCCAGCCGGGAACCGGGAGCGGTGACGGCGCGTCCGGTTCGGGTACGCAGGCAGCCGGTTCGGGTGCGTCCGGTTCCGTCAGCGCGCAGTCGTCTGGTCTGTCGCGGACCGGTGCCCCGGTGGCCGCTGTGCTGCTAGGCTCCGTCACCCTGCTCGGTGCCGCCGCCGTGTTGACCGTCCTGCGTCGCGCACGTCGCCGCGACTGACGGAGCAACCGATCGCGGTGTATCCAGTACCGACGGCGTCGTGCCTGGTCGGATTCCGACGGTCTTGGGCTTGACCCCCTCAGTCGGCCTTCGGCCGACAGCTCCCCCTGAAAGGGGGAGCAAGGGGTTCTCGCCGATAAAGTCATGGACCGTTCCGCACTCGTCACGGTTCGCTCCTGATGAGTCACGGTTCGCTCCTTGGTTTGCCACGTTTTTCCGTAGCAAACCAAGGAGGGAACCGTTACGTTGGAGGGCGGAACCGTGCTATTAGCGGAGGGAACCGTCGGCAAAGTCGGAAGGATAATCCACCACTTGGTACCCTCTGACGAGGGGCCGAGACGCGAATGGGGGGGGTCTCCCGCCGGGTTCGGCGGGAGACCCCCCCATTCACTGCCTGACCCTCGTTCGGCGGGTCAGGTCACAGCCGATCACAGCACGCCCTGGGCGACCATGGCGTTGGCGACCTTGACGAAGCCGGCGGCGTTGGCGCCGAGCATGAGATCGCCCTCGTGGCCGTACTCCTTGGCGGCCTTCAGCGACTCGGCGACGATCGACTCCATGATGGACTTGAGCTTCGCGTCGACCTCGTCGAACGTCCAGTTCAGGCGGTAGCTGTTCTGGCTCATCTCCAGGCCGGAGACGGCCACACCGCCCGCGTTCGCGGCCTTGGCGGGGCCGTACAGCAGGCCGTTCTTCTGGTACACGGCGATGGCCTCCGGCGTGGACGGCATGTTCGCGCCCTCGCACACGACCTTGCAGCCGCCGGCGACGAGCGCCTCAGCCGAGGCCTCGTCGATCTCGTTCTGCGTGGCGCACGGCAGCGCGATGTCGCACGGCACGGTCCACACGTCCGAGCAGCCCTCGTGGTATTCGGCGCCCGGCACGCGCTCGGCGTACTCCTTGATGCGGCCGCGCTCGACCTCCTTGATCTGCTTGACGACGTCCACCTTGATGCCGTCCGGATCGACGACGTAGCCGTTGGAGTCGGACACGGTGACGACCTTCGCGCCCAGCTGCTCGGCCTTCTCGGTCGCGTAGATGGCGACGTTGCCGGAACCGGAGATCACGACGGTCTTGCCCGCGAACGAATCGCCCTTGAGCACGCGCAGCGCCTCGGCCGTGTAGTAGCACACGCCGTAGCCGGTGGCCTCGGTGCGGGCGAGCGAGCCGCCGAACTCCAGGCCCTTGCCGGTGAGCACGCCGGAGTACTCGTCGCGGATGCGCTTGTACTGGCCGAACAGGTAGCCGATCTCGCGCGCGCCCACGTTGATGTCGCCGGCCGGCACGTCGGTGAACTGGCCGATGTGGCGGCACAGTTCGGTCATGAACGCCTGGCAGAAGCGCATGACCTCGGCGTCGGACTTGCCCTTCGGGTCGAAGTCGGAGCCGCCCTTGCCACCGCCCATCGGCAGCGTGGTCAGTGAGTTCTTGAGGATCTGCTCGAAGCCGAGGAACTTGATGACGCCCTCGTTCACGGTCGGGTGGAAGCGCAGGCCGCCCTTGTACGGGCCGATCGCGGAGTTGAACTGCACGCGGTAGCCGCGGTTGACCTGCACCTTGCCCTCGTCGTCGGTCCAGGCGACGCGGAACTTGACCACGCGCTCCGGCTCGACGATGCGCTCGAGCACGCCCGCCTTCTCGTATTCCGGATGCTTCTCGACGACCGGCTGCAGGCTTTCGAAGACCTCCTGCACGGCCTGCAGGAACTCCGGCTGATCGCCGTCGCGCTGCTCGACCTGCGCGTAGACGCGCTTGACGTACTCATTCGTGAGCATAGTGAAACTCCCCTTTGGGTTGGACCATCAATAGACGATTCCGATTGTAGGCGCGCAACGAGGAATCGCTCAAGAGGTGAGGGTGAGATTCGCCATCAGATGGACATCGCGGCGTCGCGATACCCCCGGCCGCGTGACATCGGACCATCCGCCGCTCACGTGAGGTCGAGCGCCTCGGCGACCTCGTCGACGATGGCGTGCATCGCCTCGCGCGCACGGTCCGGCTCGCCGCGCCACACCGCCTCGGCGACGGCGTCATGCGCGTCGAGCGCGGCCGGTTCGGGCCGTTGCGGGTACATGTGCAGCTCGACGCGGCCCTTGAGCACGATGCCGATGATGTCCGCCATGCCGGCGAACAGTTCGTTGCCGCTGTTGAGCAGCAGTGCCGAGTGGAACCGCACGTCGAGGTCGTGGAAGTCGGCGAGGTCGCCCGTCTCGCCGAGTTTGCGCAGTTCCCCCGCCATCACGGGGAACATCGCCTTCGCCTCCATCGCCGCGTTGCGTGCGGCTGCGGCCGCCGCCGCCGGTTCGATGGCGAGGCGCAGTTCGGTGAGCGCGCGCAGCTGCTCCTTGCGCCGCGTCGACATGAGCTTCCAGCGGATGACCTGCGTGTTGAGCGCCGCCCATTCCGCGACCGGCCTCGGGACGAGGCCGACGCGGCGGCGCACGGTCACGGCGTTCATCGATTCCAGATATTTGGCGACTTCGCGCGCGACGGTGCGTGACGTGGAGAAACGGTCCTGGATGGCTTCCAGCGTGAGCGGTTCGCCGGGATTCCAGCGCCCTTCGAGGATGTCGACGGCGAGTTCGTCGGTGATGGCCTGATGCAGCAGTTCGCTCGGCGTGCCCAAGGTCAGGTTGAGTGCGGGGGCGTCCGTGGTGCCGCGGTCGTTGCTCGTGGTGGTACCGGCGGCGGATACCGGGGTGCTGTCGCTCACGATGTCTCCTTGATGCCGTGATGATGGCGTTTTTCGATGCTGCCTGTTCGCGTGATATGACGCCTTCATCATACCAATTTCGGGAATGATCCAAGTTTTTCCAAAAAGGTAGTACTTTTGACTTGACAAGTATGATTAAAACAGGATATAGTCATACCAACAAATCAACAAGGCAGTTGAGCATCGGCCGCAACGGTCCGGTGAAGGAACCGAAGGAGATTCGCACATGAGCATTCATGTCGTCGTGATGGGCGTCGCCGGATGCGGCAAATCCACTGTGGCGGAGGCGATCCGCGACCGGCTCGGCTACACCATGGCCGAAGGCGATGATTTCCATCCGCAGGCCAACATCGACAAGATGAGCGCCGGACATCCGCTGACCGACGAGGACCGCTGGCCCTGGCTGCGCGTCATCAACACGTGGATGGTCGCCCGCGAGGCCCTCGACCAGAACACCGTCGTCTCCAGCTCCGCCCTGAAGCGCGCCTACCGTGACCTGCTCAGCGAGAATGTCGACGTGTTCTTCGTGCACCTCGCCGGCTCCGAGGAGCTGATCTACAGCCGTCTGTCCGCCCGCAAGGACCACTTCATGCCGCCGTCGCTGCTTGCCAGCCAGTTCGCCGACCTGCAGCCGCTCGGACCGGATGAGAACGGCGTCGTCGTCCCCGTCGACGGCACCATTGACGAAGTCGTCGAGCAGGCCGTCGCCGCCGTCAAGGCCTACCAGGACAGCAAGGTCCCGGTCGCCGCCTGAGGCCGCCGCTCCCCCACTTATTCTCCCAGCCTCAGGCTGCCAGCTCCCCCAAGTGGGAGACCGAACACAGAGATCCTTCCAACGACTGTAAGGAACCACCAATGAATCTCATCATCGCGGCCATCGTCGGCATCGCGGCCATCGTGCTGCTCATCGCCGTGGCCAAGGTCCATCCGTTCATCTCGCTCATGGTCGGCTCGTTCGTCATGGCCGTGTGCGCCGGCGTTCCGTTCGACGAATCATGGGACAGCTTCACCTCCGGCGTCGGCTCGACCGTCTCCAACGTCGGTCTGCTCATCGCCTTCGGCTCGATCATCGGCACGCTGCTGTTCGCCTCCGGCGGCGCCGACGTGATCGTCGACACCATCATGGCGAAGACGCCGCTGCAGCTGCTGCCGTGGGCCATGGCGCTCATCGCATTCATCGTCGGCATCCCGATGTTCTTCGAGGTCGGCGTCGTCATCCTCATCCCGGTGGTCCTGTTCGCCGCACGCCGCGCCAAGATGCCCGTCATCCTCATCGGCATCCCCGCCCTCGCCGGCCTGTCCACGCTGCACGCGTTCGTGCCCCCGCACCCCGGCCCGCTGGTCGCGATCTCCGCGCTCAACGCCAACCTCGGCGTCACCCTCGCCCTCGGTCTGCTCGTCGCCATCCCGACCGTCATCATCTCTGGTCCGCTCATGGGCCGCATCATGGCCAAGTGGGTGCCGATCCAGGCCCCCGAGCAGGCAGCCGAGAAGGACGCCGTCAAGGACGAGTCCAAGCGCCCCTCCTTCGCCCAGGCGATGACCGTCATCCTCCTGCCCGTCGTGCTCATGCTCGCCGCCTCCGTCGTCGATCTGACCGGTCAGAAGGAAGCCATGTGGGGCCGCGTGCTCGTCTTCATCGGCACCCCGCTCACCGCGCTGTTCATCACCGCCGTCGTCGCGATGGTCCTGCTCGGATTCATGCAGGGCCGCACCCGCGAGTTCATCAACGGCGAAGTCGGCAAGGCCTTCGCCTCCGTGGCCGGCATCGTGTTCATCGTCGGCGCCGGCGGCGGCTTCAAGCAGACCCTCGTCGACTCCGGCATCGGCGACGTGATCGCCAACGGCATCACCGAATCCGCGATGAACCCGCTCATCGCCGGCTGGCTGGTCGCCGTGCTCATCCGCCTCGCCACCGGTTCCGCCACCGTCGCGACCGTGACCGCGTCCGGCATCATGGTGCCGCTCGCGCAGGGCATGAGCCCGACCCATCTGGCGCTGCTCGTGCTCGCCATCGGCGCCGGCTCCGTGTTCTTCTCCCACCTCAACGACGCCGGATTCTGGCTCGTCAAGGAGTACTTCGGCATGTCCGTCTCGCAGACCCTGAAGACCTGGTCCCTGATGGAGACCGTGCTCTCCGTCGTCGGCCTCGGCTGCGTCATGCTCCTCTCCCTCGTCCTATGACGTCCCGGGCCGGTCCGTCCGGGGAAACCGCTTCGGGCCGGCCCATCTCTCGAAATCTGTCGAACCCTCGCATCGCCTCCAATCCCCTGGAAACGTCAAATATCCACATCGCACCCACATCGCACCCACATCGCTGTGAAAGGACACTGAAATGCAGATCGGAATGATCGGACTCGGCCGCATGGGCGGCAACATGGCCAAGCGTCTCGCCGCAGGCGGCCACCAGGTCGTCGGCTACGACATGTCCCCCGAATCGGGCCGCGACGTCGACTCGCTCGAAGCGCTCGTCGCCGCGCTCGACGCCCCGCGCGTCGTGTGGGTCATGGTCCCCGCCGGCAAGCCCACCGACGACACCATCGACCGTCTCGCCTCGCTGCTCGACGCCGGCGACATGATCGTCGACGGCGGCAACACCCGCTACGTGGACGACGCCCGTCACGCCAAGCAGCTCGGGGAGCTCGGCATCCGGTTCATGGACTGCGGCGTCTCCGGCGGCGTGTGGGGCATCGACCGCGGCTACGCGCTCATGGTCGGCGGCTCCCAGGAAGACTTCGAGTTCATGCGCCCGATCTACGAGACCCTGAAGCCGAACGACGACTACGGTCTCGTGCTCGCCGGCCCGGTCGGTGGCGGCCACTTCGCCAAGATGGTGCACAACGGCATCGAATACGGCATGATGCAGGCGTTCGGCGAGGGCTTCGCCACGATGGTCCGCTCCGAGCTTGTCGACGATCCGGCCGCCGTGATGACCTCGTGGAAGTCCGGTTCCGTCGTCGGTTCCTGGCTGCTCGATCTGCTCGCCAACGCGTTCAAGGACGATCCGACGCTCGAATCGATGCCGCCGGTCGCCAACGAGTCCGGCGAGGCGAAGTGGATGATCGAGGCGGCGCTCGAACTCGGCGTGCCCACTCCGGCCACCGCGGCCGCGCTGTACGCCCGCCAGACCTCGCGCGGCGGCGGCGACGACACATTGCGCGTCGTCTCCACGATGCGCGCCCAGTTCGGCGGCCACGTCACCAAGGCCTGACGTTCGGTTCTCTCTCCTTTCCTTCAACCACCTTCAACCAACATGAAGCGCCCGAGACGGTTTTCCCATTTCCGGTGAAAGCCGTTCCGGGCGTTTCGTCGGTGTATGGTGGATGTCATTCAGCGCACCGGCGGCATGGTCACCGGTCTGCCCCAGTGCCGTGCTCCTGCTCGCCGTCGCCGGCATCAGCCTGACGATCTGGCGCAAGCGTCGCGCCCTGATCACGCCTGTCTCGTGCCCCGCGCGGAAGCGGACCGGCGATTTGCGCCCCGCGTGGGAGCGGACTGGTGATTTGCGCCCCCTTTAGGGGGAGCTGTCCGGCGCAGCCGGACTGAGGGGGTATGCGCGCCCGAGCCACCCGCGAACCCCCTCAGTCGGCCTTCGGCCGCCAGCTCCCCCTGAAAGGGGGCGCAAACGACTAAATCACCAGACACACAATTTGGCCTATAACCCGGCGCGCATCAGTAGGGGCGCGGATGCGCGAGTAACGAAAAACCCTTGGAATCGATTTGATTCCAAGGGTTTTGTTCGGCAATCCGATTGTTGCGATGGTGGAGCATACCGGGTTCGAACCGGTGACCCTCTGCTTGCAAAGCAGATGCGCTACCAGCTGCGCCAATGCCCCGAATGGGTCGTGCACAACGAATCTGAACTTGTCCGGATAGAAAAAAAGAGCGGCTCAAACATGGCCGCTGGTTTTTCCTGTGGGCCCGGGAGGACTTGAACCTCCGACCTCATCCTTATCAGGGATGCGCTCTAACCACCTGAGCTACGGGCCCGTCCATCGCGCTTCAGCAGCGCAACGAGTAGATATACTACATGCGATTCGGGTGGTGTCAAAACGGACCGCTCTTCGGCGTGTCGCGGCTTGTTTCCGCCGTTTACGGTTCGTGGGTTCCTCCACCCTTTCGACGGTTCGCTCCACCCTTTCGACGGTTCGCTCCACCCTTTCGACGGTTCGATCTAGGGTTTGCGACGTTTTTCCGTAGCAAGTCCCGGAGTGAACCGTGACTATCAAGGATGGAATGCGGCATGACCTGGGTGGAGTGGGGCTGGGCTCCCTCTGACGAGGGAGCTGTCCGCCATAGGCGGACTGAGGGAGAGATAGCTGGGATGTGACGTCATGGCGGAATGTCGCGTTCGGAATGTCGCGTTCGGAATGTCGCGTTCCAGCTATCTCTCCCCCACCCGGCTTCGCCGGGAGCCCCCTCGTCAGAGGGGGCCGGGATCGTCGTGACTTGCTTCGCCGGGAGGCCGACCGCAATCAAGGACGCCCTGCGGCTGACCTTATGTTGGCTCGCCTGTCGGCTCGCACATCGCCTACAAACGCCTCTGGCGTTTGCTTGACGGCGATGTCCCGGCAGAGGGGGCAAGTGCCCGTGGACAGCCCGACGAACTGCCCACCTTGTCCGTCTTTGCGGGACAATGGCGGTATGCCGTATCGCCGTCGTCCTTCCGCTGCCGCGCCGCGCTCCGCCTCCTCCGTCCGTGTCATCGAGGTCGATGGCGTCGCGGTGACGGTGACGCGCAAGCGCATCCGGAACCTGTATCTGCGTGTGCAGCCGCCGACCGGGGCGGTCGAGGTGTCCGCGCCGATGCGCATGGCGGAACGCCGCATCCGCGAGTTCGTGCGCGAGCGCCGCGACTGGATCGCCGAGCAGCGGTCGCGCATCGCGCAGTCCCGTCGTCTCGTGGTCGAGGAGATGGCGGCCCACGGCGCGGCAGGTGCCGTCGCGGTGCCGCTGGAGGGCCTCGACGATGCGTCGTTCGAGGCGCCGCGGCCTTTGTTCGACGACACGGATGGGGAGGTCGGCGGTGCGCGGCGGTTGGACGGTCCGGAGAATCAGGAGGATGCCCCGGCCGATGCGAACGCCCGGAACGGCCAGAATCCCCAGAATCCCCAGAATTCCCCGGTCGGGCCGCCTCCCGCGTTCGAGTGGACGGACGAACGTCGTCGCGAGGCGGCGGCCGCGATCGAATCGCAGCTGCCGGCACTGCTCGACAAGTGGTCGCCGATCGTCGGCAAACGTCCCACGCACGTCACGCTGCGGCTGATGACGTCGCGATGGGGGTCGTGCACGCCAAAGACCGGCCGCATCCGCATCAACCTGCAGCTGGGGCTGATGGAGCCGCGATTCCTCGAATACGTGCTCGTCCACGAACTGACGCACCTGTGGGAGCATGGTCACGGGCCGCGGTTCCGCGCGCGCATGGACGCGTATCTGCCGGGATGGCGCGCGTTGCGCCGCGAGCTCAACCGTCGTGCGGTGCTGTAGCCCGTCATCGGCAACGTCGATGACGACGCTGGCGTGTTTCCCTTCCGAAAGCGTAATGTCCGTGGCGATTGTATGGTGATATGTCATCGCACATGTCGATTCGAGATATCACGAACGACCACGAGATATCGCAACCAACGGAAGCAACGGAAGAGGACCATCATGCGCACAGGACTCACGAAACGCATCACCGCCGCGCTCGCCGCGACGCTCGGACTCGCGCTCGCGCTGTCCGGCTGCGGCGCGACGGGCGACACGGATGCGAGCACCGTCGAACAGACCGACGGCAAGCAGGTGGTCGTCGTCAACGACGTCGAACCAGCGAGCGGGCTCATCCCGTCCGACACGAACGACCTCGCCGGCTGGAAGGTCGTGACGCAGCTGTTCGAAGGCCTCGTCACGTTCAGCAGCACCGGCAAGCTGATCTACGCGGACGCCGAGTCGATCACGCCGAACGACGACGCCTCCCAGTACACGATCACGTTGCGCGACGGCCTCGAATTCTCCGACGGCGAGAAGATCACCGCCGAGACCTATGCGAAGTCGTGGTCGTTCGCCGCGAACGCCGCTAACGGCCAGATGGGTGCCGCGATCTTCGCGACGATCAAGGGCTACGACAAGCTGCAGGACGAGAACGGCGACAAGAACGCGCAGCTCGAAGGCCTGAAGGTCGTCGATGACCGGACGCTCCAGGTCACGCTCGCCGCCCCCGACTCCTCGTTCGACTACAAGGTGGGCGACGTGGCGTTCCTGCCGCTGCCTTCCAGCGCGTACAAGGACATCAAGGCGTTCGGCGAGAAGCCGGTCGGCAACGGCCCGTACCAGTTCGCCTCGTGGAGGCATGATAGCGAGATCAAGCTCACGCCGAACCCGAAGTACACGGGGCCGCGCAAGGCGAAGAACGGCGGCGTCACGTACAAGCTGTACACGAACCTCGAATCCGCGTACGCCGACCTCACCGCCGGCAACCTCGACGTGCTCGACACGATTCCGAACAGCGCGCTCGCCACGTACAAGAACGAACAGTCGATCCAGTCGTTCAGCAAGGCGGGCCCAGGGTTCAAGGCGTTCACGATCCCCTCGAACCTCAAGCACTTCACCGGCGAGGAGGGGCGTCTGCGCCGCGCCGCGATCTCGTACGCGGTGAACCGCAGCCGCATCGTCGACAAGGTCCTGCGTGGCACCGCGACCGTCGCCACCGACTTCACCGCGCCCTCCATCGCCGGCTATTCGAAGTCGCTCGCCGGTTCCGACGTGCTCTCCTATGATGCCGCGAAGGCGAAGGAGCTGTGGGCGAAGGCCGACGCGATCTCGCCGTGGGACGGCACGTTCCGTCTCGCCTACGCGTCCGACTCCGGCTCGAAGCAGTGGGTGGACGCGATCGTCAACTCGATCAAGAACGCGCTCGGCATCGACGCGAAGTCGTACCCGTTCCCCACGCAGAAGGACTTCTCCGGTGCCGTGCACGACCGCACGATCGACGCCGCGTTCACGCAGGGCCTCCAGTCCGACTACCCGCATCCGGAGGGCTACCTCGTGCAGGCGTATGATTCCTCTGCCGCCGACGGCAAGGGGCTCAACAACGGCGACTACAAGAGCTCCGAGTTCGACTCGCTGATCGATGAGGCCGCGAAGCAGACCACGCTCGACGGCTCGGTCAAGTACTACCACCAGGCCGAGGAGCTGCTGCTCAAGGATCTGCCGGTGATTCCGCTGTGGTACGGCAACGTCTCCGCGGGCGCCTCCAAGTCAGTGAGCAACGTGAAGTTCAACTACATGGGCCTGCCCGAGTACCAGAACCTCACGAAGGAGTAGCGGGGGAGCCGTCGTTGCAGACGACTGAGGGTGGCCATCCGGTTTCCTGTCCATAGTGGACGTGGAAGTTGCCGGGCGGCCACCCTCAGTCATATGCGCCTCGCACGCCTCACGCGAGGTGGCTACGCATGAACCACTGGAACTTCTCAAGCTCCTGCACGTGGTCCTGGATGATGTTGGAGCTCACGAGGTCGAGCTCGTCCAGTTCGGCGATGGCCTTGCGGTCGTCGGCGATGAACGCGTCGTAGTACTCGATGAGCGCCTTGAGGTACTCCTCGGTGCCGGCGCGGCCCTCGATGTCGAACGGCTTCCACGTGCGGTTGCGCGTGATCGCGTCGGCGCGGCCGTCCGGAGTACCGCCCAGCGTGGCGATGCGCTCGGCGGTCTCGTCCGCCTGCGCGAGCACGACCTCGACCTGCGGGTCGAGCATCTCGTGCACGGCGATGAAGTTCGGGCCGGTCACGTTCCAATGCGCGTGCTTGAGGACGAGCGCCGCCTCCTGCTCCTGGCTGAGGCGGTTCTGCAGAATGGCGATGGCCTTCTCCGAGGTCGCTTCGTCAAGACCCGGGACGATGAATGCGAGTGTCATGGTGGGTGTCCTTCCTTTCCTGATGAGGGACGTTCCTTGTGGGAATCTCCCGTAAGGAACCCGTCCCCCAAGTCTACCGTCAACGGATGGACGGCTTCACTTCGGCTGCGCAGGCCCCGGCGTCTCGGCGTGGTCCGGGGCGCCGGCCTTGCGCACTTCGATCGTGTCGATGCGGCGGCCGTCGATCTTGGTGACGACCATGTTGTAGCCGTCGGCGTGCAGCACGTCGCCGACCTCGCCCATCTTGCCGGTGTGCGCGAGGAAGTACCCGGCCACCGTCTCGTACGGGCCGTCCTCCAGTTCGATGCCGGTCAGGTCCTCGAAATCCTCGAGCGTCATGCCGCCCTCGATCGTCGCCACGCCGTTGACGAACGCGTCGCGACGGTTGCGTCGCGCGCCGCCCGGCTCGTCGGGCAGATCGTATTCGTCGCGGATGTCGCCGACAAGCTCCTCGGTCATGTCCTCGAGCGTGACGATACCGTCCGTGCCGCCGTACTCGTCGATGACGACGGCCAGATGGATGCCGCGCTTGCGCAGCAGTTCGAGGCTCGGCAGCAGCTTCGACGTGCCCGGCAGGGAGATGCCCTCGCGCGTCACGTCGGCCACGGTCGTCGCCTCCGGATCGCGCACGTCGAGCAGGTCGCGCACGTGCACGAAACCGAGCACGTCGTCGAAATCCTTGCCGGTGACCGGGTATCGCGAATACGGCATCTCACGCACATACGCGGCGGCGTCTCCGATCGGCATCGCGCCGTCGATGAACACGACGTCGGCGCGCGGGCGCATCACCTCGGCGACGATCGTCTCCGACGCGTCGAACACGTCGTCGAGGATCGTGCGTTCGTCCTTGCTCAGGTTCGTGTTCGAATTGACGAGCACGCGCAGCTCGTCGTCGCTCACCTCGGATTCGGTCTCGTTCGGGTCGAAGCCGAGCAGGCGCACCAGACCGTTCGTGTTCTTGCCGATGAGCCAGATGATCGGGCTGCACACCTTCGCGAAGATGTCGATCGCGGGCACTACGGCGCGTGCGATCTCCTCCGTGCGCTGCATGGCGATGCGCTTCGGCACCATCTCCGAAATCACAATCGAGCAGTAGGAGATGATGAGCGTGAGGCTGATCGTGGTCAGCGGCGCGGCGATGTGCGCGGGCACGCCCCAGCCCTCCACGACCGGCGTGATGTACGGGGAGATCGACGATTCGCCGAACGACGCGGACAGGAAGCCGCACAGGGTCACGCCGATCTGCACGGTGGACAGGAACGTGTTCGGGTCGCGGGCGATCTTGGCCACGCGGGCGCCGCGGGCGTCCTCCTGCTCCATCTGGTCGATCTGGGAGCCGCGCAGGCTCACCAGCGCCAGCTCGGTGCCGGAGAAGATCGAACCGAGCAGCAGGAACACGAAAATCAGCAGGATGTTCAGGCCAAGTGACATGCCACCCACTCTAAGGGAGTGGCACGCCAAATCGCGGCGGTCCGGGAGGCGGTCCGGGGGCGGTTCGGCAGCGGCCCGGCGGCGGCTGGTGGCGTTTGCCGGGCGCTCACGAATACCGCGGGTCGTCCTCGAGCCCCACGTAGATGGGGCCGGTGACAGTGTCGTAGTAGTGGAGCAGCATGTGGTCGGAGTGGATGCCCAGCAGGTCACGCGCGATGCGGTTGTTCGCGCTGATGCTGCCGTCGTCCTCGCACGATCCGGCATCGAACGTCAGCGCCGGCGTGAACGTCATCGCGCACACCTGGTAGTCGCCGTCGTCGTCCGATTTCGTTTCGCGCGTCACCGTCGGGCGTTCCACCGCCATCGTCTTCGGCCCTTCGGCCAGCGCGGTCGCATATGAACCTGTACAGACCAGGCCGTAGCCGAACGCTGCGACGGCGATCAGCGCGGCGATCATGGCCTTGAGGAATTTGTTCCGGCGATACCATCGGACCGTCAGCGCCGCGATGATGGCTCCGGCCGGTATGTACAGCACTCCGACGATCAGGCGGGTGTAGATTGCGTTCGCGTCGTAGCTGCCGTTGGTGTCGGAGATTAGAAACGGCAGCATGAAGGAGAGGATGACCGCGAGCAGCGCCAGATAATACAGACAAACTCCGAAGAGGGTGAGAATCCCCTCGAGGATCATGAGAACGACGTACCCCGCGCCTTTCAGCACGCGCATGGGCAGGGAATCGGTGTCGGTGACCAGGAGCGACTTCGGGCGCTTGAACATGGATGATTCGTCGTCTGAGTCACCTGAGTCGGATGCCTCGGACGGCTCACTGTCTGAGGTCTTGACACGCATATCGGCGTTTGCTCCAGCGCTTGTGTCGTCCTCTGTGCCGAATCCGATGCCGTCGTCGAAGGGGACCTGCGCCCCGTCGCGTGAACCGTTCACTGTACCTGCCTTCGCCCGTCGTCGTAGCGTTTCCGGTGTTCCCACTTCAACGATACGTCCGCGGCGGGCCGTCACTCGTCCGCCCGCATGAACATTCGATGAAATGCTGCTGGGACGGCAACGTAGCCGGCCCGGAGCGTCCTCAGATGTCGTCCGGGATGCGGCGGTCGCGCCAGTAGTATTCGCGGTCGTGTTCGCCGATCTCGCGGATGACGCGCGCCGGCGTCCCCACCGCGACGCTGTTCGCCGGCACGTCCTTCGTGACGAGGCTGCACGCGCCGATCACCGCATTGTCGCCGATCGTCACGCCCGGCAGCACCGTCACGTTCGCGCCGATCCACACGTTGCGGCCGATATGGATCGGCTCGGAGAACTGGGCGACGCGTTCGCGCAGGTCCGGGCGAATCGGGTGACCGGTGGTCACGAGCGTCACGTTCGGGCCGATCATCGTGTGGTCGCCGATGAAGATCTCGCCGTCATCGACGAGCGTCAGGTTGAAGTTCGCATACACGTGATCGCCGAAATGCGTGCTGATGCCCCAGTTGGCGTGCACGGGCGGCTCCAGGTACACGCCTTCGCCGATCGACCCGAACAGCCGCTCGGCGATCTCGCGGCGCTTCGGATCCTTCGGGCGCGTGGCGTTGAAGTCGTAGAGCAGGTCGAGCTGCTCCTTCTGCGCGGCGTCCATCTCGTCGTCATCGCAGAAGTAGATGCCCGGCGAATGCATGGTGTCGAGCACGCGCTGCGGCACGGTCATGGTGGTCTCCTTCCGTATGCTCCGTGCGGGGATTGGCGGGCGGCGTAGGGCGCTTCGGCGGGCGCCCGGCGGGAGCGGAGCTCAGAACGACAGCACCTCGACCAGGCCGTCGTGCATCACGTAGCGGGCGCCGGCGATCATCAGACGTCCCTCGGCCAGCGCGAGACGGGTCACTTCGCTGCCGTCGGCCAGCAGCTCGATCGTGCGGGCCACGTGCGCGCGTTCGAAATCGGCGGCGTCCTCGAGATCGGCGTCCATCGCCTGCGCGACCGACGCGCCCACCTCGCGCACGATCGGCGAATCCTGCGCGGCGAGCATCGCCTCCAGATGATCGGCGTGCGCCTCGTCGCGGGCCGCGCCCTCCGGCACGTCGAAGCAGCCGCAATCGTCGAAACGATTCGCGAGTTCGGCGACGCCGTCCACGGCCGCCTTCACCGCGCCGCAGCCCTCATGACCAAGTACGACGATGAGGCTCACGCCTAGATGCTCCACCGCGTATTCGAGCGAGGCGATGACCGCGTCGTCGAGTACCTCGCCGGCCGTGCGGATGTCGAACAGGTCGCCGAGACCCTGATCGAAGATGATCTCCGGAGGCACGCGCGAATCGGAGCAGGAGAGCACGGCCGCGTCCGGATGCTGGCCGTCGAGCAGGCGTTCGCGGGTCTCGCGGTCCTGCCACGGGTGCTCGGCCGCGCCCTCGGCGAAGCGGCGGTTGCCCTGCAGCAGGCGGCTCCACGCGGCGTTCGCCTTCGCCTCGGGGGTGTCATGGGATTCGAACGGTTCGGTCGGTTCGGTCGGTTCGCTGAACGCTTCGGACATGCGGGCTCCTCGGAGTATGCGTTGCGGATCGCGGCCACGATCCACCGGAATCCAGTGTAGAAGGTGCGCGGGCCGAAAGGCTTATGCGCGGTTGGGAGGGATTGGAGAGAAGAAGGGAGGAACCTGCACGGTTGAGAGGTGAACCTGCATGGTCGCGGGGTGAACCTGTAGGAAGCAGACGCGAACCTGCATGGTGTGGGTCTGAAGAGCCGCCGCGCTTTGGAATGGCATGTGTTGGAAAATCAAGGTTTTCGGCGGATGCGGGAGCCCGGAGACGGGGGTTCTTGCCGGGGTATGCCCACAGGTTGCAGGTGGAATCATGCAGGTTCGGGTCGGAACCGTGCAAGTAGATACATGAATCATGTAGTTTCCATGCCGAACCGTGCAGGTTGCGGTCGGAACCGTGCAGGTTCGCGTCCGGTTCGTGCCAAGACCGTCCTCGCCGCTTGGCCCCCAATCCCATTCCCGGTGTGATGTTGTTCATACATCGCTCTGCGCGAGCCGCGGGATCGGGGGCGGGGGTTCCGGGATACGATGGACGAGGTTGCACAGATCGCGGGACGCCGCGCGAATCCCACGCGGGTCCGGAAAGGAACGACGATGACTCTTCTGCAGCATGAAATCACCGACTTCAAGGTCCAGGCCTTCCAGAACGGCGAGTTCAAGGAGGTGACCAAGGACGACGTGCTCGGCCACTGGTCCGTGTTCTTCTTCTACCCGGCCGACTTCACCTTCGTGTGCCCGACCGAGCTCGAGGATCTCGCCAACAAGTACGACGAGTTCAAGAAGATCGGCTGCGAGATCTACTCCGTGTCCTGCGACACCCACTTCGTGCACAAGGCGTGGCATGACGCCAGCGAGAAGATCGCGAAGATCCAGTACCCGATGCTCGCCGACCCGACCGCCCTGCTCGCCCGCGACCTCGACACCTACAACGAGGCCGACGGCATGGCCGAGCGCGGCGACTTCATCGTGAACCCGGAGGGCAAGGTCGTGGCCTACGAGGTCACCTCCTCCAACGTCGGCCGCAACGCCGACGAGCTGCTGCGCCGCGTTCAGGCCTCCCAGTTCGTCTACGAGCACGGCGACCAGGTCTGCCCGGCCAACTGGACCCCGGGCGAGGAGACCATCGAGCCGAGCCTCGACCTCGTCGGCCAGCTGTGATCCGTATCGCCTAGACGATAGGCGACTCGCAGTGGCCCCCTCTGTGAGGGAGCTGTCAGCGAAGCTGACTGGGGGAGAGCGCGAGCGGAACGCAACATCCGCGTTTTCCCTCCCCCACCCGGCTGCGCCGGGAGCCCCCTCGTCAGAGGGGGCTTGTTGCTATTCATCCCCATCCACCTCACCCGCTTTGCGGGAGCCCCCGCCGGCGGGGGCGAACGTACGCAAGGAGCTTTCATGACGCAACAATCCACCCAGAACGCCACCCAGAACACCGACGACCTCTACGACGTCGTCGTCATCGGCGGCGGTCCCGCCGGCCTCACCGCCGGCCTGTACCTCGCCCGCGCCCGCTACCGCGTGCTCGTGCTCGAGAAGGACGATTTCGGCGGCCAGATCACCATCACCAACGAGGTCGTGAACTACCCGGGCGTGGGCCGCACGACCGGCCGCGCGCTTACCCAGACCATGAAGAGCCAAGCCAAGGATTTCGGTGCCGAATTCCTCTCCGCCGAAGCGACCGGCCTCGACGTCGAGGGCGACGTCAAGACCGTGCACACCACGCGCGGCGACCTCAAGACCTTCGGCATCCTCATCGCCACCGGCGCCTCCCCGCGCAAGCTCGGCTTCGAGGGCGAGCGCGAGTACGCGGGCCGCGGCGTCGCCTACTGCGCCACCTGCGACGGCGAGTTCTTCACCGGCAAGGAGGTGCTCGTGGTCGGCGGCGGATTCGCCGCGGCCGAGGAATCCGTCTTCCTCACCAAGTACGCGAGCAAGGTCACCGTGCTCGTGCGCGAGGACGATTTCACCTGCGACGCGTCGGTCGCCGCCGAAGCGAAGAACAATCCGAAGATTGACGTGCGCTACGGCGTCGAACTCAAGGGCGTCACCGCCGGTCAGGGCGGCTTGCGCGAGGCGACGATCGCCGATCGCGACTCCGGCGAGACCGAAACGTGGAAGCCGGCCGACGGCGGCACGTTCGGCGTGTTCGTGTTCGCCGGCTACGTGCCTGCCACCAATCTGGTGAAGGGAGTCGTCGAGCTCGACGATCACGGCTACGTCGTCACGCACGATTATCTCGAAACGTCCGTGCCGGGCGTGTACGCGGCCGGCGATCTGCGCGTGAAGAACCTGCGTCAGGTGGTCACCGCGACCGCCGACGGCGCGATCGCGGCCGTCGAGCTGGAACGGTACGCGAAGTCGGTGAGCGAGCGAACCGGCCTCGTCCCGCCGCGGCCGACCGCCTCCGCCTACGAGAAGGCGGAGGCGCAGGCCGCGACGTCGGCCGCGTCGGGTGTCGGTGCCGCCGGCACGTCGCCCGCGCCCGCGCCCGTCAAGCGCAGCGCCGACGCGGCCGCCGCGAAGGCCGCGTCGCAGCGCAAGCCGGGCGAGCTGTTCTCCGCCGCGATCAAGCAGCAGCTCGGCGTCGTGTTCGGTCGCATGGCGCGCCCGGTCACGCTCGCGTTGGAACTCGACGACACCCCGCTTTCCGCGGAATTGCAGGGATTCATCGGCGAGATGGTCGCGCTGTCCGGCGGCAAGCTGAATTCGGTGGCCGTGGATGCGTCCGGGGTGATCACGGCGGTGGATGGCGCGTCGGCGCCGACCGGTCTGGTCGTCGGCGAGCCGTTGGAGATCGTCGCCTCGGCGGGGGGTTCCGGTGCCGATGGTGGTGCCGATGGTGCTGGTGACGGTGCCGTGCTGCCGGTGTATGGCACGCTCGACGATTCCGGTCGCGCCGAATTCGATCCGGCCGGCGTGATGCCGGTCGCCCGTCCGGCCGTGCGCATCTGCGTGGCCGGTGACGGTTCCGGGGATGGCGATGGTGACGGGGCCCGCCTCATCTTCACTGGTCTCGCCTTCCATGGCGTGCCGTCCGGCCACGAGTTCAACTCGTTCGTGCTGGGCCTGTACAACGCGGCGGGCCCCGGCCAGCCGCTCGACGACGACTTGCGTGCGCGGGCCGCGGCGATTGATGCACCGACCGACGTGATGATTCTCGTGTCGCTCACCTGCACGATGTGCCCGGAGACGGTGCTCGCCTCGCAGCGCATCGCCTCACTCAACCCGAACGTGCGCGCCGAGGCCTACGACGTCTCGCACTTCCCGGAGCTGCGCGACCAGTACGGCGCGATGAGCGTGCCCTGCATCGTCATCGACAAGGGCGGCGAACAGAAGGTCGAGTTCGGCAAGAAGAACATCGCCCAGATGCTCGACCTGCTAGGTGCCTGACGCTCCCATCCCCCAACCTTCCCACTCCTAACCCCACCCACCCCAACTCCCATGGTGCGGTAACGCGATTTCGCGGATTGGCGGAATAACGCCGTTTTGCGTGACCGCACCATGAGGGGTTTACCGCACCATGGGAGTGATGGTGGGTGTGAGGTGTGGGGTGTGAGGATGGTGGGGAGCGATGGTGGGTCAGGCGGCCTTGCCGATTGCGGGGGTGGGCGCCGGCGACGGGGCCGCGTCACGGACGGCCGCGCGCTTGCCGGAGGCCTTGACCAGGGTGACGCTCACCAGCGCCACCGCGTACAGCGCGGTGAGCACCGGAATCAGCGCGGCGTAGCGGTGCGCCTGATTGGGGGCGTGCGTCACCACGAACGAGGCCAGCTGGTTGCCGGACAAGCCGGCGAACGCCCATGCGCTGAGGGTGAGCCCATGCGTGGTGGAGACGGTCTTCGTGCCGAAGTGCTGGTCGAGCAGCACCGGCAGCGTGGAGAATCCGCCGCCGTAGCCCGCGTTGACGAGGAACAGCATGGCGAGCACCGCCCACAGCAGGGCGTCATCGATGCTGTTAATCGCGATCTGCAGCAGGCAGACGGCAATCGACATGACGAAGAGCACCTGATACACGCTCTCGCGGCGCTTCAGGTGGTCGGAAAGCGTGGAGAAGCCCACGCGGCCTGCCGTATTGAACACGGAGTCGACGGCCAGCACCAGTCCGATGATGCCCGCGGAGGCCGCGGCGAACGCGCTCGGACTCAGCGAGGAGTAACGGGGCAGCGCGGCCAGCACGTCGTGCAGGATGTCCTTCTCCTGGCTGATGAGCGCCAGACCGCAGGTGATGTTGAGGTAGAACGCGATCCAGATGCCCCAGAACACGGGCTTGCCGAGAATCGAACGGCGGCTCACATGCGAGGTGGCCGGATCGTACGTCCAACCGGCCGGACGGCGGATGAGCAGGAATCCGGCGAACATCATCACCGCATAGACCACAGCCAGCACATAGAACATGTTCACGAGGCCGACCGTGCCAATCAGAACCTCCATGAGCGGGCTGCCGATCGCCTTGGCAAGACCGAACCCGGCGACCGCGATGCCCGTGGCGAGACCCTTGTTGTCCGCGAACCAGAGCATCAGGTTCTTGACCGGCGTCAGATAGCCGACGCCGAGTCCCACGCCCATGATCGCGCCATAGCAGATGAACACGCCCGGCAGGAAGCCCAGCGCGATGCTCGCGCCCGTGCCCGCGAATCCGGCCACGAAGCAGATCATCGAGACGAGCGCCGACTTGCGGATGTCCTTCTCCACCATCGGCCCGGCGAACGCGGCGGACATGCCGAGGAAGAAGATGGCGAGCGAGAACGCCCATTCAACGGAAGCGGGTGCGACGTGCATCTGGTCGGCGATGAGCTGCTTGAACACGCTCCAGCAGTAGACGGTGCCGATCGGGATGTGGATGAGCAGTGCAGGTGCGATCGCGCTGGTCCAACGGTTCGCGGTGATCTTCGCCATGTGCGAGGTTCCTTTCGTAATCGGATACGATGGCCTGCCGGCATGTGCAGAGGGTGGATGATCGCCGAGCCGTTCCGCGCGGAACGGTCACGTGGAACGGCCGTGCGGAACGGTCGTGCGGAACAGCCGCGTGCACGATGATCGTGCGATGATGCGCGGTCCACTCGCATAGCCATGACTCACATGGCATGCAAACGTGCGCATCATACACATCGAATCCCCGATGTTCAATCGAACATCCACGATGTATGTTTCGCCGGCGTTCTTGCCCCCTGTCGACGCCGACAAAAAGCACTATAACGAGGATTCATACCGTGGCTCGCGGAAGGGTGGTGGTATTCGGCGTGAGAAAGTTCACACGCTTTCGCAAGGGTGGCCGTGTCGTGATGCGGACTCGGAAAACGCCCCCGCCGGCGGGGCTGGCGGTGCGGGCGTGGATGGTGAGGGCGCGGTGCCGGAAACGCCCCCGCCGGCTGGGGCTGGCATTGAAGTGGAGGCACCTGACAACGCGCCCGGGGAGCGCCCCCGCTGGCGGGGGCTGGCAGCCGAAGGCTGACTGGGGGTGGTTCGCGTCGCCGGTGTGCAGGCCCCGCCCGGATTGCCCGTCCGGATCACCCGTCTGGACCACCCCCACCCGGCTTCGCCGGGAGCCCCCGCCGGCGGGGCGGTTGTGTGGACTCGCCTTCGGCGAGACTGTGTTGATTCGCGGCTTCGCCGCGGTGATGGGAAAAGGAAAGGGACCGCTGAGTCGCGGTCCCTTGCTGTACTGGCGGTGATTTGCGCGCGCGAAGCGCACAAGCGCAAATCACCGCCTACGTTTGCGGGTTTGGAAGCCCACTGGGCTTCCAAACCGGCTGTTGCAGCGTGAGCTGCAACAGCCGACCGCAAACGTCAGCCCGTGTTCTGCAGGCCGGCGGCGACGCCCGACACGGTGCAGAGGATGAGATAGATGAACTCGGCCTGCTGGCTCTTCGAGAGCTCTTCCTTGTCCACCTTCTTACGCAGCGAACGCAGCGCGAGCACCTGGGTGACGGACAGCGCGTCCACGTAGGGGGAGCGGATTCGGATGGCCTGGCCGAGCACGTGGCGGTGCTGGAGCGGCCACTTGTCGCCGACGATGGCGAGCACCCACTTGCGGGTGAGCTCCATCTCGTGCATGACCTTCTCCGGCAGATCGGTGCGGTCGTCCAGCGCCAGGTACATCTTCGCGATGCGCTCGTCGGTCTTGGCGAGCGACATCTCGATGTTGTCGATGAACGTGGAGAACAGCGGCCACTCCTCGTAGGCCTGGCGCATCGTCTCCAGATCGCCGAACTTCTCGCACGCGGTGCCGAGGCCGTACCAGGCGGCCAGGTTGATGCGCGCCTGGGCCCAGGAGAAGATCCACGGGATCGTGCGCAGGTCGTCGAGCGACTTCGCGCCGAGGCCGCGCTTGGCCGGGCGGGAGCCGATCGGCAGCAGGCCGATCTCGGTCAGCGGCGTCACGGTGGAGAACCACTGCGCGAAGTCGGGCGTGTGCAACAGGTCGAGGAAGCGCTCGTGCGCGGCCTCGTCGAGCTCGTTCGCCATCTCCGCGTACTTCGCGGTCATGTCCGTGTTGCGCTTCTCGACGCTCGGCGCGGACTGGAGCAGGGTCGCCGCCGCGACGGACTCGACGTGGCGGATGGCCAGCACCGGGTTGCCGTAGCGGGCGAAGATGACCTCGCCCTGTTCGGTGAGCTTGAAGCGGCACTTGACGGAGCCGACCGGCTGGGCGAGCACCGCGCGGTTGGCGGGGCCGCCGCCACGGCCGACGGCGCCGCCGCGGCCATGGAACAGGGTCAGGTCGATGTCGTGCGACTTCGCCCACTTGGCGATGCGCTCCTGCGCGGAGTGCAGGGCCAGCGTCGCGGAGGTCGGGCCGGCGTCCTTCGAGGAGTCGGAGTAGCCGAGCATGACCTCGAGTTTGTTGCCGGTGGCCTTGAGGCGCGCCTGCACTTCGGGGATCTTGATCATGTCCTCGAGCACGTCCACCGAGTTCTGGAGATCCTCGAGCTGCTCGAACAGCGGGATCACGTCGATGGTCGGCACGTCCTCCGGATGCGCGAAGGCGAGGCGGTTCAGCTCGTAGACGTCCTTGATGTTCTGGGCGCTCTTCGTGAACGAGATGATGTAGCGGCGGGCGGCCTTCGTGCCGTTGCGCTTCTGGATGGAACCGAGTGCGCGGAAGGTGTCGAGCACCTCCTGGGTCATCGGCTGCAGGTCGCCGCGTTCGCCGTGCAGGCCGTGCTCGCGGATGTCCGCGAGGGCGCGCGAATGCACGACGGAGTGCTGGCGGAACTCCATCTCGACCATGTGGAAGCCGAAGGTCTCGGCCTGCCAGATGAGGTCCTGCAGCGGGCCGTAGGCGGAGCGCTTGGCGCCCGCGTCGGCCAGCGACTTCTGGACCGTCTTCAGGTCGGCGATGAAATCGTCGCACGTGTGGTACATGAGGTCGGCGTCGCGCTCGATCGTGTAGTGCAGGCGGTCGGCGATCACCAGCATGACGGCGCGGTGCAGCTCCTTGGTGGAGATCAGCGCGGCCTTGTCGGTCAGGCGCTCGCTCATCTCCTTCTGGTGGCTCCACAGCACCTTGAGATCGGAGCTCGGCGGCGTGGTCTCGGCCTCCATCGTGAGGTTCCTGCCGACGGTGCGGGTGGCCTCCTCGAGGGCGGCGAGCACGTGGTCAGAGAACTTGCGGGCCACCTGGCGGCTCACCTTGGCGGTGACGTTCGGGTTGCCGTCGCGGTCGGAGCCGATCCAGCTGCCCGGGTGGAAGAACGCGGGGCAGACGGGCTCGACGAGTCCGGCCTTGTCGCCCAGCACCCAGTCGTCGAAACGACGGTAGACCTGCGGGATCGTGTGGAACAGCGTGTTGTCGAAGATGTCGAGGATCGTGTCCGCCTCCTCGACCGGGGTCGGCTTCTTCAGCGCGATCGGCGAGGTGCGGAACAGCGCGTCGATCTCGTTGTAGAGACGGCGGCAGTTCTCCTTCTTGTCCGAGCCGCCGAGCGTCTTGTGCGCGGTGAGCAGTTCGGAGATGCGGCGGATCTTGCCTTCGACGGCCTTGCGGCGGGCCTCGGTCGGGTGTGCGGTGAACACCGGATGGAACTCGAGCCGGTCGAGCAGCTCCTTCGCCTTCGCCGGGCCCATCTCGTTGATGAGCTGGTGGTAGGCGACGGTGAGCTCGTTGATCGGGTCCACGGCGCTGTCCTCGGTCACCTTGGCCTCGCGCGCGTGCAGCACGGAGACGCGGTAGTCCTCCTCGCACAGGTTCGCGAGGTGGAAGTAGGTGGCGAATGCGCGGGCCAGCAGCTGGGCGTCGTGGAGTTTCATCTTGTCGATGACCTCCACGGCCTTCTTCAGTCCGTCGTGATCCGGGTCGGGATCGACCATGACGCCTTCGAAATGCTCGGCGCTGGCCTCGACCGCGTACTGCCGCACTTCGTCGAACGTGGCGAGCAGTTCGGGATTGAACTCACCGAGCACGTCGCGCAGAATGCGCAGACACAGATCCATATCACTGGCGAGTGACTCAGGAAGATGACGCTCTTCGGGACCCTTGGTTCCGGTGCCGGTCGAGACTATCGTCGCGTCGGCGGGCGTGATCTGCTGATCGTTATCTGTCATCAGACCTCCTTCTGCCGCGTTGAGGGTTGCTCGGTCTGCCGATCGTCCATGGCTCCTCCATGGTTGTTGAGATCGGCCGTTGCGAGCCCACAGCCCTGCGCGGCGTTTGGTTATGGTCGTCATTGTAGCCACGGGTAATCGCACGTCACGTTACGAATCCCATTTTTCGCGCGTGATTGTGGGTGGATTCCATGCGTTTGTCGAATCGTGACGCCGAAATGTCCGGTATGTGGGCAAAAAGATGGTCTCCGATGATTGCGGGGAGAGCGCGCGGTAGTAATGGACACCGTGAGTGAGAGCCAACATCAGCAGGGGGAGTCCCCGGTCGAGACCCCGATCCAGGGGCATGCCGACATCCGAAACAGCCATGAGCACGGCGCGATCGCCGTCCAACATTCCCATACGCACTCCATCCCATTGGACATGGAGGACATCGAACGCGACTGGGACAAGCCCATCGCCGAGGCGGGCATCGCCGCGAAGGCCAGCGTGATCGTGCGCGTCGGCCTGCTCGACCTGTCCGCCGGCACCGGATCGTTCCGCGTGCGCGAGATGATGCACCGCATCGCCTACCCGCTCGGCGTTCACGTGCGCGCCGACGTCAACCTCACCGACATCGAGGCCGCGTGCACCGACGGCAAGGACCGCATCACCGAGGTCATCGACCTGCCGAGCACCGGCGTCAACACCGAACGCATCTGGCTGCTCGAGCACTTCGCCGACTGGTTCAGCGTGAACCTCGGCGAGGAGAGCATGTACCACGTGCAGCCCGAGGTCTCGCAGGGCCTCATGCAGCATCTCGACGCGAAGGACGCCTCGCAGGTCTCCGCCGACCTCTCCAAGCAGCTACGCAAGGAGGAAAAGGAGGAGAAGCGCGAGGACCGCGTCGATTCCCTCCCCGGCCAGGACGCCGTGCTCGACGCGCTTGAGGAGGCCAGCCGCCACAGCGATCCCGGCGACCCGCGCGCCCATCAGCTGAACGTGCACGAGGACGACTGGTCGCAGTCCGCGATGACCCAGTCGCTCGCCGCGCGCGCCGCCGACGAGCAGGCGCGCGAGGCCGACCGGTCCCGCGAGACCGAGGCCGCCGGCAAGCCGGCGCAGCGCCGCAAGCCGAAACTGTCCGACCGCAAGCCGCCCAAGGAGTACGCCGAGCACTTCGACCACGTCTCCGGCGCGTCCGCGGCGAACGGCAACGGCGGCCACGGCATCACCGTGCGGCAGGCGCACCACCGCCTCGACATGATCGAACACCGCAAGCCGCTCTACTCGCCCGCGTTCGCCGGACTCGCCTCCGCGATCGCCTGCGCGTCCTTCGTGTTCCTGCTCGGCGGCGGCCTGTACGACATGATCGGCGCGTTCTTCGGCGCCGGACTCGGCCACTGGCTGCGCCGACGCCTGTTCAAGCACCACCTCAACCAGTTCTTCGTCACGTTCGTGTGCGTCGCGCTCGCCGCGCTCGTCTGCACCGGCACGCTGCGACTCATCGGACTGTACGACCCGATAGCGTTGCAGCACGACACCGCGTACATCGGCGCGATGCTGTTCGTCATCCCCGGATTCCCGCTCATCACCAGCGGCCTCGACATGGCGAAGATCGACTTCCCGTCCGGTATCCAACGTCTCACGTACTTCCTGTGCATCGTGCTGATGGCCACGCTCGCCGGCTGGATGGTCGCCTCGATCGTGCACCTCAACCCGACCGGATTCGAGCCGCTCGGCCTCAACGTGTGGGTGAACGGCGCACTGCGATTCGTGTTCGCGTTCCTCGGTGTCTGGGGCTTCTCCGTGATGTTCAACTCGCCGCAGCGCATGTGCCTCGTCGCCGCGATCATCGGCGCCATCACCGACACGCTGCGCCTCGAGATCGTCGACATGGGCGTGCCGGCCGAGGCGGGCGCGTTCATCGGCGCCCTCCTCGCCGGTCTGCTCGCCACCGCATGGCGTTCGTCCGTGCGCAAGGGCTGGCTCGCGCCGCACTTCGGCTACCCGCGCATCTGCCTGACCGTGCCGTCGATCGTGATCATGGTGCCCGGCCTGTACATGTACCAGGCCATGTTCCACCTCGGCTCGTTCGACACGTTGACCGCGCTCGACTGGGCGTTCAAGGCGTTCATGGTGATCATCTGCCTGCCGATCGGCCTGGCGATGGCCCGCGTCATCACCGACAAGTCCTGGCGCTACGACATCTGATTTCCTTTGCTCAGCCCCCTCGTCAGAGGGGGCCTTTTCTATGGTTTTCGCTCAGCATGCGAGACGTATTCGTGGGATTGTCCGCACTTTCGGGGAAGGTCGGCGAAAGCACTAGGAATTCCCAGAGAGAGAAACCCCACGGCCATCGCGCGCAGGCGTCACGCGTCTGCGCGGCGTGCGAAGTCGTGGATATTTCGGATAAGGCGGTTAGCGTGGCGAACGATTTCTGGATTCTGCTGGCCATGGTCATCTACTTCGCGGCCATGCTGTCCATCGGATTCATCTACTCCAAGCGGTCCAACTCCTCCTCCAAGGAGTACTTCGCGGGCGGCCGCGGCGTCGGGCCGTGGCTCACGGCACTCTCCGCCGAAGCCTCCGACATGTCCGGCTGGCTGCTCATGGGCCTGCCCGGCCTCGCCTACTTCACCGGCGCCGCCGACCCGCTGTGGACCGCGCTCGGCCTCGCCATCGGCACCTACCTCAACTGGAAGATCGTCGCCCGCCGACTGCGCCGCTACTCGGTCGTCGCCGGCGACGCGATCACCATCCCCGACTTCTTCGCCAAGCGCTTCCACGACACGAAGGGCGTCATCTCGACGATCTCCGCGATCATCATCCTCGTCTTCTTCTGCGTGTACGTGGGCAGCTGCTTCGTGACCGTCGGCAAACTGTTCAGCGCCCTGTTCGGCTTCGACTACCACCTGATGATGGTGCTCGGCGCGCTCGTCGTGTTCGTGTACACGATCGTCGGCGGCTACCTGTCCGTCGTGATGACCGACTTTATCCAGGGCCTGCTCATGTTCTTCGCGCTCGCCGTCGTGTTCGTCGGCACGGTCGCCTCCGCTGGCGGCATCGGCGAGACCGTCGCGTTCCTGCGCGCGATCCCCGGCTTCCTTTCCGGCACGCAGGTCGCCTCCCCGACGCTCGACCCCGAGACCGGTAAGCAGATCGTCGAAGCCGGCAAGGCCGTGTTCGGCGCTCCGACCGATTACGGCATCATCACGATCGTCTCGATGCTCGCGTGGGGTCTCGGCTACTTCGGCATGCCGCAGGTGCTCGTGCGCTTCCTGTCGATCCGTGACGCCGAGGAGGTGCGCAAGTCGCGTATCATCGCCACCTCCTGGTGCGTGCTGTCGCTCGCCAGCGCCGTGTGCATCGGCCTCGTCGGCCGTGCGATGATGCCGACGCACCTGCTCACCGGCACCGATGCGGAAACCATCTTCATCGTGCTTGCGCAGACGCTGCTGCCGAGCTTCGTGTGCGGCGTGGTCGTCTCCGGCATCTTCGCCGCGTCGATGAGCTCCAGCTCTTCGTACATGATCATCGGCGCCTCCGCTATGGGTGAGAACATCTTCCGCGGCCTGTTCCACAAGAAGGCCACCGACCGCCAGGTGATGATCGTCGCGCGCATCACGTTGGTCCTCATGTTCCTGTTCGGCTGCCTCGTCGCCTACGACCAGAACTCCTCGATTTTCCAGGTCGTCTCCTACGCGTGGGCCGGCCTCGGCGCCTCGTTCGGCCCGCTCATGCTGTGCGCGCTGTACTGGCGCCGCGCGAACAAGGTGGGCGCCGTCGCCGGCATGGTCTCCGGCACCGCCACCGTGTTCATCTGGCATAATCTCATCAAGCCGTTGGGCGGCGTGTTCGCGATCTACGAGCTGCTGCCCGCGTTCCTCGTCTCGCTGCTGTGCATCGTCGTGTTCTCGCTCGTCGCCGAGAAGCCGAACGACCGGATGCTCTATGAGTTCGACCACTACATGGACGACCCGCTCCCCGGCACTCTCCCCTCCGGCTCCGTCCTCGTCGACGAGCCGATGGAGGCCATGGCCGAAGAGGTGAGTGGACAGCACGGTGTGCTGTCCACCGACTCGGCCGGAGAGAGGCGATAGCCGAGCGACGGCAGGAAATCGCCTCGCCGCAGGCGAGTCGTTGCGTCGCCGGCAAGTAGCCTCGGCCCTTTCGGCCCCCTCTGACGAGGGGGCTCCCGGCGTAGCCGGGTGGGGGAGAGATATCGTCGACGTTACGTTCCGGCTATCTCTCCCCCAGTCTCACTGCGTTCGACAGCCCCCTCGTCAGAGGGGGCCAAGAAATCAGGTGCCTACTTCCCTCGTCAGAGGGAGGCAAGGCTGAACTCCCTCAATACGTCCGTCGTCCGGCGAGGAACGTCATCGCGACGTGGGTTCGCATCGCGCGCATCGCTTCCGGCGTCTCCATCGCGTACGGATCGGCGTCCAACAGCACGAAATCCGCATCATCGCCGGAACGCAGGTACCCGCGACCGACCTCAGTGGACGCCGCGAGCGCGACGCGCAGCGGCAGACGCTGCTCCGGCTGGAACGGTTCGCGCGCGGAACTCTCCGTCGCGAACACGGCCGCCGAAATCGCCATCCACGGGTCGAGCGGCGCTACCGGCGCATCGGAGCCCAGACGCAGCCGCGTTCCCGCCGCGTGCAGCGAGCGGAACGCGTACGGGACGCCGGCCGGATTCGCCCAGAACCGGCCGATCACGTCGCGGTCGTCCATCGCATGCTGCGGCTGGACGCTCGCTTCGAGGCCGAGCGCGGCCAGACGCGGGATGTCCTCGCGGCGCAGCATCTGCGCGTGTTCGATCGACCCGCGTGCGTGCGTGAGCTCCGCCGCGTCGAGCACGATCGCGTTCGCCTCGTCGCCGATCGCGTGGCAGGCGATGCGGAAGCCGTTCTCGGTGGCGAGTCGCATGTAGCGCGCGATCTGGCTCGGCGTGTAGCTGAGCGTGCCGTACGTGACCGGCGTGATGCCCGAATACGGCGTGGAACAGTAGGCGGAACGCGTGTTGAGTGAACCGTCGGAGATGAGCTTCATCGCGCCGACCTCGCCGAGCCCGCGGCTGCCGGGCAGCGGCTTGCCGGTGCGCCAGCCGGCGCGGATCGCGGCCTCCAGACGCTCCGGATAAACACCCGCCTTCACGCGCAGGCCGTCGATGCCGGCGGCGAAGCGCGCGGTCCACGTGTCGATGTTCTCCGCCATCTCGTAGTCGCGGATTCCGGTCACGCCCTTGCCTGCGGCATCCTTCTCCGCCTCGCGCAGCAGCCGATCGGTCTCCTCGGCCGCGCCCGGCGCCTTGTCGAACTTCGTGTACGCGTCGAACCATTCGAGCTCGCCGACGAGTCCGGTCTTCGCGTCCGCGTGCACGCCGAGACGGCGCGCGGCCGCCGAATTCACCCATCCGCAGTGCATGTCCGCGCTCGACAGCGCCACCGGCTGTTCGCCGGCAGCCGCGTCGATCGCGGCGAGCGTGGGCTGTTCGTCGTCGGCCCACAGCGAGTGGCGGAACCGCATGCCCACCACGAACGCGTCCGGGTCGAGCGTGCCGGCCGCGCGGCGAGCGTCGAGATGCGCGCGCAGCATCGCCATCGCCTCGGCGGCGGACTTCGCGTCGATGAGGTCGAGGCGGCCGAGCGTCTTCGACCATTGCGTGAAATGCGTGTGGCAGTCGACGAGTCCCGGGATGACCCACAGGTCGGATGCGTCGATGGTCGCGTCGGTGTCCGGCCGTGCGACGGCGTGGCCGGCGGCCGTGATCTTCCCGTCGCGGACGACGAGGTCCACGCGCTCGTCGCCGCCGGGGACGCGTGCGTTGAGGATGTTCAGCGATGTGCTCATGACGCCATCATGCCACCGGATTGTGAGCGCGCACACCCACTATCCGACCCATGGGCACGCAATGAGATGAACCATCGCAAGGGCGGATCGCTTCCCGTCATCCACCGGGTTCTCCACGATCGTCAACCGGTCGGACGGGGCAATGATCGGGAACCGGGGCTGCCGCATAGACTGGAGGCTCCGCGGGCACGACGGCGTGCTGGGAGCCGTCAGGAATCCGTTGAACGGGAAGGTGACGGTGATGAGTGAATCGATGGCGTTGACGGCATTGGCCGAACTGAAGTACCGAAGAATGAGAGATTGCGCCGAGCTGCAGCGGCGCAGCGGCTGGCGGCCGCCCTACGCGCTGACGACCGCCTTGGAGCTCGAATCGATCGAGATGCCGCGGCTGCCGGCTGGCTGCGCAAGACTCAAACGGCGCATCATGGTCGCCGTGCCCCATGCGAATCGGAAATACCGGGTCGACGGCGTCGCCGCGGTGGTCTGGCGGTTCCCGTTGGACACGGTGCTCGTCGACCGGCGTTTCCCATGCGTATCACCGGCCTGCACGTGGGCGATGTTCGCCGCTTACCTGGATCTGGAGGAGCTGATCGTGCTCGCCGATTCGATGATGCGCCGCGACCGTCGTCTCCGCCGGACGACGATGGAGGAGCTGATCGCCTATCTGGATGGTGCCCGGTCATACGCGCAGGCCATGGCGGAGGAAGGCGGCAGCGGACGTCTGTTCCGGGGATACGCGAACTGCAGGCGTGCGCTGCGGTTGGCGAGAAGCGGCACGGACTCCTCGATGGAGACGCGGACGAGACTGGTGATGCCGCGGTATGGTCTGGATGTTCCTCAGGTGAATTACCCCGTATCCATCAAGGGGCGTCCGATATATCTCGATCTCGCCTACCCCGAGTTCAAGATCTGCATCGAATATGAGGGAGCACATCATGCGGGGCAGTGGCTCAACGATATGACGAGGCGACAGCTGATCGAGGACGCCGGATGGAGGTACGTGCAGGTGACCAAATTGGACATCGGGGATGCGGATGATGAGGAGCGGCTTGCCGAAAGGGTCGCGAGGCATATGCGGGAGGTCACCGGCAAGACCATCCGTCTGACGAGGCGCAAAACCATCATGCAGATCTGCGATGCCAGATCGATGCGTCGGAAGCCGCTGTACGAACGTCTGGGATTCCGCCCGCTGATGCCCATCGAGCCCGACGATGTCGCGTATGGCGGCGGGGCCGACGAGTTGGATGCCATCGCGTAGCCGTAACCCGTACGGTCGGAGTCCGTACGGCCGTCGTTCCTGTGCTGCCGGTGGCGTAACGGCGTATCTCCATTCGAAGGGGTACTCCAGTGGCCGTCCGGACACCTATCTTCGTTGCGAGGGGTGCCGCACCGGTGCCAATCCACGTCGAATACGCCCAAAAACCTCCGATATAGAAGGGTGCGAGCGAAGGCGATACCCCTCGAAACGGAGATAGCCTCCCGGTCGCCACGTAATGTACCCCTCGTAGCTGGGTTAGGCGCCTAGGCGGCCGTTTTCCGTCCTGCAATCGTCACGCATCCGTCGCGCGCTCGTCATGCACCGGCTCACTGTGGTCCTGCCCCGGTCGTCGTCCATTCTCGGCTCGGAATAGTATGGGACCCCGCGCGGAGCGGGGTCCCATACCGTTTGCTGTGCTCGTTCGCGTCTGCGATCCGCGGCTCAGTATTTCATGCCCATTGCCTCGCGCACCTCGTCGAGGGTGGCGTTGGCGATTTCGTTGGCGCGCTTGTTGCCGTCGTGCAGCACGTCGCGGATGTAGTCCATGTCCTTGGCGAGCTCTTCGCGGCGCTCGCGGTGCGGGGCGAGGAATTCGTTCACGGACTCGGTGACGTATGCCTTGAGCGCGCCGGCGCCGGCGGAGCCGATCTCGGCGGCGATGTCCTTCGGGTCGCGGCCGGTGACGAGGCCCGCGGTGGTGAGCAGCGCGGAGACCTCCGGGCGGTTGACCGGGTCGAAGGTGATGGTGCGCTCGGCGTCGGTCTTGCTCTTCTTGATGAGCTTCGCGGTCTCGGCCGCGGTGGCGCCCAGCATGATCGAGTTGCCGTAGGACTTGCTCATCTTGCGGCCGTCGAGGCCCGGGATCTCCGGGGCGTCGGACAGGATCGCGGCCGGCTCCGGGAACACCGGATGCTTCTTCGCGTAGCGCTCGTTGAAGCGGCGGGCGATCGTGCGCGTGATCTCGATGTGCGGCAGGTTGTCCTTGCCGATCGGCACGACGTTCGCCTTGCAGAAGAGGATGTCGCACGCCTGGTGTACCGGGTAGGTGAGCAGCAGGCCGGTCAGCGCGTGGCCGGAGGCCTCCATCTCCGACTTGACGGTCGGGTTGCGGTGCAGCTCGGCCTCGGTGACGAGGGAGAGGAACGGCAGCAGCAGCTGGTTCTCGGCCGGCACGGCGGAGTGCGCGTAGATCATCGTCTTCTTCGGGTCGATGCCGGCGGCCATGTAGTCGAGCACGAGGTTGAGGACGTTGTCCTGAATGTGCTCGGTGGTGTCGCGGTCGGTGATTACCTGGTAGTCGGCGATGATGATGTTCGAGTGCACACCCTTGTTCTGCATGGCCACGCGCTCGCGGATGGAGCCGAAGTAGTGGCCGAGGTGCAGGCGGCCGGTCGGGCGGTCGCCGGTGAGCATCGTGAACTTGCCCGGGTCGGCCTCGAGCTTGGCGAGCGTCGCGTCGGAGCGCTTCTTCGCCGCCAGGAAGCTCGCGCTCATCTCGTTGCCGGCCGCCGTGACCTGCGGTTCGGTGGTCTGCGCCTGCGTTTCGTCCGTCATGCTCATCGTCCTTTGATTGATGGAGGCAGCCCGATCGGGCGCGTGTCGCCGTCGCGGGTTGTGTCAAAACCGTGCAAAATATCGCTTTTATCGTAAAAGCGCGAGCCGACAAGCCCGCATCGGAAAACAAGTGGTACTCTTCTTAGTTGATGAATCGATAGCAAGCATTATTTTCAGGGGGTCACATGGGCCGCGGACGTCAGAAAGCCAAGCAGCAGAAAATTGCCCGTAAGCTCAAGTATCTGACAACCGACACCGATTACGACGAGCTTGCCAAGGAGTTGAGCGGCCAGGAGCCGGGCACCGGTTCGGTCGACCCGTTCGCCGATCTCGACGATCATTACGATGACCACTATGCGGACGTCGCTTCGGGTGATTCCGCCCACGACGCGGATGACGCCGCCGGCAAGTCCGCCGCCCCCGCCGAGGACGACCTCGACGAGTACGCCAAGTGGGCCGCCGAGGCTGCCGCGAAGGCGACCAGCGGTGAATTCCCGAAGACGTCGGCCAAGCCGGCCGCGCCGAAGCCGATGGCTCCGCACAAGCCGATCCCGATGCCCGTCCCCAGCGCGCTCAAGCCCAAGAAGGCCTGAGCGCAGGGTCCGAGCTCACGCCTCCAGCGGCAGCAGCCATCCCAGATCATCCCGTTCGCCGACCGCGCTAATGCGGCCGGCGTCCTTTTCCTCCGCCCACGTGGTCACGCCGGTCGCGACGCGCAGCCACACGTCCGGGTCGAGTTCGACTACGTCCGGCGGCGTGAGATTATGCGGATCGGATTCCGGCCCGGCGAGGATCTTCACCGCGCCCCACGGCGCCACACGCACCTCCACGCCCGGCCCGGGGGCCTTGCGTTCCAGCAGGAACAGCGAGTAGCGCACGGCCATCGCCATCGTGGGCCGCGCCAGTCGCGGCGCGATCGCCAGCCTCGCGTCGCGCGTCGCGGCGGCGTCCCCCGCCGCGCGCGCATCCGCATTGTCGGCGGCGACGCCTGCCTCCCGCATCATCGCGGTCGCCGCGTCGCGCCACTCGTCGAACGCGCGTCGTCCGCGCGCCATATCCTTCTCCAGAATCACTGCCATACCGCCATTGTGCCGCGACCCCTGCCGCGCCGCCCGTGCGGCCGCGGCGGGGAGCGGCGATGGCGGATGATGCGACGCGACGATTGCGCGGGCTGCGTCCTCGCGCGTGACGACGTGTCGCGACGAACACGCGCGTCGCCGGTCTCGTTGGGGCTACGTAGTAGAGTGACGATTGTTGACCGATGAAAACGTATGCACGATGCCGTGCGAATGTAACGCACTGTTCATGTATGTGTTGGGGGTGAGCCACGCGGCGCGCCTTATGATGGTCAGGGAAGTCCCTCCCCGGAAGGAAAACGAGAATACTATGACCGAGATTACCGCTCCGAAATCTCCTGTCACGGCCGAGCAGTTCGCCGACGAGATTCGTGAACAACTGAAGTACGCGCAGGGCGTCACCGTCGAGCAGGCCACCGCCGCCGACGTGTACGTGGCCGCCGCCAAGGCCGTCCGCAACCATCTGCAGGACGCCTGGTTCACCACGCAGGCCGACACCGTCAACGGCAACACCAAGGCCGTCGGCTACCTGTCCGCCGAGTTCCTCATGGGCAAGCAGCTGGAGAACGCGCTGCTCAACGCCGGCCTGACCGGCCAGTTCGACGAGGCCGTCGAGGCCCTCGGCTTCCAGCCGAAGGACATCGTCGACGCCGAATACGAGCCGGGCCTCGGCAACGGCGGCCTCGGCCGTCTCGCCGCCTGCTTCATCGACTCCCTCGCCTCCCTGGGCGTGCCGGCCTTCGGCTACGGCATCCAGTACCGTTACGGCATCTTCAAGCAGCAGTTCGACGAGAACGGCAAGCAGGTGGAGACCCCGGACTACTGGCTCTCCAACGAGGAGCCGTGGGGTCACATCGACTACAACCGCGACCAGAAGGTCTCCTTCGGCGGCGAGGTCGTCGAGGAGAACGGCAAGAAGGTGTGGAAGCCGGCCTGGTCCGTGCGCGCCGTGCCGGTCGACTACCTGGTGCCCGGCTACAAGTCCCAGCGCGTGAACACGCTGCGCCTGTGGACCGCCCGCAGCTACGACGAGTTCGACCTGCTCGCCTTCAACCGCTCCGAGTACATGGAGGCCGTCGAGCCGAAGGTCAAGGCCGAGAACATCTCCAAGATCCTCTACCCGGAGGATTCCACCAAGGTCGGCAAGGAGCTGCGCCTCGAGCAGCAGTACTTCTTCGTGTCCGCCTCCCTGCACGACGCGATCCGCGTCTTCTACCCGGGCGAGGCCAAGCCGGACCTGACCACCTTCCCGAACAAGATCACGTTCCAGCTCAACGACACCCACCCGGTGATCGGCATCCCCGAGCTCATGCGCATCCTCATCGATGAGTACGACTACGACTGGGACACCGCGTGGTCCATCACGCAGAAGACCTTCAACTACACCTGCCACACGCTGCTGCCGGAGGCCCTCGAGGTCTGGCCGTCCAGCCTGATCGGCGAGCTGCTGCCGCGCCACCTCGAGATCATCGAGAAGATCAGCGACCAGTTCAAGGCCGAGCTCAAGGACAAGGGCGTGGCCGAGAACACCATCAACGACATGGCGATCTACACCGGCGACGCCGTGCGCATGGCCTACCTCGCCACCTACGGCGGCTCCCACGTCAACGGCGTGGCCGAGCTGCACTCCCAGCTGCTCAAGGACGTCACGCTGAAGAACTTCTCCGACGCCTACCCGGACAAGTTCACCAACGTGACCAACGGCGTCACCCCGCGCCGCTTCATCAAGCTCGCCAACCCGGCGCTGTCCGACCTCATCACCGAGGGCCTCGGCACCGACAAGTGGCTGTCCGACCTCGAGCTGCTGCAGGGCCTCGCCCCGCTCGCCCAGGACGACGAGTTCGTCAAGAAGTTCGCCGCCGTCAAGCAGGCCAACAAGCACTCCTTCGTCGGCTTCGCCAAGGACCACTACGGCATCGACATCGACGAGAACACCATGTTCAACACGATGGTCAAGCGCCTGCACGAGTACAAGCGTCAGAGCCTGAAGATCCTCGCCGTCATCTCCCGCTACGCGGGCATCAAGAACGGCACCATCAACGCCGACGACGTGCTGCCGCGCACCGTGTTCTTCGGCGCCAAGGCCGCCCCGGGCTACTACCTGGCCAAGATGACGATCCAGCTCATCAACAACGTCTCCCGCGTCGTCAACAACGATCCGGACGTCAAGGGCAAGCTGGCCGTCCACATGCTCCCGAACTACAACATCGAGATGGCCCAGAACCTCATCCCGGCCACCGAGCTCGACGAGCAGATCTCCCAGGCCGGCAAGGAGGCCTCCGGCACCGGCAACATGAAGTTCGCCCTCAACGGCGCGCTCACCGTCGGCACCCTCGACGGCGCGAACGTCGAGATCCGCGAACGCGTCGGCGCCGAGAACTTCTTCCTCTTCGGCATGAACGTCGAGGAGGTCGAGTCCCTCTACGCGTCCGGTTACGATCCGGCCAAGTACTACGAGGCCGATCCGCGACTCAAGCAGGCCATCGACCTCGTCGCCGGCGGCACCTTCTCCGAGGGCGACCGCAACGCCTACGCGCCGCTCGTCTCCGACTGGCTGACCAAGGACTGGTTCATGACGCTCGCGGACTTCTCCTCCTACGCCAACATCCAGGCCCAGATCGAGGAGCTGTACACCCACCAGCTCGACTGGAACCGCAAGGCCATCCTCAACGTCGCGAACTCCGGCTTCTTCAGCTCGGACCGCTCCATCGAGGATTACTTGGAGCGCATCTGGAAGACCGGCCCCCTCGCCTGACCTTTTCCTTGGCTCCCCTTGCAGGGGAGCTGGCCGCCGCAGGCGGACTGAGGGGTAGACAGCGCCGAACGCAACGTGGTTCCGTCGTCGCCCCCAGTCCGCTTGCGCGGACAGCCCCCTCATCCGAAGGGGCCAGCTGGCCGGCTCAAGCCAATGAACATGAAAGCCCCGCAACCTTCGTCAGGTTGCGGGGCTTTCATGTTGCTCACGTGGTTCACAGGCGCGCGTCACGGCCGCACGCGCCCGCTCGAAGAAAAAGAACTCAGGCCTCGGCAGCGGCTTCCGGAGCGTCCTCGGCGGGAGCCTCATCGGCCTCCTCGTCCTTGTCCTTGCCCTTGTTCAGGCCCAGATCGACCGGAGAGGAGCTGTTCTCCCACGGTTCCTCCCACGGATCGTAATCCGGGTTCTGCTGCTTGTAGATGTACAGGCCGACCAGACCTGCGAGCAACGCACCGAACAGCAGCGCAAAGAACTTCCAACCGTTCGAAGACTTGTTCTCCATGACGGCTCCTTTCCCATTCTCGTCGGCCTGTCCGTCCAAGCCAACCCTGCAACCCATCATAGGCGTGCTTATGTGTGGATTGGGTGGAACGACACCGGGATTCTCCCCGCCCGCTACGATGGCAGCATGCGTATGAGCTTCCCGACGAAACGGCAGATCCAGTACGAGTGGAGGAACGGCGGGCCCGTCGTCACGTGGTCGATCATCGGCCTGTGCGTGGCCGTGTGGGCGGTCGAGATGCTGTTGCGTCTCGTCGCGCCTGCCGCGTTCCAGACGTTCGTCGGCGCGGGCATGGTGATGCCGCTGACGATGCTCGCCAAGCCGTGGACGATTCTCACGTCGATGTTCCTGCATGCGCCGAACCTCATGCACATCCTGTTCAACATGATCGCGCTCTGGTCCGTCGGCCCGATGCTCGAACGGCTGATGGGCCATTGGCGCTTCCTCGCGCTCTATCTGATCTCCGGGTTCGGCGGCGCCGTCGGCATGCTCGTCTGGTCGCGCGTGACCGGCGACTGGATGACCGCCGCCTATGGCGCGTCCGGTGCGTTGTTCGGTTTGTTCGCGGCCGTGTTGGTCGTATACCGTCGCGTCGGTGAGGACATCCGTTCGATGATGATCTGGATGGCGGTCAACTTCCTGCTGCCGTTCGTGGTCGGCGGCATCGCATGGCAGGCGCACGTCGGCGGGTTCGTGGTCGGCGGCGTGCTCACCTGGCTGCTCGTCGCCGGTATTCCGGCGCTGCGGCGTCGCTCCTTCACCCAGCGCATGTGGCTCTACGGCGGTGCGATGGTCGTGCTTCTGGTCGCGGTCATGCTGCTGTGCGCGCCGATGTGGTGAGTGCGGTGATGTGGTGAGTGCGGTGATGTGGTGAGCGGTGATTGTCTATCGGTGATTCCCGTATTCCCTATATGTGGGTGATTCGGTGGGTAATCACACATATGTAGTTTTCCACAAATGTGGAAAAGAGTGTGGATAACTTGGGGATAACCAGTTGATAACTGGTGGACAACAGTGGATATATCCCGTGGATAAGTCGCGTAATCGTTGATTTTGCAACGATTGTGCGCTGTGGACAACGTGCGTCCGAAGTTATCCACAACGTTGCTTTCCACCGTGGATTACGCCGTTGTGGATGCGTGTGGACGCTGCACGGTGGATAACCTGTGGATTTCGGTGGATAACCAGTGGATAAGTTGTGCACAACTGTGGATAACCTGTGGATAACTCCGTGAACATCGTCCGCAATCCCAGTATTTCCAATATCTGAGGTCCTGTGGATAACTGTGGACAACTTTCCACATCCGTTATCCACAGTCGTCCACCGCGGCGCGGGGTCTCTCCCTCCGTCAGCCTGCGGCTGACACCTCCCTCGTCAGAGGGAGGCGAGTACCTCAGTCCCCAGTCCCTCGGCCCCGAACCCCCTCAGTCCGGCGAAGCCGGACAGCTCCCCCTGAAGGGGGCGCAGGGGGACGGCGTATCGGGGCATGTGCAGCTTCCCCTGAGGGGGCGCGGAGATATGACGAAGGGGGTGTGGCCAATGGCCACACCCCCTTCGGGCACGAGCACGCTGGGCGCGCGTCGCTCTGCGCTCAGCGCCACCACATGGTCATGAGGAAGCCGATCATGATGATCACGAAGCCGATGAGCAGGTTCCAGGCGCCGATGTTCGGGATCGGGTAGTTGCTGGTCAGGTAGTAGCAGACGACCCACACGAGGCCGATCACCATGAGGATGCAGAACAGCGGCACGAACCAGCGCGGGTTCGACTTGGTGCCCTTGATCGTCTCCTCGACGCGCTTCGTGTTCTCCTCCTGGCGGGCCATCATGCGCTTCATCTGCGGCGTCATGGCCGACTTGTCGGCGGTGGCGTTCAGGACGGCCTCGACCTGATCCATGTCCACGGTGAACCCGTTGTCGGTGGAATCATCGGAGGAATCGGACTTGGCCTTCGTGTCCGCCTTCGTGTCCGCAGTCGTTGCGGTCTCGGACTGCCAGTCCTTCTGGTCCTTCGCGTCGTTCTCGTTGAGCTCTTCGTCAGCCATCAGCGTAGTCTCCATTTCAATAGGCTAGGAGTCATAATAGTGGCTACACTCGAAAGCGGCGAACAATGCCCGCCATGACGTTCGCAATCTGGTGAAATCCGGGTGGAGCCATGGCCGGAACAGCCGGAACAGCCGGAACACAGACGAAAGGCGCGCGTATGGCCAGACATGGCGGCAAGCATATCGCGAAACGTTCCCTGTGGGGCAGCGTCACCATCATGGTCGTCGTGGCGCTCACCGGCTACCTGTTCGCGACGAATCTGCGCGCGAACCGCACGACCGTCGTCAATTCGGATACGGCGCAGCTCGTCGAACAGCGCGTCAAGGAGGTCGACGGCCTGTCCGCCGACGTGAAGAAGCTCAGCTCCGACGTGAGCACGCTCACCGAGCTCACCGCGAAGAACAGCGACACCCCGTCCACCAGCGAGGATTCCGGCACCGGCACGACGTTGCCGAAGGTGGAGGGCCCCGGCATCACCGTCACGCTCAACGATTCGCCGATGTGGGAGCAGGCGGTCGATTCGTCCGGTTCCAGCAGCGACATCGACAAGTACGTGATCCATCAGCAGGATCTCGAGGCGGTCATCAACGCCCTGTGGGCGGGCGGAGCCGATTCGATGCAGTTCATGGACCAGCGCATGCTGTTCAATTCGGCGGTCATCTGCTCCGGCAACGTGGTCTCGCTGCACGGCAAGAAGTATTCGCCGCCGTTCACGATCTCGGCGATCGGCGATCCGGACCAGCTCATCGAGGCACTTGACGAGTCGCCGGCGATCGCCATCTACAAGCAGTACGTGAGCGCGTTCGGCCTCGGTTGGAAGGTGGAGCGCAAGAAGAGCCTCACGTTCGACGAGACGCCGTCCCTGCTGCAGCCGCTCAAGTACGCGGCCGTCACCAAGGGCAGCGGCACCGATACCACGGACGCCACCGATACCACCGATACCACGAACGATACGCAGTCGGCGGCCGGCTCCACGGCCGGCCAATCCGCGACGGAAGGGGAATGACCAGATGAAGCACAGCGCACAGCACGGACGCGCCTCACGCAACGCAGGCATGCCACCGGTACCGATGCCCCCCGGCGCCGCGGCGAATCCCGCAACCGCGACACCCCCCTCCCGCCGCAACGGCCCCGTCTGGCAGGCGGTCGGCATCCTCGCCGAGATCCTCATCACGCTCGCCGCGATCTGCGCGCTCTACATCGTGTGGCAGATGTGGTGGACCGGCGTCGAGGCGGAACGCACGCAGGTCGAGACCCGTCAGAAGGTCTCCTGGTCCGACCCGTCCGCAAGCGGAAACGACACGAAGATCGCGCAGGCGCAGCAGGGCGACGCCCCCGTGCAGCCTGAGTCGGCGAGCTACGGCGACCTGATCGCGCAGCTGTACGTGCCGCGCTTCGGTGCCGGCTGGCAGCGCAACGTGGTCGAGGGCACGGACGCCGCCCAGCTGGCCCGCCACGGTCTCGGCCACTACGAGGACACGCAGCTGCCCGGCCAGGTCGGCAACTTCGCGATCGCCGGCCACCGCAACGGCTACGGCGAACCGCTCGGCGACGTCGACAAGCTCAAGGAGGGCGATCCAATCGTCGTGCGCACGAAGGACTACTGGTACGTCTACACGTTCACGAAGTACAAGATCGTGCTGCCCGAAGACGTCTACGTGATCGCCCCCGACCCGTTCAACAGTGGCCAGCAGGCCACGAAGCGCATGATCACGCTCACCACCTGCGAGCCGAAATACTCGACGCCGACGCATCGCTGGATCGTCTGGGGCGAACTCAAGTACTGGGCGAAGGTGTCCGACGGCATCCCGCAGGAGCTCGCCACCACCGACTCGTCCGGCAAGGTGAAGTTCGCGAGCAACAGCACCACCGCGATGTCGCTGCCCGCGCGCATGGGCTCGATGAAGCCGGTCGTGATCGTCGCGCTCGTCGCGTGGCTCATCCTGTTCATCGCCGCCGCGGTCGCGTGGCGTTGGCCGGCGCGCGCCGCGATCCGCGCTGGCCTCCGCCCGCGCCCCGACGCGAGCATCTACGGCGGCCTGCTGCGGCTTCAGCCGGGCGTGCTGCCGGTCCGTCTCGTCCTGCTCGGCCTGCTGTGCGTCGCCGCCGCGGCCGCCCTGTTCGAGTGGGCGTTCCCGTGGGCGGCCACCAACATCCCGTTCCTCCAGCAGATGAGCAATTTCGCGGTGTCGTCGTGACGTCGCGCTCGTTGCGCTCGTCGCGCTCGTCGCGCGGCCGTGGCGTCGCCACGCGCCGGCCGCGCACGATGCGCGCGTCGCGTCCGTGGCGCGGGAAGCCCGCGGCCACGTCGCGCGCGCGGCGGTAGACTGGCGGTCAGTACGTCCCTATTTCCCGCGACGGGAGTCTGCGACAGGACGCCCGTGAGGATGCCGTAAAGGAGCCATCGTGACCGATTCCGCGCATATTCTGGTGATCGATAACTATGATTCGTTCGTCTACACGATCGTCGGCTATCTGAAGACGCTCGGCGCGACCGTGGACGTGGTGCGCAACGACGCCATCGATCCGTCCGACGAGCACGTGACCGACGGCTACGACGGCGTGCTCATCAGCCCCGGCCCCGGCGCTCCCGCCGATTCCGGCGCCAGCGAGGACATGATTCGACTGTGCGCCAAGCAGGGCAAGCCGATGTTCGGCGTGTGCCTCGGCCTGCAGGCGCTCGCCGAGGTGTACGGCGCCACCGTCGACCATGCGCCGACGATCATGCATGGCAAGACGAGCCTCGTCGAGCATGTCGATGACGAGATCTTCGCCGGCGTCGCGAATCCGATGACCGCGACCCGCTACCATTCGCTCGCCGTCGAGCCCGATTCCGTGCCGGACACGCTCGAAGTGACCGCGTGGACGCAGGGCGACCACATCGTGCAGGGCATCCGCGTGAAGGGCAAGCCGATGTTCGCCGTGCAGTTCCACCCCGAATCGGTGATGACGCAGGACGGCTACCGTCTGCTCGCCAACTGGCTCGCCGTCTGCGGCCAGACCACCGCCGTAGCCAACGCCCAAGGTCTCCAACCCAAAGTAGTGAAGTAGCAGATAGGCCCCCCTCGACAGAGGGGGGCCTATTGCGAGAACCTACTTGGTGACGGGTTCGGCGGTGTCGCCGTTGCCTGAACCGGTGCCGCTGTCGGAACCGGAACCGGAGCCGGTTCCGGAGCTCGAGCTGGAGCTCTGCGTGGTGAGCGTGATCGTCGCGCCCTTGTCAGCCTGGCCGGCGGCCGGGTTCTGCGAGGTCACCTTGTCGCTCGTGCCGGTCGAACCGGACTGCGTGACAGTGAAGCCGAGCGCCTCCAGCTGGGCCTTGGCGGCCGAATACGTCTGACCGGTCACGTCCGGCACCGTCACCTGCTCCTTGCCCCTCGACACGACGACCGTGACCGCGGAGCCCTGCGCGACGGACGAGCCCGAACCCGGGTTGACGCTCATCACCGTGCCGGCGGCGATCGTGTCCGAATACTCCTCGGTGATCGTCACGGTGAAGCCGAGCGACTGCAGCGAGGCGACCGCGGCGTCCTTGGCCTGGCCGACGATGCCGTCCGGGACCTTCGTCATGCCGGAGGAGACGTACAGCTGGATCGCTGTGCCCTTCGGCTGCGAGGTGCCGGCCGCCGGATCGGTGCGCGTCACCGCGCCCTGCTCGATGTCGGCGCTGTTCTCGGACTGCACGCTGGACAGGACCTTGAACCCGGCCTTCTCCAGCGCGGCCTTCGCCCCCGACTGGGACATGCCCTTCACGTCGGGCACGGTCACGCTCTGCGGGCCGGCGGAGAACCACACCTTCACGGTGGAGCCCTTGGTCGCCTTCGTGCCGCCCTCCGGGCTCTGCTTGGTGAACGTGCCCTCCGGCTCGGTCGAATCGTTGTCGATCATCGCCTGGAACTGGAAGCCGGCCGCCTCGATCGTCGACTTGGCGCGGTCCTTCGTCATCGCGGAGGTGATCGTCGGCACGGTCGCGGTCTGCGAGACCGTCTTCTCGCCGCCCATCGCGAAGAACACGGCGATGAGGATCGCGACGACGACCAGGCCGCCGATCACCGAACCGAGGATGATCTTCTTCTTCCGCTTCGCCTTCGCGGCGGCCTCGCGCTGCGCGGCGCGCGAGCGGGCGGCGGCCGCGGCGGTCTGCTGGCCGGCGCCGACGGCCGCCGGCACCTGGTCGAACTGACCGGTCACCGGATTGAACGCCTGCGTCGAATTCTTGTCGTTCGGGTTGAGCGGCACGGTGGCGGCGTCCTGCTCGGCCTGCTTGCGCGCCTTCATGTTCGCCAGATCGGTGAGCGGGTTGAACGCGGCGGCCACCGGCACGCCGCCGTTCATGTACGTGAGGATGTCGTTCTTGAAGTCGGCGGCCGTCGCGTAACGGTTCTGACGGTCCTTCGCCATCGCCTTCGCGCAGATCGAATCCCACATCTTCGGCAGGCCCGGAACGACGGCGGACGGCGGCGTCGCCACCTCGGAGACGTGCTGGTAGGCGATCGCCACCGCTGAATCGCCGGTGAACGGCGGACGGCCGGTGAGCATCTCGTACAGCACGCAGCCGGCCGAATACAGGTCGGAGCGCATGTCGACGGTCTCGCCGCGCGCCTGCTCGGGGGAGAGGTACTGCGCGGTGCCGACCACGCCCTGCGACTGGGTCATCGTGGCGGCGGAATCGTCGAGCGCGCGGGCGATGCCGAAGTCCATGACCTTGACCATGCCCTGCTCGGAGATCATGATGTTGCCGGGCTTGATGTCGCGGTGGATCACGCCCATGCGGTGCGAGTACTCGAGCGCGTTGAGCACGCCGAGCATCACCTGTTCGGCGTCGCGCTGGCTCAGGGCGCCGTTCACGCGGATGATGTCGCGCAGCGTCTGGCCCTTCACGTACTCCATGACGAGGTACGGCAGGCGCTCGGGCTGGCCGTTCTCGGAGATCACCGTCTCCTCGCCGGAATCGTAGATGTTGACGATGTTCGGATTGTTCATCTGCGCGACCGAATGCGCCTCGCGGCGGAACCGCTTGAGGAAGATCTCGTCGTTGGCGAGGTCGGCGCGCATGATCTTGATGGCGACGGTGCGGCCCAGTCGCGTGTCCGTGGCGACGTGCACCTCGGCCATGCCGCCACGACCCACCAGCTGTCCCAGCTGGTAGCGGCCCTGGGCGAGAGAAGAGGGCATGTTGCTCATTGCTGCTCCTTCCAAAGCGTCTGCTGGTCCGTGCCGGCGGCACGCCTGTCAGGCGACGAGACGAGGGGAATGTGCGGGGTGCTGGCGATCCTGCGCGGCAGGCGCCTCCCCGTGGTGATGGTGGCGTCGTTGAGCTCGGTCTGCTGGTCGAGCAGGCGGCGTTCGATGCGCGCGAGCGTGCGCGAGACGACGAGCGCGTCCTTCGGGCGGTCGAGCGGGTCCTTGGCGAGCATCGACATGACGAATTCGCGCAGCTGCACGTCGACCGTGTCCGGCAGCGGCGGCACCGGGTCGTTCACATGCGCGGCCGCGATGTCGACGGGCGTCGCGCCGGTGAACGGGCGGTGCCCGCACAGGCCCTCGTAGGCGACCACGCCGAGCGAGTAGATGTCCGACTGCGGCGTGGCCTGCTGGCCCTGCGCCTGCTCGGGGGAGATGTACTGCGCGGTGCCGACGACCATGCCGTCCTGCGTGATCTGCTCCTGGTTCGTCGAATAGGAGACGCCGAAGTCGGTGATCTTCACCTCGCCGTTGTCCGCGACCATGATGTTCGCGGGTTTCACGTCGCGGTGGATCACGCCGTGGCTGTGCGCGACGAACAGGCCGCGCGCGGTCTGGATGAGGATCGGCAGCAGCTCCAGCGGGTCCATCGCGCCCTTCTCGTGGAAGATGTCGGCGAGGGACTTCGACGGCACGTACTCCATGATGAGGAACCCGATGCCGTCATGCTCGTAGTATTCGAACAGCGCGGCGATGTTCGGGTGCGCGAGGTTCGCGGAATTGTGCGCCTCGGCGCGCAGACGGCGAAGCTTCGCCTCCGCGTTCGTCAGGTCCGAGCGCAGCGCCTTGATGGCGACCGGGCGGCCGAGCTGGATGTCCCAGCCCTTCCACACCTCGCCCATGCCGCCCTTCGCGATGCGCGAGTCAAGGCGGTATCGGCGATGGATCAGCTGTCCTTCGATCAGTTTCATTGCTTGAGCGCCTCCTCGAGTACGGAGCGGAAGATCGGGCCGGCGGAGGTGATGCCGTATCCGGTGGTGTTGTGGACGACGACGGCGATCGCGATCTTCGGGTCGTCGGCGGGGGCGAAGCCCATCACCCACGCGTCGATCGCGCTGTTGTCGGCACCGATCTGCGCGGTGCCGGTCTTCGCCGCCACGCTCACGCCGGTCGGGGCGAGCGTCGGGGAATCCTTCGTGACGACCGCCTGCATCATCTGCGTGAGCTTGTTCGCCGTGTCCGAGCTGAACGGTTCGGACATCGTCGAGGCCTTCGTCTCGGACAGCACGGACAGGTCGCTGGCGCGCACGCGGTCGACGAGCGTGGGCCGCATCAGCGTGCCGTCGTTCGCGATCGCGGCGGCGATCATCGCGTTCTGCAGCGGCGTCTCGGTGACGTCGCCCTGGCCGATCGAGGCGAGTGCGAGCTTGTCGTCGGTCATCGACGTCGGGAAGTTCGAGGCTACGGCCTTCATCGGGGAGCCGGTCGATTCGGTGCCGTCCACGACGATCGAGCTGCCGAAGCCGAGCTTCGTGGCCATGTCGGCGATCTTGTCCTGGCCGAGCGCGACGCCGAGCTGGGCGAACGCCGTGTTCGACGAGTAGGCGAGGGCGTCCTCGAAGCTGATCGTGCCGTTCGAGCCGTTCGCTTGGTATTCGACGTTGGTGAGGTCGGTGACCGTGCCGGGCAGCGTGTAGCTCGCGCCGGCCGGGATCTGCGTGTCCGTCTGGTACTGGCCGGTCTCGAGCGCGGTGGCCGCCACGACGGTCTTGAACGTCGATCCGGGCGGGAACAGCTGGCTGGTCGCGTTGTTGAGCATCGGATTGTTCGGATCCTGCGTGAGGTTCGCGTAGTTCGTGGTCAGCGTCTTGCCGTCATGCGTGGTGAGCAGGTTCGGGTCGTAGCTGGGCGTCGACACCATCGCGAGGATGCGTCCGGTCTTCGGTTCGATCGCGACGACCGAGCCGGACTGGCTGCCGAGCGCGTTGTACGCGGCCTGTTGCAGGCCCGTGCTGATCGACGTCTCGATGTTCGCGCCCTTGTTCTCGGACCCGGTGAGCGTCGACTTGATGCGCTGCCAGAACAGGCTGTCCGATTCGCCGGAGAGCAGCGAGTTGCGCGACGCCTCGATGCCGCGGTCGGCGCGCTGGCTGATCGAGAAGTAGCCGGTCACGGGCGCGTACAGCGGGCCGTTCGCGTAGGAGCGCTGGTATTTGAACGCGTCGTTCGACGGATTCGATTGCGCGAGCACCGTGCCGTCGGAGGCGAGAATCGAGCCGCGCGGCGCGCCGAACTCATGGTAGAGGGCGCGCGAGTTGCGCGTGTCCGTGTTGAGCTCGGTCGCGCGGATCGCGGTGATGATCGTCGTCGACAGGCCGAGGATAGTGAACAGCACGATCACGGCGGTGAACAGCTGGCGGAGGGTCTTGTTCATCGGGCACCTCCCTGCGCGGCGCGTGCGGTCCGCTCGGCGCGCGAGGCACGGCCGCCGCGGCCGGAATGTGCGCCATGGGCGGCGTGCGAGGCGTGGCGTTCGCGCTCGGCGTCGGCCTCGTCGGAGGCCGCGCGCTCGACCTTGCGTTCCTTGAGCTCATGGTCGCGCAGCACGGCCATCGCCTCGAACTGGAACGTCTCGGAATCGGTGTCCGGTGCGGGCTTGTTCGCCGAGTTCGAGATGATGAGCAGCAGCGTCGCGAGGATGTAGTTCGCGATGAGCGACGAGCCGCCGGCCGCCATGAACGGCAGCGTGAGGCCGGTCAGCGGGATGACGAGCGTGATGCCGCCGACCACGGTGAACACCTGGAACGCCATCGTGAACACGAGACCGGAGGCGAGCAGCTTGCCGAAGCCGTCCTTGATCTTCATCGCGGTGATGAAGCCGGAGGCGATGATGATGATGTACAGCACGAGCACGCCCATGCAGCCGACGAGACCCATCTCCTCGCCGACGGAGGCGTAGATGTAGTCGGAGTTCGCGAACGGCGTGAGATTCGGATGCCCCTGGCCGAGGCCGGTGCCGAGCATGCCGCCGGAGGCGAGGCCGAACAGGCCGGTCACGATCTGGTAGGAGCCGCCGTACGCGCGGTTGTACAGTGCGTTGTCGAACGGATGCAGCCAGGCCTCCACGCGGGCGCCCACATGGCTGAACAGGCTCGCGGCGAGCACCGCGCCCGCGGCGAACGCGATGAAGCCGATGACGATCCAGCTCAGACGGCCGGTCGCCACGTACAGCATCGCGACGAACATCGCGAAGAACATCAGCGAGGTGCCGAGATCGTGCTGCATGATGAGCACGCCCATCGCGGCCACCCACACGATGATGATCGGGCCGAGGTCCTTGATGCGCGGCAGCTGCAGGCCGAGCACCTTCTTGCCGCCGACGGCCAGCTGGTCGCGGTGGTCGAACAGGTACGCGGCGAAGAAGAACGCGAGGAACAGCTTGGCGAACTCGCCCGGCTGGATCTGCCCGAGGCCGGGGATGCGGATCCAGATGCGCGCGCCGTTGATCTCCTGGCCGAGGCCGGGCAGCATCGGGGAGAGCAGCAATACGAGGCCCACCACCATGCTCACGTACGAGAAGCGGCGCAGCACGCGGTAGTCGCGCAGGCCGATGACGAGCGCCGCGCACAGCACGATCGCCACGCATACGAACATGATCTGGCGCAGCGCCACCGCGGACTCGTTCTCATGGTCGATACGCGCGATCATCACGACGCCGATGCCGGTGAGCAACAGCACGCACGGCTGGATCACCTGGCTCGCATACGGCTGGAACCGGTCCACGAGGATCCAGAAGACGAGCGACAGCACGCCGGCCGCGCCCAACGCCATCAGATACTCGGACGGGAACGAGCCGTCGACGCGCATGAACATCTGGTAGAACGCGATGCCGCAGATCGCGAACGACGCGAGCAGCAGCGCGATCTGACGGAGACGGAGGACGATCATCACTGGTCCCCGCCTTCCTTCTCCATCGTCTTCAACTCGTCACGGATCAGCTTGACATGGTCCTGAGCCTCGCTCAGGCTGTCGCGCACGATGCCCTGCTGCAACTCGGTGCGCCACGTGGCGGGCAGCTTGCTCACCTGGATCGACGTGCGCTCCACCTCGTGCGACAGTTCGAGGCCGGCGAGGTTCGTGGGCACGCCCTGATAGATCGCGACGACGCCGTCCGCCTCGCCGACGTAGTACTTCGACTGGCTGTAGCGGTACGCGCCGTACACGCCGCCCGCGATCGCGGCGAGCAGCGCGACGATCGCCACGACGAGCGCGACGCGGCGCCGCCGGCGGCGGTCGTGCTCGGTCCTGCGCTGTTCGACCTTCTCCTCGCGGATCGCCTGCTTGACGGCCGGATCGTTCGGATCGGTCGTGACTTCGCCATCGCTCTTCTTGACGACCGGGATCTCGCCCGTGTCCGGATTGCGGCGTTCGCCCGCCTCCTCGCGCACGATGGACGGCTGGGCGACGCGCGGCGCCTCCTCGCGCTGGCCCGCGCCGGAGGCCGCGTCGTGCGCCTCCTGCGTGAGCGCGGCCGCGCGACGGGCCGGAGAGCCGTCGTCGCGCAGCGCGGGGGCCGTCGCGACCGGCTCGTTGACGATGTCGGCGAGCGGCTCGAGGCTGGCGCTCGCGGCACCGCCGACGAGCGGCGTCTGCTGGGGGAGCGCGAACGCGTGCGCGTCGAGCGCGAGCGTCGCGTCGCCGATCACGGCGGTCACGTTGTCGGTGCTGCCGGCGCGCAACGCCATCGAGACGAGACGTTGGGCACATTCGGCCGGATCGGACAGTTCCGTCATCGTCTCGGCGATCGTGGAGTCCTCGAGCACGCCGCACAGACCATCGGAGCACAGCATCCAGCGGTCGGCCGGATGCGCCTTGAGGATCGCGATGTCCGGATGCGGGTCGATGTCGAAGTCGCCGAGCACGCGCATCACGACGTTGCGTTGCGGATGGTTCTTCGCCTCCGAGGCGGTGATGCGGCCCGTGTCGATGAGATGCTGGACGTAGCTGTGGTCCTGCGTGGCGCGGCTCAGCACGCCGTCGCGCAGCAGGTAGGCGCGGGAGTCGCCGATGTGCGCGAGCACCCACCAGCCGTCGACGAGCGCGACGGTGGTCACGGTGGTGCCCATGCCGGCGAGCTTGCGTTCGCGGCGGGCCTTGCCGACAATCGCGTCGTGCGCGGCCATCACCGAGGTCTCCATCATCGAGGCGACGGAGGCGACGTCGTCGGTCACGTCGTCGCGTTCGATGTGCGCGAGCGAGCGGATGGCGATCGTCGAGGCGGTGTCGCCGCCCGCGTGGCCGCCCATGCCGTCGCAGATCGCGATGAGATGCTCGCCGGCGAACGAGGAATCCTGGTTGTTCGCGCGCACGGTGCCCACGTCGGAGACGGTGGTCGAGCACAGGAAGAGCTTCTGGTCGGCGGCGTCGGCGTCAGTCGCGGCGGAGGTGCCGGTGCCGGTATCGACGGTGTCGGGGTCGCCGGAGCCGTCGGCGTCGCCGATCATGTCGTCCATGTCGTCGCCGGCGGGGGCCGCATAGCCGTCGTCGGCGACGACCGCGTCCGGGGTCGGTTCCGGATTCGGGTTCACGACGATCGGCGTGGTGGTCTGCGTATCCCGTGCGCTGACGGGCATCGCCTGGGTGGCCTGCTCGTCCTGCTCGGGCGCGCGCCCGGCGGACTGCTGCGGCAACGGCGTGGTGGGCGACTGGTCGGCGGATCCTGTCATGGATGCATCACCTCAGCTCGAAAGTAGTGGCGCCGATGCGCACGGGCACACGGGCGGGAAGTACGGTTGGCACGGTCAGACGCTGGCCGTTGACGACGGTTCCGTTGGTGGAGCCGAGATCCTCGATCGCCCACTGGCCGGACAGCGGATCGGCGTACACGCGGGCGTGATGCGAGGAGACGAATTCGTCGTCGAGCACCACGGTGTTCGACGCGGCGCGGCCGAGGGTGATCGCCTCGCCGGTCAACGGCACCGAGGAACCGGCCAACGGGCCGTCGATGATGACCAGCAGCGTCGGCCCCTGGGACGTGCCGCCGGCGGCGGCGGGGGTGGTGGCACGCGGCGCCGCCGGCTTGGGCGCGCTCGTGCGCGGCGTCTCGCCGGAGGGCGCCACGACGGGCGCGCCGCCCGTCACCGGGACGGCGGGCGCGGCGGCCTTGCGCGCGGCATGGCGCTCCTTGCGACGACGCGAACGCGAGGGACGCGGACTGAAGGACTCGATGTCCTTGTGCAAAGAACGCACGGCGAACCACGCGAACACCCACAGCAGAATCAGGAATCCATACTTGAGCAGTGCGAATGTCAGTTCGGTCATGCGGTTTCGACCTTAATCTCTACGGAGACCCCTGCGGGGCCTCCACGGATCTTCACGCCGTGGGGCGCGTCACTCCTGCTCCTGGGAGGACGCCCAGTAGAGGATGCGCGTGCGGCCGATCGTGATGGTGTTGCCGTCCAGCAGCGTGGCGGCGGGCACCTGATGGCCCTCGACGTACGTGCCGTTCGTGGAGCCGAGATCGCGGGCGATCACGCCGTTCGGGGTGATGTCGATCTCGAGATGCTTGCGGGAGATGCCCGGGTCGTCGATGACGATGTCGCAGCCGGAGCCGCGGCCCAGGATCGTCTTGTCCTTGGTGAGCAGGTACTGGCTGCCGTTGATCTCCAGCAGCGGGCTGTCCTGGTTCTGGTCGGTGGTGGTGACCGGCACCGCGTTGCCCTGCACCGAGGCGGAGGTCAGCTTGAAGCTGCCCTTGCTCAGGTCGAGGTCCTCCTCGAAGATCACGACCACCGGGCCGACGAACGCGTAGTGCTGGGTGCGCGCGTAGTTCGTCAGGTTGTCGGCCAGTTCGTCGGCGAGGGTCTCGCTGCCCCACTGCTCGATGCGGTCGAAGTCGGGCGTGCTCAGCTTGAAGCGGTATTCGTTCGGGGCGACCGTGCGGTCGCGGCCCACAGGCATGGCCTCGTTGTCGATCTCGCGCTCAAGTGCGCTGGACAGGTCGACGGGCTGCAGATCCTTGGAGCCGAACTTCGAGAACACTCCGTTCACTGCGCCTTCCACGCTTTTCTCAAAACGGTCGAGAACGCTCATAGTCATCCCTTTCTATCCTTGACTAGTGTACGCAGGGGTTGGAACGGGCCATATTTCACGCGTCGATACTTGCAAAAGCAACAAATCACGGCGTGTTCCGGGCTCGACGCCATGCCATTTTAGGGCTGATTCCCCACTTGGTCGCCTGCCGTGGCCTCCGCGCGAAGACGGGTATCGTGGGCGGCATGAGTGTTATCGATGATTTCCCCCGCGCGAAGGCGCGCACCCTGCGGTTCACCTGCGGCGCCCCGCGTTCCGCCACGGCGATCGGCGACGGTTCCGAAGCCCTGTTCCTGCGTTCCGACGGCCCCGAGGATCTGGTGACCACCCTGTGGCTCAGCTGGTTCGACGCGGACGGCCGCCACCACGAGACGAAGCTCGCCGACCCGCGCGACCTGCTCGGCGCGGGCGCGGACAGCGAGGACGTCCCGGCCGAGGAGAAGGCCCGCCGCGAGCGCGCCCGCGAAGGCGGCGCCGGCATCGTCTCCTATTCGGTGTGCGCCGACGGCGACCGCGTCGTGTTCACGATCAACGGCCGTCTGTATCTCACCGAAATCGACTGGGGCGACGATGCGGAGGAAGGCGACGCGGAGGGGGCCGACGGCCACGCCGCCGCGCCGGACGTCGCCACGCGCGAGCTCGCCGGCGCATGGCTCGACGAGGACCCGGCGCTGTATACGCCGGTCCTCAACCCGCGCATCAGCCCGGACGGCGAGCACGTGCTGTACACCACCGGCGAGCGGCTCATGCTCGTCGACATCGGCGACTGGCCGGATGAGGACGTCGTCGACGCCGCCGAAGACGACGACTACGAGCCACTCGACGACCGCGTGACCGCGATCTACGGCGTCTCCGTCGAGGACGAGGACGGCAACCCGGCCGAGAACACGTGGCGGATCGGCCTCGCCGAATTCGTCGCCGGCGAGGAGATGGACCGCTACGACGGCTTCTGGTGGGCGCCCGATTCGCGCCACGTGCTCTTCGAATCCTTCGACACCGCCGACGAACCCACCTGGTACATCGCCGATCCGGCCGACCCGGAACAGCCGGCCGCGGGCCGCCGCTACCCGCGCGCGCTCACCCGCAACGCTGACGTCTACCTGACCGCGCTCGCGCTCGACTTCGACGCGGACGGACGCTACACGGGCATCCTCGCGAACGCCGACGTCGACTGGGACAACGAATCCTACGAATACGTGGCCGCCGTGCGCTGGACGCGCGGCCACGACCCGATCGTGCTCGTCCAGAACCGCCGTCAGACGCGCGACCAGGTGCTCCAGGTCACGGTCGCGCGCCCGACCGCCGACCATCCGTTCGGCTCCACCCACGTGATGGAGGAGCACGCGAACGACCAGTGGATCGACCTCGTCGCCGGCACGCCCGCGCTCACGCCCGACGGACGGCTCGTCAGCGCGTGGAACGACATGGCCGGCGACACGAACCGGCTCACCGTCGACGGCCACGCGTTCACGCCGCTCGGCTGGAACGTGCGCACCGTGCTCGACGTGACCGACGACGACGTGCTTGCCGTCGTCCAGCACGACGCCCGCAGCTTCGACGTGGTGAGCCTCGGCTACGACGGTTCGATGACGCCGGTCACGACGACGACCGGCGTGTGGACCGCGTCGCGCGCCGGACGCGGCATCGTCGTCACCGGCCGTTCGATGGCCGCCCCCGGCGTCACGATGGAACACGCGCTGACCACCGGGCTCCCCCTGACGAGGGAGCTGTCGGCGAAGCCGACTGAGGGAGAGACCACGGGCGAGACCGATTCCCCCCGCCTCGCCGCAACCATCGCGAACCACGCCGCCGAACCCGGATTCACGCCGAACGTGACGTTCACGCGGCTCGGCGAGCATCGCCTGTACACGGCGATCGTCGCGCCGTCCGCCGGAAGCCCGTACGCGCACGCCGCGCAACTGCCCGTGCTGATGAAGCCGTACGGCGGCCCCGGATTCCAGCAGGTCGTCGCCGCGCAGTCCTTCTACTGGGACGCGCAATGGTGGGCCGACCAGGGCTTCCTCGTCGTCACCGCGGACGGCCGCGGCACCACCGGCCGCGGCCCGCGCTGGGACCGCGAGATCTTCGAGGACATGAAGGACGTGACCCTCGCCGACCAGATCGAAGCCGTGCACGCCCTGCCCGACGCCGTCGCCGCGCTCAACGCGGCGCAGCAGGTGGATGCCGCGGCGCCGATCCCCGCGCCGGACCTCGACAAGGTCGCGATGATCGGATGGTCGTACGGCGGATTCCTCTCCGCACTCGCCGTGCTCGACGCCCCCGACGTGTTCGCCGCCGCCTGCGCCGGCGCGCCGCCCACCGACTGGACGCTCTACGACACCCACTACACCGAGCGCTACCTCGGCCTCGACCCGGCCGTGTACGAACGCAACTCGATCATCGCGGACGCGCCGAAACTGCGCCGTCCGCTCATGATCATCCACGGATTCGCCGACGACAACGTGACCATCGCGCACAGTCTGCGCCTCTCCCAGGCGCTGATGGCCGCCGGCCGCCCGCACACGTTCCTCCCGCTCACCGGCATCACCCACATGACCAACGACGAGACCGTCGCCGAGAACCTGCTCACCCTCCAACGCGACTTCCTCAGGAACGCCCTCGCGTAGGTTCGCAGGCACCCCCTCAGCCGCGCTTCGCGCGACAGCTCGTCCGCAATTACGGACAGCCCATGGCTGACCTCCTGTCGGCTTGCCTGTCGGCTCGCACGTCGCCTACAAACGCCGCCGGCGTTTGCTCTACGGCGACGTCCCATCAGGGGGAGCTGGCCGGCCATGGGCCGAACTGAGGGGGTGGGCGACGGACCGGACCGCGCTATCACGTCGCCGCTCGCGTAGGATGGGCGGCATGACGCAGCTGAACATGATCGACGAACGCCGGTACGCCGAGACGATGCGCGGGACCGTGATCCCCGCGCTCGCCGCCTGCCGCGACGAAGGCTGGTTCGACCCGTCGGCCGCCGAGCGGGCCGCCGGGCTCGAACCGCTGCCCGGCAACATGGACACCGGCGGTCGCGGCGGGCAGCTGCACTACCTGTGCTACGACGCGGCCAAGTTCGACGCCCAGCGCGAGGCCGGCGCCACCGCGGCCTTCCGCGGCGCGATCGTCATCAGCCACGGGTTCACCGAGTTCGCCGAGAAATACGACGAACTCGTCTGGTACTTCCTGCTCGCCGGCTATTCCGTGTGCGTGCTCGACCATCGTGGGCACGGCAAGTCCGCGCGCGACGTCGACAATCCGTCGCTCGTCTGGATCGACGATTGGCGGCGCTACGTCGCCGACCTCGCCGGGTTCGCCGAGACGATCGGACAGTCGTACGCGGATGGCCGTCCGCTCAACCTGTTCTGTCATTCGATGGGCGGCGGCATCGGCGCAGCCGTGCTGGAACGCTACCCCTCGCTGTTCGACCGGGCCGTGCTGTCCGCGCCGATGATCGCGCCGCAGACCGGCATGCCGATGTGGCTGACGCGCGCGCTCGTCGGCGTGCTGTGCGCGTGCGGATTGGGTCGCCACCGCGTGTTCGGCCAGAAGGATTTCGACGGCGTGCTCGACCTGAGCTCCTACCAGCTGTCGAGCGAGCCGCGCGAACGCTGGTACCACGAACTACGTTGCGCCAATCCCGAATATCAGACGTACTGCGCCTCGTTCGAATGGGTGCGGCAGGCGATGCGCATGAACCGGGCCGTGCTCGCCCCGGCCGCATGCGCCGAGATCGAGACGCCGATTCTGCTGTTCCAATGCGGGCGCGACATCTGGGTGCGCAACCAGCCGCAGACCGAGTTCGTGCGCCGTGTCAAGGACGGCTCCGGCCAGGCCACGCTCGTGCGCATCCCCGAATCCGAGCACGAGGTCTTCTCGATGCCGAACAAGGTCGCCGGGCCTTATCTGGAACGCATCCTCGCCTTCTATGGCGACAAGATGCTCGCCGAAGAGTAGCGGACGGGCTTCGTGTGGCTCGGTCCTTGACCCCCTCAGTCCGGCCTACGGCCGGCCAGCTCCCCCTGAAGGGGGGCGCAGAGTCATGGCCGTCGCTTTCGCGGATGTCGGTTTTCCTTGCTCCCCCTTTCAGGGGGAGCTGTCCGCGAAGCGGACTGAGGGGGTTGGACGAGCGGAGGCGAAGCGGACTCCCTACGTAGGTGGGTGTTGTTTTTCATGCATTGTTCACTTTGATGTCGCTTGGCGGTATCGGCGGCGCAAGAAGCGCGTTCGACAATGGAATCATGGATAGGAAAGTTGGGTTTCGCCGTCGAATCGCCGCAGCGGCGGCAGTGATTTGCGCCGCCGCCATGATGCTCACCGGATGCGCGTCGGGCGGCAACGGATCGAATGGTTCCGGCAACGGGTCGAACGGCACGAACGGCAACGCCTCCGCCCCCGCCGGCACCTCGTCGACGAGCAATAACGGCACCACGCAGACGTTCAAGCCGGGCTCCGGCTCCGCCGGCGACATCCGCATCGCCTCCGGTTCCGAGAACAAGGAGGTGGCCGGCGCGATCCAGAAGGCCGCCGACGCGTCCGGCGTGACCGTGACCGTCGACTACATGGGTTCGCTCGACATCATGAACGTACTCGAATCCGGTGCCGCCGAGTACGACGCCGTCTGGCCCGCCTCCTCGATGTGGATCTCGATGGGCGACACCAAGCACCTCGTCAAGGACGCGCAGAGCACGTCCACCACGCCGATCGTGTTCGGCATCGCGAAGAAGAAGGCCGAACAGCTCGGCTGGGCGGACTCCTCCGGCAAGACGAAGGCCGTCTCCACCGCCGACGTGCTCGCCAAGGTGAAAAGCGGCGACCTCAAGTTCTCGATGACCTCCGCCACGCAGTCCAACTCGGGCGCCTCCGCGTACCTCGCGTTCATGACCGCGCTGCGCGGCGGCACCGGCCCGCTCACCGACAGCGACCTCGCCGACGCCTCGCTCACCTCGTCGGTCGCGCAGCTGCTCAAGGGCGTGGACCGCTCCTCCGGCTCCTCCGACTGGCTGAAGGACATGGTCGTGGCCAACCCCGACCGCTTCGACTCGATGGTCAACTACGAGTCGCTCGTCATCCAGGCCGATAAGACGCTCACGAAGAACGGCCATGACCCGCTCCTCACCATCTACCCGTCCGACGGCATCGCCGTGTCCGATTCGCCGCTCGGCTACGTGGACCGCGGCCAGGCCTCCGGCAAGCGCAAGGCGTACGACGCGTTCGCGAAGGCGCTGCGCTCCAAGGACTCCAAGCTCGAATTCGAGCGCGCGGGCCGCCGTACCGGACTCGGCGGCGCGCTCACCTACGCCTCCGACAGCCAGGTCAAGCAGTCGTTCCGCGCCGCCTGGGGCATCGACACGAACGCGAGCACGCTGAAGGCGATCCCGCTGCCCACCGCGAAGACCATCACCAAGGCGCTCGACGTGTACCAGAACGGACTGCGCAAGCCCAGCTGGACCGTGTGGGTCGTCGACTACTCCGGCTCGATGGACGGCGACGGCAAGAACGGCGTCGTCAAGGGCCTCAAGGCGGCGCTCGACCCGACCGAATCGGCGGCGGCGCACATCCAGCCTTCCGGCAACGACGTCAACATCCTCATCCCGTTCGAAAGCATCCCGCACGATCCGATCCGCGCCAACGGCACCGACACCGGCAACCTGCTCAACACGGCCGAAGTCACCGCGGCCGACGGCGGCACCGACATCTACGCGGGACTCGAAGCCGCATACCAGCAGCTGCCGGGCGCCGACCAGAAGAACGACTACACGACCGCGATCGTGCTGATGACCGACGGCCAGTCGCAGGTCAACAACCGTGACGCCGCGCTCGCCCAGTACAAGGACGACAACCTCGACGTCCCGATCTTCTCGATCATGTTCGGCGACGCCGACTCCTCGCAGCTCGACCCGATCGCGCAGATGTCCAACGCGAAGGTGTTCGACGGCCGCACCGGCGACCTCGCCGACGTGTTCCGCACCGTCAAGGGATTCAACTGATGCTCCAGATCATCTGCGGAATCATCGCCGGCGGCGTGCTCGCCGTGCTCGGATTCGCCGTCTCCGGCGGCGGCGTCATCGGCCTCGGCGTCTCGCTCGCGCTCGCCGCGCTCGGCTACGTCGCCGGGTCGTCGCTCACCGAGCCGGAACGCCGCATCGGCCACATGCTCGCCAGCGCGTTGCCGAACGGACAGAAGGCGGCCGACGCGATCGACGCCGCCAACTCGCGCCTCAACGCGATCGCCATGCTCGCCCGGCAGGTGCACGACGAGCAGGTGAAGGCCGAGGCGGACGACTTCGTCGCCGCGACCCGCAGCCTCGTCGACTACGTCGCCAAGGACACGTCCGCCTACGCGATCCTGCGCCACTACATCACCGTGTACGGCGAACAGACGCAGAAACTGCTGCGCGCCTACGTGGACGTCGAATCGTCCGGCGCGCATGACCAGGCCGAGAAGGCGAGAGTCGAGACCATCGAGGCGCTGCAGGTGCTGGAACGCACCGCCGCCGGCGAACTGAGCCGCGCCGTCAGCTCGAAGACGCTCGGCATCGCCGCCGACTCCGACGCGATCCAGCGCCTCGCCAGCATGGACGGCTACCAGACGGAAACGGAGTCGAAGGAATGAAACTGTCGAAATCGAAGATCATCGGATTGGTGGCGCTGCTCGCCATCGTCGCCATCATCGGAGGCACGCTCGTCTGGCGGCAGGCGCAGCCCAAGCCGGCCGCGCCCGTCGAGACGGTGAAGGTGAACGGCTACCTCGGCGGCGAGAAGATCGGACTGTTCGACGATCCGGACTTCCAGAAGGCCGCCGCCGCGCAGGGTCTCAACGTCGACTACCGCAAGGCCGGCAGCCTCGCGATGATGACCGCGGACACGAAGGGCATGGACTACCTGTTCCCCTCCTCCCGCGCCGCCGTCGAATACGGCGCGGACAAGGGGGTGAAGGCCACGCAGAGCGACATCGTGTTCAACTCGCCGATCGTGCTGTACACGCACAAGGCCGTCGCCGACGGACTCGTCTCCGGCGGGCTGATGAGCAAAAGCAAGGACGGCGTCTACTCGATGGACATGGCCAAGGCCGTCGACGCGATGGTGCACGACAAGACGTGGGCGGACGTCGGCTATGCGGCCGGCTACGGACAGTTCCGCATCGACTCCACCGACCCGGTCCAGTCGAACTCCGGCAACGAGTACGCGGCGCTCATCGCCAACGTGCTCAACGGCGGGCAGCCCGCCACCACCGACTCGCTCGCACGTGACAAGGAGACCATCAAGTCGATCTTCGCGAAGTCCGGATGGATGGAGAACTCGTCCGAGGATTCGTTCAACCAGTTCCTCACGCTCGGCGTCGGCTCCAAGCCGATGATGGTCGGCTACGAAGCGCAGATCCTCGACCTCGCCGTCAACCAGCCGGACGCGTTCAAGCAGATCAAGGACGACGTCGTCATCGTCTACCCGACGCCCACCGTGTGGAGCACGCACACGCTGATGGCGCTCGACAAGAAGGGGGAGAAGCTGCTCACCGTGCTCAAATCGCCCGCGATCCAGAAGCTCGCCTGGGAGCAGCACGGGTTCCGCGCCGCCAACTTCACCGGCACCGACTCGATCAAACGCTTCAAGGTGAACGGCACGCTCGACCAGATCCCCGCCGTCTCCGAACTGCCCCGCAACAGCGCCATGCAGGAGCTCATCGAAGCCCTCAAAGGACTGACGCCGCAGCCGCAGTGACGCTGCACCGGACTCCCGCGAAGCGGGTGGGGGAGAGACCTGCGCCCCCTTCAGGGGGAGCTGTCGCCGAAGGCGACTGAGGGGGCAAAAACCGTTTATCGAAAGGAACACAATCATCATGGCAAAACAGATCTCACTCGCCGACCTCGCCGGCGGCAACACGGTCACGAATCCCGCACTCGCCGGGCTGAACGGCGCCGGAACGGGCGCCGCAGCCGGCGAACTCGTCCCCACCGCCGCACAGGCCGTCGCCGACGCGACCCAACTCACACCCGACCAGCAGATCGCGAAACTTCCCGCCGCCGACCAGCAGACCGTCGCGCAGATGGCCGACCAGATCGACTTCACCCGCGACGGCATCGAATCCAGCTACGGCAAGGACGCGCAACGCGCCACCAGCACGTTCGCCGACGAAATCCTTTCCGAAACCCGCTCGAAGGACACCGGCGAGGCGGGCGAACTGCTCGGCACGATGCTCGTCACCATCGACGAGGCCGAACTCAGCGGATTCCGCAAGATCCCGATCCTCGGCCAGGTGGCCGTCTCGATCGACAAACTGCGCCGCCGCTACCAGAAGGTCGACGCGCAGATCGACGAGATTATCACCAAGCTGGAGGCCGCGCAGTCGCGCCTCGTCGCCGACATCTCCATGTACAACACGATGTACGAGCAGAACGCGCAGCAGTACCGCGAACTCAAGATCACCGTGCTCGCCGGCAAGAAGGCGCTCGCCGACTTCCGCGCCACGCAGCTGCCCGCGCTCGAGGCGGAGGCGACGAAGAGCGGCGACCCGATGCAGGCGCAGCTGCTCAAGGACTTCAAGGCGAAGCTCGACCGGTTCGAGAAGCGCCTCGACGACCTCGACCGTATCTCCGTCGTCACGCTGCAGACCGCGCCGCAGATCAAGATCATCCAGAACGCGGACCAGACCATCGTCGACAAGATCGACACGACCATCTCCACGACGATCCCGGTGTGGAAGTCGCAGATGGTGATCGCGCTCGGCCTGTCCAACCAGCGCAAGGCGCTCGACCTGCAGAACAAGGCCGACGACGTGACCAACAAGCTGCTGCAACGCAACGCATCCGCCCTGCACAAGGGCGCGGTGGACGCGGAGAAGGCGAACCAGCGGTCCGTGGTGGAGATCGAGACGCTGGAGAAGATCAACTCGGAGCTCATCGCCACGCTGAAGGAGACCGTGCAGATCCAGAAGCAGGGCAAGGCGAACCGTGAGGCCGCCCAGGTCAAGATGCGTCAGATCGAATCCGACCTCAGGAACGCCCTCATCGAAAACGCCCGGGCCATGTGACTCGTTTCATGCCTCCCTCTGACGGGACGCCGCCGTGAAGCAAACGCCAGAGGCGTTTGTAGGCGACGTGCGAGCCGACAGGCGAGCCGATATGAGGTCAGCCGCAGGCTGTCCGTAATTGCGGGGGAGCTGTCGCCAAAGGCGACTGAGGGGGTGTAAGGAGAGCCCTACTTCCGCTTCCCCGTGAACGGTTCGAGCAGCGTGTTCGGATTCGAGACGCCGAGCATGCTGCGCCCGCCCGTCTTCTCCGGGTGACGCGCGACGATCGCCATCGAGATCGCGCCCGGCACCATGATGATCGCGAAGATCGCCGCGAGCCCCCAATGCACGAAGAAACCCAACGCGAGGAACACGACGACCAGGCCGATCACGGTCGCGACGATGGTGACGGTGCGCGTCTTCGCGTTCACCGGCTTGAGACCGTCCTCGTCTTCGCCGGACCGCGGCCGGCTCTGTGACTGCTTCTCGGATTCATGTGCTTCGCTCATACGCCCCAGCATAGTGCCGCTCGGCCGTGGTTCTGCCGCGGTTCGGGAATCGTCCGGTGCCATACTGGTAGCCATGAGTGAAGAGCAACGGGCCCCGCGCGAACAAGTCGGGAACGGGGAATCATCGCGCGGGAAATCCGGGAACGCGCGCGTCGCCACATTCGAACGCACGCCGCGCGACATCCTGATCGGCGCAGGGCTCGTCCTGTTCGGCGGACTGCTGTGGGGCTGCAACGCCACCGTATCGAAGGTGCTGATGGGGCCGTACCACGTCGATCCGCTGTGGCTCGCCTGCATGCGCGAACTGTTCGCCGGCGTCCTGTTCCTCGCCGCGGCGGGCATCCGCACGCCGAAACTCGTCGCTGGCGCGGTGCGCGACCGGAAATCGTATCTGTCGTTCTTCGTGTGCTCGCTCGTATGCGTGCTCGCCGTGCAGGTCGCCTACCTCTCCTCGATCGACTGGACGAATGCCGGAACCGCCACCGTATTGCAGTCGCTGAACCTGCTGTTCGTGCTGCTGTTCGTCTGCATCCGCGGGCGGCGCTTGCCTGGACTGCGAGAAAGCGCGGGCGTTGCGCTCGCGTTCGCCGGCACCGTACTCATCGCCACCGGTGGCGACCTGTCCACGCTGAAACTGCCGGCCATGGGCCTCGTGTGGGGGCTCATCAACGCGGCGGCGACCGGCGCGATGTCGATTCTGCCGATGAAGCTCGTGCAGCGGTGGGGCAACATGGTGGTCAACGGCGTGATGTTCGTCATCTCGGGGCTGGTGCTGCTGCCGATCGTGCGGCCGTGGGCCGGGTCGCCCTCGTTCGACGGGCTCGGCTGGGCGCTGATGGCGTTCACCGTGGTGCTGGGCACGTTCGGGGCGTTCGGGCTGTTCCTCGCGGGCGTGGTGCGGGTCGGCGCGATGCGCGCCACGATGCTCGGCACGGTCGAGCCGGTCGCCGCCACGGTCTCCTCGGTGCTGTTCCTCGGAGCTGTGTTCACGCCCACCGACCTGGTGGGCTTCGTGCTCATCCTCGCCATGGTGTTCCTGGTGCGGTGACGGGCACATGCCTAAGGGCCTGCCCCCTGGCCCTTTCCCCTTACTTTCTCGCAGTCTCTCCCGGTCCCTGTCTTCTTTGCCTTCCCGTTCCCGTCCTTGCGAAGGGGACGCCGACCTATCGAACGATTGGAATGAGTAATGATGAGTGATGAGATCATCCGTGTGCATGCCGTGGTGACGGGCATGGTGCAGGGCGTGGGATTCCGCTACTTCGTGGTGACGAAGGTGCGCGCGATCGGCGGACTGTCCGGATGGGTGCGCAACCGCTATGACGGCTCGGTGGAGGTCGAGGCGCAGGGGTCGCGCGCCGCGGTCGCGCAGCTGATCAGCGCGCTGAAGGTCGGCCCCCGCTGGTCGCAGGTCGAGCATGTGGAAGTGCGCGAGATCCCGGCGGAAGACGGTGCCGGGATGCGTGCCGGCATTGGCTCCAAGCGAGGTTCCCGTGTCGGGGACGGTTCTCGCCGTGCGGCGGAACGGGCCGATTCCTTCCGCGTCTATCCCGATGCCTGAATGGCGTTGATCGCGCGGTGGCTCCGCTTCGTTGCCCTTTGGGCCGCGTTATATCCCGTATGCGGTAGGCGCATAGGCTGGCCGTATGGCGAATGTGTATGGTTTGCGGGGCGTTGTGTAGGGTTTCTGACTGGTTGTGTATGGTTCCGGGGCGAACGTGCATGATTGCGGAACGAACGTGTAGTCCATCTGAGCGAACCTGTGGGGTGGCGGCGTGAAGAGCCGCCTGTTCGCTCTGTCGGCCGGTAGGACGTTTGGCGGAATTCCAGGCTTTTGCGCAGGCGCTTGTGCCTGTGCCAGGGCGTTCTTCGGCACCACACCGTACACGTTCGGTCCGGAGGACTACACATTGCCCCGGGAATCGTGCAGGTTGCTCCGGAAACCATGCAGGTTGCGTTCTGAACCATGCACACCGCCCTCCAAACCATGCGCATTCGCGGGTTCGCGTCCGTATTCGCTGATTCCCGGGCATGTTCACTGTGGGTAAAACCGTGGAATGATTCGGGCTCTCGGGAATTGAGTGAAGTGAAAGGCGAAGGTGAGAGCCCCGGAAGGGGTTCCGGAACCGGCCACGATATCCGTTTCCGTTCGCCGCCTATGGCAGGGCGGCGGGCGGGACGGTAGCCAAGCCGTGTTCTCTCCTTGTTGAAGGAGTACCGATTATGGCGATGTTTCCGGCTTTGATGAATGACACGATGTTCTCCGATCTGTTCGATGACCCGTTCTTCGAGGGTTGGCGCAACATGGACTCTCAGATGGGCTCCATGATGCCGGCGAACACGATGGCGAACATGATGACCACGGATGTGCGTGAGACCGACAAGGGCTACGACGTGGACATCGATATGCCGGGCTTCAAGAAGGACGACATCAAGCTCGAGCTGAACAACGGCTACCTGACCGTGTCCGCCTCGCGTTCCAGCGAGCATGAGGACAAGGCTCCGGAGTCCGCGAACGCCTCCGACGCCCAGGGCAAGGGCGAGCAGTGCGCCTGCGGTTCCGACGAGTCCGGTCGTTGGCTGCGTCGCGAACGCTACATGGGCTCCTGCTCTCGTAGCTTCTACGTGGGCGACGAGGTGAAGGAATCCGACACCCACGCCAGCTACAACAATGGCACGCTGTGCATTCAGGTTCCGAAGATGCAGGCCCAGCCGCAAGTCGAGTCCAAGCACCAGATCGCGATTGAAGGCTGAGCCGTTAAGCAGACAGTCCGGTGGGCTGTCTGTAGGCTCAGCCTGAGCGAGGCGAAAGCCGAGCGAAGGCAGGTCTGAGCCCGGCCGTAGGCCGGTCCGTAATTGCAGGGCCGGAGGAGACGCCGTTAAGCAGGCAGCCCGGTGGCTGTCTGTAGGCTCAGACTGAGCACGTCTGACGGTACGCCGTCCGCCCCATACGTCCCCCTTCCTTGGGATTGAGTAGACGGGCGACGCGGAAACAATGCCAGCCAACAAGAGGCCGGCGCATCGAGAATCATCCCCGATGCGCCGGCCTCTTTTGTCGTTGTGCAGGGGTTGCCGCCTTCCTTATGGCTCCCTCTGACGAGGGAGCTGTCAGCCGCAGGCTGACTGAGGGAGAGATAGCTGGAACGTGACGTTTGCAACTATCTCTCCCCCACCCGGCTTCGCCGGGAGCCGACACCCCGCCCGCAATCAAGGACGGGGCCTGTGGCCCAACCTGAGTGAATCATGGGAATCGTCGGGGAGAATCTTGGGTTTTCTCGGCTCTTCCTGAATCGCGCGTTAGGCTTACGTGCGCATTGTGAAGCGCATGGTGAAGTATGTCATGGGGATGATCGAGATGGGTTCTGCTTCGGTCTCAACATTGGATATGGCGTCATCGGCATGGTTGATGCAGGTGTCGCTGGTCCGGGGCGTATTGCCGCGGACCGTGTTCATAGTCACCGCATGCGCCGCGGTCGCACTCGTCATATCGCTCGCCGTCGCGCTCGTCCGCCCGACTCAGGTTTCCAGCCAGGCTCCCAGCCAAGCTTCCAGCCCGGCTCCCGGCAAGCCCGCGGATTCCGCCGTCACACCAGCCTCCGCAACCCCGTCCGCAGCCTTCCTTCCCGCGCTCGCCATCCTCGCCGCCGCGCTCGCCGCCGGCCTCATCGGCCTGCTCCTCGCATGGTTCATCTCCGACGGCATCATGGTGTTCGGCGTCTCGCTCGGCTGGCCGGTCATCATCGCCGTCGCCTGCGGGTTCGCCGGTCTCGGCGCGATCGCCGCCGTAATCGTCGTCGCGAACCGTCGCCGCGCGCCCCGCGCCGTCGCTCGCCGCATCACCCGCGCGATTGCGGTCATCCTCATCCCGCTCACGCTGCTCGCCACCGCGCTGCGCGTTGACGCGATCTTCGGCGAATACCAGACCGTCGGCAGCGTCGTCGGGTACACGCCGTACGCGTCGATTGACTCGGTGACCATCCACCGCGCGGCGATGACGGTCGCGCAGTGGCGCGCCGCAGCCGAGCGCCACGACGCGCCGGACCATCCCGCGCACGGCCGCATACTGTCCGTGACCATCCCGAACACGAAATCCCATTTCGCGGCGCGCAAGGCGATGGTGTACCTGCCGCCGGCCGCGCTCGCGAAGCGGCCGCCGCGGCTGCCGGTCATGGAACTGCTCGCCGGGCAGCCGGGCAGTCCGGGGCGGCTGGTCGCGGCCGCCGGCCTCGCGCGCATGATGAACGCGTACGCCGACGCGCATGACGGTCTCGCGCCGGTCGTCGTCGTGCCGGACCAGAACGGCGCCGACACGCACAACAGCCTGTGTGCCGACACCAGCCAGGGCGACGCGGAAACGTATCTCACGCGCGACGTCGTCGCGTGGGCGAAACGCACGCTGCCCGTCGCGACCGACCCGCGCATGTGGGCGATCGGCGGATTCTCGCAGGGCGGCACGTGCACGACGCAGATCGCGCCGCGCCACCCGGAACTGTACGGCGCGATGCTGCCCGTCGACGGCGAACTCAAGCCGACCAACGGGTCCGTCGCCGACATGACGAAGAACTACTTCCGCGGCCGTCGCGCCGACTACGACGCGCAGGTGCCGGTCAACGCGCTCGCCGCGCTCGACCCCGGCGAGGCGCGCGGCCTCGCGCTGTTCGCCGGCGCGGGGGAACGCGACAAGGATTCGGTGCGCAACATGCGCACGATCGCCGCGGCCGCGCGCAAGGCCGGCGTGGGCGACGTGACCGAGATCGTCGTGCCCGGCCACGGCCACGACTGGCATGCGGTGCAGGCCGTGTGGAAGCCCGGCGTCGACTGGTTCAGCGCGCGCACCGGGCTCGGCGCGATGACGAAGGCCGTCAAGGATTACCCGCAAGTGGAGGTGCAGGAATGATGGAGGTGCAGGAATGAGCGGAGAGAAAGCACAACGGAACGGGACGGCCGGACAGGCGCAGCCCCGGCAGTCGGGCAAGACCCGGCAAGCTCAGCCCCGGCAGGCCGGCAAACCCCGGCCGACCACCCAGGCGTGGCAGGCGCTCGCCGGCGACGCACGCCGATGGGCGGACGCGCACCGGTTCGCCGTCGGCGCGACGCTCGCGTTCACGGCGGTGAATCTCGTCGCGTGGATCGCGGCGGCCGTCACCGGATTCGACTTCCCGCTGCGCCTGCACACCAGCATGGCCGAATTCAGCTTCGGCAAGCTCCTGTGCTCGCTGTTCCTCGCACGCGGCGTCATCCAATTGGTCTTCGACGCGTTGCTGTGGCTCGTCATGCTGTCCATCGCCGAACGATGGCTGGGCCGCGCGCGCACCGTGCGCATCGCCGTCGCATGCGCACTCGGCGGCGTGATCGTCGGACTGACGCTATGCGCCGCGACCGGGTCGCTGCTGCATGACACCCGCATCATCGAGCGCATCTCGTTCGTGCTGAGCCCGCTCACGCTGCCGGTCGGCGCGCTGATGGCCGCCAGCGCGTACTGCACGCACCTGTGGCGGCAGCGCATCCGTCTCGTCGGCTACGTGGCGATTCTGGTCACGCTGCTGTACAGCGGCAATCCCGGCGGCTACTGCATCCTCGCCGCCGCGATCATCGGCCATGTCGCCGGCGTGGTGATGCGGCAGCGCGAACGTCGCGTCGGCGCGCTCGACGCGACGCACGACGCGACGCGCGCCGAAACCGACGCCTCGGCCGGAACCGAATCCGCCGAAACCCGCTGGCACTGGCTGCGCGGCACCTCGTACGAAATCCGCCGCCTCTATGCCGCGATCGCCGTCGTGCTCGCGCTCGGCCCGGTGCTCGCCATCACCGCGCACACGCACGCCGGGCCGTTGAGCACGCTGGGACTCATCATGAGCCCCGCTGCGGCCGACGACGGCACGCTCGCCCGCTGCATCGCCGGCTCCACGCGCACCGACTGCTTCCTCCAGTTTGACCTGCTGCGCACGTCGATGCCCGGCGCGGTGCTGCGCTCGCTGCTGCCCACCGCCGTCACGCTCGTGCTCGCGTGGGGCCTGTACCGCGGCCGCCGGTTCGCCGCAGTCGCCTCCATCGCCGTCAATCTCGTCACAGCGGGCGTCGCGGTCGCCTACTATCTCGTCGTGCCGCTGCGGTTCGCGCCGGACGGCGTCTACTCGCTCGTCGACCATGGCGCGTTCGCCGCGTGCGTCGCGAACGCGCTGCCGCCGTTCGCGTTCGCCGTGGCGCTGCTCGTCGGTCTGCGCCGGTTCCCGGTGCGCGTCGGATGGCGGCGTCTCGCCGGCGGCGTCACGGCGTGCGTGCTCGCGCTGCTCGCATGCACGGCCGTGTACCTGCTGTACGGTCTCGCGCTTCCGGGCGAGTTCGCGCCGCGTGCCACGGCCGCGACGCTGCTCGCCGAGCTGCCGGGACGGTTCCTGCCGATTGGTTTCCTCAGTCACGTGCGACTCGCGTTCGTGCCGGTCACGCCGCTCGCGTCGATCGTGTACCAGGGCGTGGGACTCGTGTTCTGGATCGTCGTGCTGGTGGTCGTCGTGCGGTGGATGGGCGACGTGACGGCGGTCGACGAGCGTGCGCGCGCCCGCGCGGAACGGCTCGTCGAGGCCGGCGGCGAGTCGATGAGCTTCATGACCACGTGGGAGGGCAACGAGTATTGGATGTCCGATTCCGGGCGGTCCGCGGTCGCGTATCGTGTGTGGGGCGGCGTGGCGCTCACCTGCACCGGGCCGTTCGGCGATCCGTCCGAGTGGGATGATGATCTGATCGCGTTCTCGAAGTATTGCGCGTCGCGGTCGCTGACGCCCGCGTTCTACGCGGTGCATCGCGAACAGCGCGACCGGCTGCTCGCGATGGGATGGCAGTCGATCGAAGTGGGCGGCGAGATGGTCGTCGACCCGCGGCAGTGGAAGACGACCGGCAAGAAATGGCAGGACATCCGCACCGCGATCAACAAGGCGAAGCGGCAGGGCGTTGTGGACGTGTACTCCACATTCCTCGACGCGTCGCTCGACGTGCGCGAGCAGATCGAGGACATCTCCGAGGAGTGGGCGCAGGGCAAGGCGCTGCCGGAGATGAAGTTCACGCTGGGTGGCGTCGAGGAGCTGCGCGACCCGCGCGTGCGGCTGCTGTACGCGATGGACGCGGACGGCCGCGTGCTCGGCGTGACCAGCTGGCTGCCCACGTGGCGCGATGGGAGGATCGTCGGATGGACGCTCGACTTCATGCGGCATCGTCCGGACAGCCCGAACGGCGTGATGGAGTTCCTGATCGCGCGTATGGCGGAACGGTTGCGGGATGAGGGGGCTTCGGCTGGTTCGGATGGGGCTGGCTCGGCTGGGGCTGGGTCGGCCGTCGAGTTCATGAGCCTGTCCGCCGCGCCGCTTGCCGGCATGAATCCGGAGCGGGACAACACGCTGCCGGGCGGCGCCGGTGACGGCATCGAGGTGCTGCAGCATGCGCTCCAGCTCGTGGCCGACTGGATGGAACCCGCGTACGGATTCCACTCGTTGTTCAACTTCAAACGCAAGTTCCAACCGAGCGAAGAGCCCGTGTACGTGTGCTACCCGGATGCGGCGAAGCTCGCGCAGATCGGCCTGGCCGTCACCCACGCCTACGTGCCGTCCGTCACGCCCGGCGAGATAGCCGGCATGCTCAGGACCCTGCGCAAGTAGTCTTGGGGACATGACTGATACGAACGAGAACAAGAGCAATGCGACGGATGTGACGGGCGTGACGGGCGGGGCTTCCGCGCCCGCGACGAACGTCGCCTATTTCGCGGGCGGCTGCTTCTGGGGGCTGGAACGCTACTTCCAGAACGTGGACGGCGTGACCGACACGACTGTCGGCTACGCGCAGTCCACCGTCGAGAACCCGACCTACGAGCAGGTGTGCGCGGGGCAGACCGACGCCGCCGAAACCGTGAAGGTGACGTTCGACCCGTCGCGCGTGACGTTGCGCACGCTTTCGCTGCTGTTCCTCGAGGTCATCGACCCGTTCTCCGTGGACCGTCAGGGCGAGGATTCCGGCCGCCAGTACCGCACTGGCATGTTCTTCACGTCCGATGCGCAGCGGTCGACCTATATCGCCGCGATCGAGCAGCTGATCGACCGCCAGCCGCAGCGTCCGGCCGTGCTCATCGAGCCGCTGCGCAACTTCTACCCGGCTGAGGCGCATCATCAGGATTATCTGGTGAACAATCCCGGCGGCTACTGCCATATCCCGCTCGCCGCGATCGCGAACGTGAAGCGCCGCCAGAAGTACGTGGAGAAGATCTGGGGCCTGACGCTCGAACAGTTCGCGGTGACGCAGAACGCCGCCACCGAGCGCCCGTTCGTCAACGAGTACGACCACACGTTCGAGCCGGGCATCTACGTGGACATCGTGAGCGGCGAGCCGTTGTTCTCGTCGCGCGACAAGTTCGATTCCGGTTGCGGCTGGCCCGCGTTCTCGAAGCCTCTGGAAGCCTCCTCGTTGACCGAGCAAGCCGACGACCGCGTGCCCGGCCGCCCGCGCATCGAGATCCGCACCGCGGACACGCAGATCCATCTCGGCCACGTGTTCGAGGACGGCCCCGCCGACCGCGGCGGCCTGCGCTACTGCATGAATTCGGCCTCGCTGCGGTTCGTGCCTCGCTCCCGCATGGAGGCCGAAGGCTACGCCAAGTGGATCCCGGCGGTCGACGGCGATGCCGACGGTGACGGTGTGGATGGTGCCGGTGCGGCTGGTGTGGCCGGTGTGGCCGGCGAGTGACGGCGCGGCTCGGCCAGCATCCGTTCTACCAAATCAATCATCACGTCCTTTTCGTCAGGGTCGCTTACCGCTACGAGTAACGTGATGGCCGCAAGATCGTTGTTGGTGATTTCCGGCGTATGGCCGCCGGCGAAGGCGTCGGCGTTTCCCTCAAGGAATCGCACGAACAGTGCGGCGGCCATACGTTTGTTGCCGTCGGCGAACGGATGGTCCTTGACCATGAAATACAGCAGATGCGCGGCTTTCTCCTCGACTGTCGGGTACAGGTCCTGGCCGTCGAAGCTCTGATAGATGGCGCCGATGATGCGTTCCACGGATTCGCCCCGTTCCCGTCCGAGCAACGAATCGGCGGGGTACGCCTGTCGCAGGCGCATCGCCAGAGCATGGACGTCATCGGCTCCGAGTTTCCAGACCGGATGTGTTTGCGGTTCAGGAGATAGTTCGCGCGCATCGTAGTCGCGCAGCATGTCCAATCCCGGCAGGTAGCTTGATACCACATCCGCGATGCCGGCCGCCAGCTGGTTGTCGCTGCGGGCAAGCACGTTGACGATTCTTCCCAGTTGTTCCAGACGTCGCTTGTTGGCCGCATAGCCATCGATGAGGTATCGCCTCAGCACGGTGGTGGCCCAGCGGCGGAATTGCACGCCGCGTTGCGATTTCACACGATAGCCCACGGAAATAATGACGTCGAGATCGTAGTAGGTGACGGGCTTGTCGGAGTGGGCAATTTGCACTTTTTGCAAATTGCTTTCTCCGTTGATTTCTCCTTCCGCGATGGCGTTGGCGATATGTCGAGAAATCGACGCTACGGAACGGTCGAACAGTTCCGCCATCTGGGCCTGAGTCAGCCATACCGTGTCGCCGTTCACATTGACTTCCAGTTGTATGGTGCCGTCCTCGGAACGGTACAGTTCAATGTTCTTGGCTGATTCGTGGGGCGGCGTGTTCGTGACGATGTCTGATGATGCGGCCACGTCGGGCTCATCATCGGCATCGGGCAAGATGATGCCGGTGAGGCTCGCCGTGGCCGGTGTGAGCGGGCTGGCGAGGGCGTCGAGCGCCTGCTCGTACCGCTGCAGGAAATCCTGCGTCGGATTTCCCTCGCGTTCCGCGCGCGACAGCGCCGACTGGGTGGTCCCCATGGCCTTCGCCACCGCGCCCTGCGTGACGTGCAGTCGCCGGCGCTCCCCGCGCAGCTCCTCAATGCTTTTCATATCCCCAATATAGCATATGTGCTATATGCAACACGGCGGATATGGCTTCGTCGTCCTCTCGGAATCGTACGTCGCCGATCGGCGCGAATCGGCGCGAATCGGTGTGATTCAGCGCAAAATCAGCGCAAAATCAGCGTGAATCAGTACGAATAGGCGTAACGCTGGTATGAGTCGACCGGTCCGTCCGCCGGAGCATCATCGTGGCCGTACGCGTTCTCGGACATGGACGCGGAGGTCCTTACTTCGGTCTTCAGCAGATAACGTTCGGCGAAATCCAGTGTGGTGAACACCATCATGACCTCCTTCTTTCGGTAACCATCATTGCGACAATCGTCGCGGGATCGTTGACCGCCGTACCCCGCTACGAATGTGAGCACCATGAAACCACGCCGTTCCGTGCGCCACAAGACGCGATGCATACGAAGATGCTATGACCCGTTCAAAATGCGTGGGATGACGGTCCTCCTGATGCGCTCCGTCGAAGTTGCATCACCGCACGCGTGGCATGACACTCCATGCGCCACCGCTGGCACAGTCGTACAGCAGGAGCGAGCCGTCGCCGATCGGTCGTCCGCTGCGGTATAGCGAATGTGTGTCGCAATACCACAACTCTGCACGGCTGCGTTTCGACGGGCGTCCAGCTGTGGTGAGTGTTCCCGTGCCGACACCGCACCGGCGGTACAGCACCGTATTGATCGGCGAGTGGCCGACGATCTGCCGGTAGCCGACGAGCGGGTCGAACGCCAGCTCCTCCATGCCCGCCCAGACCGGCGACGGAATCGTCCCGGGGAAACCGCCGCGTTCGGCCCCGACCATCACGCCGAACGGCCGGATGCCGCCGCCGATATGCCCCTGCGCGAACGTGTTGATGGCATCTGCCGCCTGCTCCGCGTTGGGTGTGAAGAGGTTCCTGGCGGGCTCTCCATCGGAATCGTCGCCCGGCAGCGGCTCGCCTGCGTCGGCGAGTTTGCCGATCACCCATTCCCACCATGTCTGCGTGACTCCGGCATGCGAGGCGAGTACCTGATTCCCGCGCGCGTCCGTGAGGCCATAGGCGAGCTGCGGGTACATCATGTGCAGCAGATAATGCACGTCTCGGTAGGCGCCGTCGTTGTAGCCGGGGCAGGTGTCGCGGAACGCACGATGGTCGGCCGTTCCTGGATCCACCCAGTAGGTGAGGTCGTGATTGCCAAGCAGTACGATGACCTCGCGCCGGTCGCGCTGTCGGTTCACCCAGTCCGCGAGCCGCTCGAACGCGGCGACCTCGCCGGCGACACTGGCGTCCCACTCATTGAGCAGATCGCCAAGCAGCACAATCACGCCGGCGTCGGTACGCTCCGCAGCCTCCTCGATGATCGGGCAGATCTTCGCGCCTTTGCAATGAATGTCGCCGGAGAAGAGGATACGGTCGGTGCGCGAGCCATTTTGGCCGAGACCGCGCCGCCATCGTTTCGCACGTTGCGGAGGTTCGGGCAGTACGCGCGCTCTGGCGATGGCCGCAGACCCGTCTTGGTCGTCGGCGTCGTACGTGCCGAATATGAGATCATCAATCCGCATGATTCTGTTCCTTCCGTCTGGACTTTGCCGGCCCCGCCAGTTCACCGAGGCTCCTTCCTGAGCCTGCCAAGGGCATACTGTGACTGCACTACGGCCGCGCCGCCGCTGTTCGTCTTGATTATCCCACTCTCTTGCCGCTTGCCTATGGTGGTCCGATGAGTCGACGCATATGCCGATGTTGCGTCTTCCGTAGGTGGTTTGTCGTTTCCGTAGGTTTCCGTCCGGGGAAATCCTTATGGCCAGGTCAACGAAAACGGCGTCATTGCAACGAAGTTGGCTATGGCGTTCTCTGCGAAATTGTCTTCAGTTATCTACGGAAGCCCCGAAGGACCTATGGAAGCCGTTTCGATGCTATCCCGAAGACAAAGCCGATGGAAAATCGAGCTTTGCCTTCGGGAGCCGTTGGAATCGGTGGTGAATTACCAGTCGTTGTGTTTGCTGCGTCAACCCCTGTCCTCGGCTGGTCGGTTCAGCTGGTCAGATGGCGGTAGAGTTCCGGGTCGAGTGGTTTGGCGAGTCGCAGCGTGGAGAGCGTCACGTTCACGCGGCCCTCGCCGGACGCGGTGGGTTTCGTCGTGAGCGTCGGATGGTCGAACGCGGCGACATGGCCGACGTAGTAGTACCGGCCATCCGCCTCCTCCGCCTTGCGCATGACGAACAGTGGCACGAAGTGCGTGCGGTCCCACTCCGCCGAGCCGACGCCATCCCGCACCCACCGGAATTCCGGCGACTGCGGCGTGCGTCCGTTCTTGCTGTAGTACCGCATCTCCTGTGCGTTGAGGAATTCGTCTTCGTACTGGCTGGCTGCGTATTTCACGAAGATCGGCATCGTGCCCGTCTCCTTGTCGAGCAGATACCCGCCTACGTTCTGCGGCGTGTTCTCCTTGCGCCATCCGCACAGCCGCATGACGTCCGCCATCGAGTATTTGCGTTCGTACAGGAACGCGCGGTCGAACGTGCGCCGATTCTCGCGCGCCTCCCGGAACAGGTCGCGGCAGTTGGCGAGTCCGGTGCGCAGCGTGTCCGCGAAGAAGATGCGGAACGTCCGGTTCCGGGCGAGCATCGCGGCGAACGTCGCGTTCAGTCGGTACGCGGGTTCGCCGCTGTCGCCGGCGACGTCCGTCGCGTCGATCAGCGGCTGCCCGCCGAAGCGTTTGCTGTTCGGCCCGGTGAAGTACGAGTAGTCGAGCACGCCGATCGCCGAGTCGAATTGCACGCTGGACAGGTCGGCTTGCGGGAAGTCCGCGCGGATCGCGTCGATGAGTGTGCTACGGGAGATTGGTGCCGATGGTGCCCACTCTGCTTCAGCGGCGGCGTCGCCGCCCGGCCGTTCGTCCGCGAACCGGCACAGCCGATCGAGGATGACGAGCTCGTGCGGTCGGATACCCGGCAGCAGCAGTTCCGTCGCCATTTTGAGGATCGCGTCCTCGACCTCGTTCACCGGTTCCAACTGGTCTGCGAATGACGTCTCCTTGGCTTTGCTGGCTTTGGCCGTTTTCCCACCGCCGAGACTCTTCTCGCGTGACCGCACGAAGTCGAGATAGTTGCTGCGCTTCGACGCCAGCGTGTACGGCAGCGAGGAGTCGTAGGCGTAGATATCCATGAGCATCGGGATGCGACCGAGCTCGTACCTCACCTGACGATACTGTTCCGACAGCTTCTTCATCTCGGACCAGTCGGCGGTGTCCAACGACTTCAGCACGCGTTCCTTAGCGATTCTGTCGAAGCTGATCGACGACAATCCGATCGACTTGCGTTGCAGGTTCCTGCGCGCCCGATCGCGGTCGCCGGTATTGCCGTACAAGGCGACCGGAATCAGGTAGTTGTTGGTGTAGTTGCCGATGAAGTCGATGACGACGACGCTTTCCTTATGCGGGAACTTGCGCAGACCACGACCCAGCTGCTGGGTGAAGATGATGCTGGATTCCGTGCTGCGCAACATCACGATCTGGTTGACCGCGGGAATATCGACGCCTTCGTTGAACATGTCGACGGTGAACAGATAATCGAGTTCGCCCTTGGTGAGTTGCCGCACGTACTCGTCGCGCTGCGCTTGCGAGACTTGCTTGCCGTCGGCGTCCGTGCTGGTCACGGCGGCCGTCCGGTAGAGGCGCTCCGCCTGCTGGTTCCACTGCTGGTTGAACAGGCGCGACAATTCGTGCGCCTCCTCCTGACGGCTGCAGAACACGAGCCCGGTGACGGGCACGTTGAACTGCCCGTACTCCTGCAGTTTGTCGATGATGTAGCGCACGCGCTTTTCCGATGCGAGCTGTCTGATCTCGTACTTGAGCTGCTTCGATTGTTTCGCGTCAAGGCCTTGCGTGACGTCCAGGCGATGCGCGGCCTGATCTGGATCATCGTCGGAACCGAGGTATTCGGCGACGCCGTAATAGTGGAACGGACAGAGCATGTTCTCGTCCAGCGCCTTCTGCAACCGGATTTCGTAGGCGATATTGTGGCCGAACAATTCGAAGATGTTGATGCCGTCGGTGCGTTCCGGAGTGGCCGTCATGCCGAGCATGAAATCGGCGTCCTTGAAATGGTCGATGACGTCCTGATACCCCTTGGCACCGGCATGATGCACCTCATCGACCAGCACATAGTCGAATTCGTCGGAAGCGAACTGCGACAATACTTCCGGCTGTCGCATCGTCTGCACGGTGGCGAACACGTATTTGCGATCCTGCTGCTTGCTGGTGCCCGAATAGATGCCCAGTTCCGATTCGTCGCAGCCGAGCACTTTTTGATAGGACTTCTTCGCCGCTTCGAGGATCATCTGCTGCTGCGCGATGTACAGCATGCGCTTCGGCTTGTACGCGCGCACGTCGAACGCGGACAGATAGGTCTTGCCGGTGCCGGTGGCCGACACGATGATCGCGCGATGCTCACCTTGCTCACGGAGCTTCCTGAGGTTCTCCAGCGCCTCCTTCTGCATGGTGTTCGGCTGGATGTCGCGGCCTTCGAGGGATTCGAGGATGTCGCGACGTGGCGGCGCGTACTTCTTGAAATCCTCCTCGTACTGTTTGATCCATTCCTCGGTGAGCGGCACCGAATCGGCCACCTGCGAGTCGATTTCGTCACGCACCTGTTGGACCAGTTCGCCATCGGCGAGGGAGGAGACCTTCAGGTTCCATTCGCGTTGCGTGCTCAGCGCCGCGCCCGTGAGATTCGAGCTGCCGATGAACAGGTCGTAATACGGGGTGCCGTTATGCATACGTCGTGCGAAAATGTAGCCCTTCGGATGGAACGGTTGGCCTTGCGATTCGGTGGCCGAATCGTTGTCGGAACCTTCCCAGACGCGCACGTCGATGTCGGCGGTGCGCTTCAGATGCAGCAGTTCCCAGAAGGCGCGGGGATCGTTGAAATGATTCTTCGTTGAAGTGATCAGACGGCTAGGGTGCCGAGGCTCGCTGTCGTGATGATCGACGAAGGATTGCAGCAGACTCTGAACGGCGCTGGCCGAGACGAACGCGACGGAGATGTCGAAGGAATCGCTGTTCGCGAGGGCATCGCTGAGCTGATCGTGCATGGTGAGTCCGCCGGGACGATTGGAGATGAGCGCGGGCTTATAGGTGACGGGGGCATCCGGCCGTGGTTCGATGAGACCGGCGATGGCGCCTTCGATCACGGAGTGTCTGGCGTCATTGTCAGATTCCATTGCGGTCGTGGTTGCGGTTGCGGTCGTGGCCGAATGGCCGAGGCGCAGGTTGATGTCGAAATCCGCGTTCGTCATGTCGTCTCCTGATTACTTGATTACTGCCGATTGATTGTGCGACTGGTTACTGGTGGCTGTGGATGGTCGTGTCCGGTCGCACCCGGTCGCGTCTGGCTACTTCGCCAGCGATTGCTTCTTCGCGATGATGCCGACCGCTTCCCGGTCGACCGGTGCCCAATCCAGCTGTGGCATTTCCGCCGGTTCCAACCAACGAATATCCGTGTGCTCGGTGAGATGCGGTGTGCCCGCGGTCAGGTGGCAGATGAACGTGGTGAGGCGCACGGTGCCGAACTCATAGGCGTATTCGCTGGTGCATACTTCCTCCGCCACGTCGACCTCGCACAGCAGCTCCTCTTCGATCTCGCGGTGCAGCGCCTGACGCGCGGTCTCGTGTGGTTCGATCTTGCCGCCGGGAAACTCCCAATACCCGGCGAGCGATTTGCCCGGTCCGCGCCGCGCGCACAACACCGCACCCTCGCGGACGATCGCCGCGCCAACGACATTGATGACCTTGGTCTTGGAACTGCCTGCTTCCATGCGGCCAGGATACAACGGCTACGCTGGAATCGTGGAGGACACGCAGCGGTGCGGATACGCGGATCGTAGATCACTCGTGGATCTGTCACGGTTCACCTTTGGAAGCGCGCGCTCATCGATCACGATGAATGGCATCCGACAACGATTCGTAAGGAGACTGATGATGAGTGTGCATATCCCCGCATGCGTGACGTTCGTGATGCCGAACGGCGAACGAATCCGCTGGTACAGCAATATCGTGAACGCCTTGGAAGCGGACGGCGAAACCGAAATCACCACGCGCGAGCGCTTGGCGGATGTTCTGGCCGACGCTGTTCCGTTGGCGGTCTCAGTGATGCTGCTGTCCGATGATTGGCTGAGCGGTGATGGCGTTGACGATGGTGATGATGATGGCAATGGCGTCGAATGACGTCGAAGCCGATAACGGAGACGAGACTATTTCCGGAACATGGCCCTGAGGCGTTTCATGCCCTGTTCGTGGCTCGTACCTTCCTCGGATTGATAGAGGCGCAACGCCTGTTCGGGGTCCATCTCGAATACTGCGATGGACCAAGGAACATCCTTGTCGTATATGCTCTGCAAGCGTTGCTGCATAAATGGGAAGTAGGTGGCACCGCGACGTGTCAGGAGTTTGCGATCCACGCGTGTTGGGAAGTTCTCATTTGTGTTCAGGGACCTCGTGGATTTCCCGGCCTTGGCGTCGCCGTCTTCGGAATCGGGAATCAACGGAATCTGGCCGGGCATGACGAACGCGTTGCCGGAGACTCGTACCGAGTCCTTCGCTGTTTTCTCCGGATCGGGCTTCGTCTCTTGCGGCATCAGGGCCAACAGATAGAAATACTGTTTGACGATGTCCTTCAGGCTAGGAGTGCGCGTGACATTTCCCTTCGGCTTCTTTTGTCCCGTTGATGCTGTGGCGCGCTTGTAGTTCGGAACGTAATACTTCGCATCGATGATGTAGCGCTTGCCGCCATCCTTGTCGAGAGCGACCACGTCCGGCTCCAATGGTGAACTTTCGGCGCTCTGCGTATCGGTATCATCCTCACTGGTTTCCTCGGCGTCGATGAAGGTCTTCTCCGAAGGTTCCGGGGCGGTCGCAGCCCATGCCAACGGTTCCACGTACCTCCAAATCGGGTTATCGGTCTTGTGGAGTTCTTCCTCGTCGTTGAACAGTTTCTTGCAGACATCCTCCCACACCAGATTGAACGAGCATGTCCCCTGAGCGAGCAACGGCATCGACCGCCCGCTGCTCCGCACCTCCAGATATTGGATCAACGCGCGTAGCAGCAGACATTTGCGTGTGACGAACTGGACACGCAGCTCCTTCCACAACAGACGCAACAGCTGGTCGCTGTCACCGATTTCGGCGAGTGTTTTCGGGGACGGTTCCGCGGTCGGCAGCCGGAACAACGCGTTCAATCCTGATGATTCCAGATAGTGCGAGATGTCCGTGATGACGGCGGCTTGGATAGAACGGATGATGGTCGTCGTATCGACGGTGGAACGGGTGCTGACGACGTCGACGTAGACCGGTTTGCGCGAGGACGTGCGCATCGGCATGATCTGATTGACGGTGCGGTTCCAGTCGATTTCGCCGTAGCCGTTCAACTCGGTGATGCGGCGGGTGGACTGGTAGAGGCCGTTCTCCGCGTAGTCGTTGAGCAGGAACCGATACAGGTCGATGAGATTGCCGTCACTGTTGTCGACGGCAGCTTCGTAATCGAATCCGATGGTGTTGTGCTTGTGGGCTGGGTCGGTGTTGTACCGACGGATGGCGCCCATGATGGTCGCGAATTCATCGAGTACTGCCGGTTCGTGGCCGGTGATGTTCTCCGGTGTGACTTCCCGATAATACTTGGGAAGAACGGCGAACATGTAGGGGCCGATTGCCAGTATTCCCACATAGTTGAACTGGTAGGTGTTCGATTCGGATATCGTTTCCGATGAGCCTTTGCTGATCGTGAAGATTGAGGTTCTGTTGATTTGCAAGTGCAATAGGCGACGAATCAATTGTTCGATATCGGCGGCCGAAGTCTCCGGTTTCTCTTCGCTGTCGTCAGTCGTCACGGCATCGCTTTGACTGAGGGTAGTCAAAGCGACATCGGCGCGCATCAAGTCATCCGCGGAGTACTCTTGCTGCTCGCGGAAGAAGAAGTTGGCGATATCGGACGGCTGGGGATTCATGGAGATTCCGTTCGTTTACATCACTTGAAAATGGCGAATTGCTTCTTATCCCATGCGGTAAATAGAGCGCTTAAGGTCAAGGGGCTGCCGTTGGCGTCCCCGACTCCCTTTTCGTCAAATACCTCAGTGCGCTTATACCGGGCGGCATCCTCGAACAGGTACATGATGACCTTGTTCTTGAACGCTTCGTTGAACTCGTCAGTGCCGGTAGTGAGGTTGGGTGAACCAAGGAAGAACGGGCCAAGCAGTTTGTCCTCGGACACCTTGGCTTTGGTGAGCAGTAGCATATTAATCTTGTTGCGCCAGTCTCGCCACTTGGTGTCTTTGATTTTTTCGGCGCCATCGTTGATACCTACATAGCGGAAATTCCAGCGGCGCTTGAACGCCGTGTCCATCGGGTACACACCTTGGTCGGCCGAATTCATCGTGGCCCAAATGAGCATGTTGCTGGGCAGGGCGATGGAGAGGGACTTGGGCGCTTCGCCGGTCGCGTCGTAATGCTGTCCGGTGATTTCCGCCAGCCGTTTCCTCCCCTGTTCATTAAGACCGTCCTTTGACCAGAGGTAAGCCTTCATGTCCTCACTGACAGTGATGGGGTAGGTGCTGTTTCCGGCGTCGTTCCGATCCAGCAGCTGGAAGATGTCGCCGAACACCGAGGCTGGATCGGCGCGATTGATCTCCTCGATAACCAGTACATGATCCTGTTCAGAGTCTTGATCGTTGAGGGCGTCGATCAGCACACGAGTGAACGGTCCCGGTGTGAACGCATATGTGAAGTCGGCTTTGCCCTGCTCCTTGGTGATGGCCTTCGGCCGGAACGAGCCGACGAACTGCGCGTGCAGATAATCCGAATAGAACGTCACACGTTCGTATCGTCCCTCGAACTGCCTCAGATCCTCGTTGAGCCTATAGCTCTTACCAGTTCCCGGCGCTCCGAAGTAGATGAGATTGCGGTTGAGGTCGTTAATTGGTGAAGATTTAAGGAATTCGGCATAGAGTTCAAGATCCCGTGCTGCGTATCCAGCAGTTACTTCTGGGGATTTCTCTTCTGGCGATTTGTATAGGGTGCGTGTTCCAATCCAATCAGACCGTATTTGTAGAAGTGTGTCGGAATCTATTAAGTCAAAGATTGTATCAAACTTGGGAAGATTATATGATGAAATGGGCTTCTTGTTAGTTCCTATCAAAGATGTGTATTTTATATCTTTTGCAGCATTGATATAGCTAGTTTTTGAGTTTGGATAAAGCTGTTCCAATTTAATGCCAAACAGCTTTTCCCTGATCTTGCTATTGTTGTAGCTGCTTGTAGATCTTCCTTTCGGATTGCATTCAGCATAGAATATATCCGAGTGGTTTTGCAATGATGGATAGGGTTCAATATTGGGCTTGTGTATCGAGATGGTTAAGCGGTTTTGATAATCAGAGAATAGTTTTTCTAATTGAATGGTTTTATTTGCAAAACTTATGTGGCCGGATCGTTCGGTCTTCTTATTATTTGAAGTTGTAGTGTTGCTAATATCAATAGTTGGCTCCTTGGCCGAGTGAACATCTACCAGCAGATACTCGCCGTCTTGTTCGAGTTTGGCGAAGGTGAGCACCACGTCGGTATCGCGGTATGCGTCGGAGTCGAACATGCCTTTCGGCAGATCAAAGGTCTGGCCTGCTGCGCAGTAGTCCAGCGCGAGACGGCCGCGGCTGTCGAAGTGTCCGCGTCCATCGGTGGAGATCAGCAAGGCGAAGATGCGACCATTGGTTTGTGCGAACAGTTCGTGGAATTCTTTCTGTTCCGGCATAGTCCCCGCTCCCATCATCATCGAGTTGCCGTCATCCTATCGCAATATCGGGTATCGGCCATGGATAGCCACTCCGGCGTGACGCGATTCGATGATCGTAGATCACTGGTGGATCTCCTGTCACGCGCCTACTGAAGCGCGTGCTTGTCGATCACGATGGGTGTCGGTTCATTTGTCACTTGACTTGCGGAAAGGTCGCCATGCCGTATTCGCATCACCATAGATATTCATCACCTGTCTCCGCTCTCCCTACGCTCTCCGACATCGAATCTCGGATGAGTGAGTTGGACGCTGCGCTTTACGTCAAAGCCGCGGAGCAGTATCGAAACCGTGAGATTCATCCGGAATGGGAGTGCTACCAGCTGGACGGGAACACATTCGTCACACAGGAGGAGTTCGAATCAATCGTCGGTGACGAATGCGATCACTATATGGCGTGGAAGAACGGGGCATCGACGAGTCATCGTTCCCATACTGGAACGAGCCGGCGGTCATGTCGTATCTCGTCAGTCGCAGCATCGACGAAGGTGACGGCGGCGAATGTTGCTGGACGGACGCGCAGCCCATCGACTACGCGCGATCATGCACCGTCGCACCATCCTCCGTACTGCAACGTCGCGGACTTGACTGGCGCATCGCGGGCACGGCGGACGACGGACTCACCTACGCGCTGTTCCGCCATCCCAACGTCGACATCATCGAAAACCCGCACGGCCTGCTGGCCATCGTCTCCTCACACCATCCTGAACGCACCGTCACCGCCGACTATCGCGACGACGCATGGCACATGCAGGCGCTCCTGCGTGACCATACCGACCGCGTCGCGCCGACGGTACTGTCCTCGACCGTCCGTGCGCCACGCCCGTCGTCTTCGACTGGCGTGGCGTGCCGCGAACCGGAGAATACGACGAAGGCCGCCGCCGCTTCCATGCGGCGAAAGCGGCCTTCGGCTACGCGATTGAGTGGGTGGACGGCGACGCTTGGTAGGCGGTGTCGATATCCACGCCGTTGCGCACGAACGACATCAGGCGGTTTTGTCGTTTGCTCTGCTTATTCCACCAATTCGTGTAGCTGCCGCACACTGATGACCCGCCCATGCCGTGTCATGAACGAATCATCACCGCCGTAGACCAGCACTTTTTGATTGGCATCACATCCCATCAATTCTCCTAGGGAATCCAACGTGGCGAACGCGTGGGGATCATAAGTGGAGGACGCCTTGATTTCCACGAGATACCGTATACGCCCCGCCTTTTCGACAATCAGGTCGGCTTCCTTCTGGTTGGAGTCGCGCCAATAGTAGACGTGCGGTGTCTTGCCGCGCGAGTAGTGCTCCTTGACGATTTCCGAAACGACCATGTTCTCGAATAGGTGCCCACGGAACGCATTGTTCGAACGCAGGTCTTCCACACTCTCCAGTCCAAGCAGGTGCGCGGCCAGACCGGAATCGTAGAAGTACAGTTTCGGCGTCTTGGTCAGGCGTTTGCCGAAGTTGCGGTAATACGGTTGAAGACGGAACGTAACGAAGCTCGCTTCGAGAATCGACATCCAATCACTGGAGGTATTTGTGCTGATGCGAGCGTCGGTGGCAAGGGAACTGTCGGAGGTGAGTTCTCCGATGCGGTAGGCGCACAATCCGAGGAATCGCCTGAAATCGGCGAGCTTGCGCACTCCCAGTTCGCCGCGCACATCGCGTTCCACATAAGTGCTGACATAGGTGTCGAAGAAGCGGTTCGGGGACAGGCGGCTGGAATATAGACGGGGGTATCCGCCTCGGAGCAGCCATTCGTCGAGATTGCCGGGCTGAAGCCCGGCCGCCAGGATTTCGGAATAGGTCAAAGGAAGCAGATACGTGAGCCCCACTCGTCCGGCCAGTGATTGCGAGATGGACTTCAGCAGCAGGAAGTTCTGGGAACCGGTGAGGATGAACTGCCCCGGTTCGTTGGTGGCATCGACGATGCCTTGGAGATACGAGAACAGCTCAGGAACGCGTTGTGCTTCATCGATGATCGTGTGCTTCGGGTACATGGTGAAGAACAGGCGCGGATCATCCTCGGCGAGATGCCGAGTGTCCGTATCTTCCAGGCTGACGTATCGGAATTCCGGATGTAGCTCTCTTGCCAGCGTGGTCTTGCCGCTTTGCCTTGGGCCTGTGATGGAAACCACGGGGAACCCAGCGAGCAGTTCATCGATATCCGTGGCCAATGTCCTAGGTATCATTATCTTCCCGTCATTTCAACGATTATCGACTCCTACTGAGAGTTTAACATAACTTCTACTGACAGTTTTGCATAGGAGCTACTGGCAGTTTGACATAATGCCTACTGAGAATTCTGCATGGAATCGTGACTGGTTGCTTCGCGCATGGCGCGGGTGTCACGGGAGGCACCGTCGCTGCCGTCAGGCGTGGTTCCAGCGCTCTCGATGACAGCGCCGCTGCTACCTGCTGCCGCCGACGATCTCGTCGTAGAGGCGGGCGAGGCGGTCCTCGCGCTTGGACTTCACGAGCTCGCACTCCCACACGTCGATCACGCGCCAGCCGGCCGCCCGGAGCTCCGCATGCTGGCGACGGTCGCGCTCGCGATTGCGCAGCAGCTTCGCCGTCCAGAACTCCACGTTCGACTTCGGCGTGCTATGCCGCGCGCACCCCTCATGCGCATGCCAGAAGCAGCCGTTCACGAACACGATCGTGCGCCACTTCGGCAGCACCACATCCGGGTGCCCGGGGTAGCGCTTGTCGTTCTTGCGGAACCGCAGTCCGCGGCGGAACAGGTAGCTGCGCACCAGCATCTCGATCGACGTGTCCTTGCCGCGGATATGCGACATCGTGTACGACCGTGTGCCGCGCGTGTATTTCTCCGGGTGCTTCGGGGTCACCACGGGATCTGCGCCTCGTCGCCCGAGAACGGGCTGTTGTTCGAGAACGTGTTGCCGCCCGAACCCGAGGCGGAGGGGCGTGCGCCTGCGCCGCTGCCTGCCGTTGTGCCGTCCGTCGTCACGCCGTGGGCGAGCTCGTCCAGGAACCCATCCACCTCGGCGACGTCGTATCCCTCTTTGAAACGCACCGTTTGGAACGTCCGGGCTGCGAGTTCGGCCGCGGTCATCGGGTTGCCGGCCTTCAGGCGGGCGATGACCTCGTCGAGAAAATCATCGACCTCGTCGACGTCGTACCCCTCCCTGAAACGCACGGTCTGGAACGTCTTGTTGCGGATATCATCCACGCTGACCATCGTCATCCTCCCGTCTGGCGACCGGTGGCCGGCGGCCGGCGGCCGGGCTCATGCTTCGGGCGGGGCCGGCTGCGGCTGGTCGTCTTATAGCCCTTCAGCTTAGCCTGGGTCGTTGAGACCCGGCGGCGCCGCAGGGAACGAGCCATCGGGCATCGAAGGGTGGGGAGCGGCGACGAATGTGCGGAGCGTAGGGGCGAACCTGTAGGGTTTGGTCGGCAACCTGCGGAGTTTCGGCACGAACCTGCAGGGTTTCCGCGCAGATGTGCAGTCCCTGACGGCGAATGTGCAGGGTGTCCCCTTGAAGAACTTCCGGCCGTTGGTTTTCCCGTTCCGGCGAATCCGCATGATTCTGCCGATTCCGGATGCCGCCATCGGCGGGTAGAGGCTCTTCTTCACGGGATGGCCCTGCAGGTTGCTGGTCGAATCATGCAGGTTGCTGTGGGAACCGTGCAGGTCGCCTTCCGAACCGTGCAGGTCGCCGCCCAAACCCTACAGGTTCCGCGCCAAATCCGGCGCCTAGGGCTCAGACGGTCTCACGCAGGCTCAGGTAGTTGTCGATGTCCTGCTGTCGTACCGCGCGGTCGGCGTAGATTCTGCGCGACGCGGCGTCGGCGGTGAAGTCGACGTCACGCCGCACCACGACGAAGCCGAGCTTGTCGGCGATCATGCAGGAGGCGTAGTTGCGCGCCAATGCCGCGAGGAATATGGGCAGTGCCGCATCGTATTGCGCGGCGATCTTCTGTCCGCTCGCCGCAAGGTATGAGCCGTACCGGAGATGCCAGAGCCGTGGCGGTATGTAGTAGCGCATGTTCAGAATGTCGCCGGCGCGACGGATGCCGCCCGTGCCGAGGAAGTGCCCGCTGTGGTCGCGCATGACCCAGTAGCCGATGCCATAGCGTTGCCAGTCGTGAATCCAGTGCTCCAGCATCGTCTGCGTCTGGTCGATGCTGGTGTGGCGATGGTTCGGCATGTTCCACCATATGCGCGGGTCGGCGAACAGCGTGTGCAGGTCGTCGAGGTCGTCCATCGTCGGCTTGGACAGGTGCGGCGCCGGCCCGCGACGTCCGCGGCGTCTGGCTCCGGTGTGTTTCCTTCTGGGGCGGCGTGGCTTGACGATGACGGCTTCGTCGTCGGCGCTGGGATCGGTCGCCGGTTCGTCCGTCGTATAGAAGTCGCCGCTGCGGATGTCCTGACGGACGGCGACCTGCGGGATCGACACGATGTGGATGGGCGCGCCCGGTGAGGGCGCGGTCGTGGCGGTGTCTTTGATGACATGGCGTCGCCCGGCGGTGGAACGTCCTTGGACCGGTGTGGCGATGTGCTGGTTGAAGGTGATTGCGTTGCTGGCATCCGAGCCGGTATCGCATGGCATGGTGCAGAATCCTTCTTTCCTTCTTGTTCCTTCCTTGATCCCACCCCCGAAAACTAGGTAGTTGGGCCCCTCGTATACACCCCCTATTCAATATGTGGCCGCGGGGGATGAGGATTGTGGTCTTGTTCACAACTACGTTCCGGCAGGGAGGGGGCTTGGTGTATCGGCGGAGTTCTACCGGCGGAGTTCCGCCGAGGGCACGCGGCCGGGGTGCGGGAATGTGCGACGAGGCAGGGTGAGATAGGGGGTATATGGGGGGCTGGAGGAGTGTGTAAGGGGGTGTGTGATGGGTATGGGCGCAGCGGCGCGCGCACGTCGACTCGGTCGCCGCCGGGCGCGCACGCCGCGGACCATGTGCCGGTCCTCGTCGCTATGATGGTCATAACGCGCGTGCGCGAAGCGGCGTATGCGGGTTCGAATGGAACCGAAAGCGGAATCGGATATGGAAGGCCAAGGAGGGCATCATGATTCTCGTCACCACTACGCCAACGGTCGAAGGATACGTGATTACGAATTATCAGGGCATCGTGTTCGGCGAGGTCGTCGCCGGCGTGAACATGTTCAAGGACATCGGCGCCAGTTTCCGCAACATGTTCGGCGGACGCAGCCAAGGCTATGAGGAGGAGCTGATGAAGGCGCGCAACGAGGCGATCGCCGAGATGCAGCAGCGTGCGGAGGCGCTCGGAGCCCATGCCGTCGTCGGCGTGGACGTCGATTACGAAGTGCTCGGCACCGACGGCTCCATGCTCATGGTCACCACCTCCGGCACCGCCGTCCAGCTCGCCCGCGCCCGGTGAGAGGAGTTGCCGGGCCAAGTCAAAGCAAAAGGGCCGGAACCTTTCGGTTCCAGCCCTTTCTTGCTGGTGCGAGTGGGGGGAGTTGAACCCCCACGAGCATACGCTCACTGCCACCTGAAGACAGCGCGTCTACCATTCCGCCACACTCGCAGACAAGTGGATAACTTAGCACCACCTCGGCGCGAGACGCAAATCGAGCGTGTCTTCGGCGTGTCGTGCCGAGGGTGCCGCGTTTCGGCGCACCTAGGCTGCGCGCCACTCCACCGCGTGCGGGGCGGCGCCGATCTCGAAGTGGTATTCGGCGCAGCCGAGACCCACGTGCGCGAACAGGCCGTCCAACGCCTCCGCGGTCACCGAGCCATCCTCGTTGAGCGTGAAGTGGAACGGCTGCTGGCTGAGCGACGTGGGTGCGGCCATCGCCGCCTCCATGCCGCGCACGAACCAGTCCGGCCAGATCCCGGCGTCTCCGCCTTCCGTTGTGCCTTCCGTTGTGCCTTCCGTCGCACCGTTCGCCACGCTCGCCAGTTCCTCGATCGGCTTCGTGCGGCGCCGCCCGCCCGGGCGCGCGCCATGGCCGAACGCGATTACCCACACCACGGATTCGCCATCGTCCAGCGTCCACCACGCATCGGCCGCCGGCACGGTTTCGGTGCCGTCCAGCACCGCCCAGGACGTCGCCAATCCCAGCTGCACGGCGCGCAGCACGAGACGTTCGCCGTAGTATCCGACCCGCTCCTGCAGCGCGGCGGCAGCCGGCGAGACCGGCGTGCCGTCCGCGTCCTTGAACGATTGCAGCGTGACGCCACCCGCGTTGCCCGTGCCATTCACGTCGCCGGCGTCACCCGCGCGCCCGATCAGTGCGATTGCGTTGTGCACGCCCTTGAACCGGCCGTAGTGCGTCTTCAGCCCGAGGAACGCGTCGTCCAGTCCGGTGGTCATCTGGATGTGCAGGCCGCTCGCCGCGTTGCACGCGTCGATTTCGGCCTGCAACGCGGCGAGCACGTCGGCCGCGACCGGTTCGTCCGTGTAGGCGCGGATCGCGTGGCGCGCGTCGATTGCTTCGAGAAGATTCATCATGATGCCTTTGCGGTGATTGATTGAGGTGATGGGTGGGGTGACGGGGTGATGGTGCGGATGGGACCCCCTCAGTCCGCTTCGCGGACAGCTCCCCCTGACAGGGGGAGCCAAGTCGGGTCAGGGATTCGCTGCTAAAAATCGTTGGCTGCTCCCCTGTCAGGGGGGACAAGGATGGGCGGGGTCTACTTGCCGTAGAAATGGGCCAGGGATTCGTCGCGGAACTCTTCGAAGTAGCCGCCGTCGATCGAGGCACGGATGTCGTCGAGGAGCTTCACGAAGAACCGCTCGTTGTGGATCGTGGCGAGCGTGAACCCGGTGAACTCGTGCGCGCGCAGCAGATGGTCCACGTAGGCGCGCGAGTAATGCGCGCACGTGTAGCAGTCGCAGCCCTCCTCCAACGGCCCGAAATCGAACTTGTGCTGCGCGCGCTTGATGTTGTAGCGGCCGTGGCGCGTGAAGATCGCGCCGTTGCGGGCGCATCGCGCGGGTGCCACGCAGTCGAATGTGTCGCCGCCGTTCTCCACGCACGCGAAGATGTCGTCCACGGACGCGATGCCGAGCACGTGACGCGGCCGGTTCTCCGGCATCGCGTCGCAGATCCACGCGCACGTCTCGCCGATGATGCGCTTCTCGATCGCGCCGCCGATGCCCACGCCGTCGAAGTCGAGCGAGGCGATCTGCTCGGCCGCGTGCCGGCGTAGATCCTCATAATTCGCGCCCTGCACCACGCCGTACAGCGCCTGGTACGGCTTGCCGAGGCGGGCTTCGGTGAGCCGCTGGTGCTCGGCCACGCACCGCTGCGCCCAGCGGTATGTACGTTCCACCGACTCCTCTTGGTAGGAGCGCGTGTTCATCAGCGTGGTGAGCTCGTCGAACGCGAACATGATGTCGGCGCCGATCTTGTGCTGGATGCCCATCGAAATCTCGGCGGAGAAGCGGTGCTCGTCGCCGTTGAGCGGCGATTTGAACGTCACGCCGTCCTCGTCCACCCAGGCGAGGCGCTCCTTGCCTTCCGCGATGATGTCGTCCGATTTCATGCCGGTCACGTCCATCGCGAGTGTCTTCTTGAAGCCGACGCCCAGCGACATGACCTGGAATCCGCCGGAATCGGTGAACGTCGGGCCGTGCCAGTTCATGAACTTCGCGAGGCCGCCGGCCGCGTCGAGCACGTCCTCGCCGGGGCGTTCGAACAGGTGGAACGCGTTGGCGAGCAGGCATTGCGCGCCGAGATCCCGCATCGATTCGGGCAGGACCGCCTTCATCGCGGCCTGCGTGCCCACCGGCACGAACGCGGGCGTGCGGATGTCGCCGTGCGGTGTGTGGATGATGCCGGTGCGGCCGTAGCGCGCGCCGTCCTTGCCCTTGCCGTCGGCCGCGTCCGGCAGGCGCGTGATGGTCTCGAATGAGAACGCGGCACGGTCGCCGGGTTTGCCGGGGGCGGCGCCGCGCGGATGCTCGTTGAGGTCGACTACGGCGGTTGCGTCGGTGTTCGCCGTGGCGTCGGCTGTGGTGTTCGTGGGGTTGTCGGTCATAGCTTCACTTTAGGCGGACAAGCGGATTGCGGGAAGGTCGATGGGGCGGGCGGAACCGCTGGAGATGCGTGCGGCGGAGCGGATGGAAGGACGACGTAGGGCTGTCTCGCTTATGAGGGGTACTTCGGAACGTACGTCGATGTGTATCTCCGTTGGGAGGGGTGCCGGAGACGGTGTACCAGGGAGGTTTTGGAGGAATTCCGACGCCCGGCGCAGGTTTCCCGTCGGCGGAGTACCCCTTGCAACGGGGATAGCGGTTCGAGGCCCGTCGCATCCACCCCTTGCAAGCGAGATAGGCGGTGGCGTCGGACGAGTGCGCGCAAAAGGCTCGGCCGGGCGACCCCGCCTAGGCGAACCGGGCGGGCATCCCGGATGGGCGCATGCGGGAAGTCGGTAGAAGATTCACTCGGCACTTCCAACGAACATTCAGGAAACATCCAGAGCTACTGCCTTTACTCTTAGGTAGCAATACGAACCGGCGGCGAGATTGCTGAAGTGCAGACAACGATATGAAGCCGCCGTTCCTATGAAGGAGCAGACGATTATGGCTGATGAGCAGAACAGCTGGAACCCGCAGGGTGACCAGAACACGCAGCCGCAGGAGGAGCAGACCTCGGCCACGCAACCGCTGACGCCGCAGACCGGTGCCGATACCTCCGACCAGCGGGATGCGCAGGCCACGCAGAGCTTCGCCCCCGCATACGGCGGCGAGCCCGCGGACAACGAGCAGCCCACCGAGACCATCGATCCGTCGGCCGTGCAAGGCGCGCAGGCGGCCGCCGCATCCGGCTCCGCCGCGACCCGGACGTTCCCGACCGCGCCTGTGGCCCCGATCGCCTCCACGCCCGCCACGGCGTCGAACACGCCTGAAGCGGTTCCCGACTACGCCGCCGCCAAGGGTGAGCAGACCGTGGTCTCCTCGGCGCCGACCGGCTCCACCGAGCCGACGGCCCCGGCCTCCCAGCCGTCCCAGCCCGCATACGGCCAGTACCGTCCGGCCCCCGAATACGGCGCCTACGGCCCGGTGCCCACGCAGCCCGGCACCGGCGCCCAGCCCGGCGCATCCGCCGGCCAGACGCAGCCCGCGCCGGACCGCAACCCGTACGCCGGCGCGCCGGGAACCTCCAACAATCCGTTCGCGCCGCAGGGCGTGCAGAATCCGCAGAACCCGCAGAACCCGCAGCAGAACCCGTTCGGCCCCAACCCGTCCGCCCCGGGCGCCCCGGGAACCCCGAACAACGGCAACCCGTTCGGTCTCAACCCGAACAACCCGAACGATCCGAATACCCCGAACCTCAACGCCCGCCCGAAGGCCGCCAACGGCACGGTGCGCGGCGTGGTCATCGGCGTGGTCGCCGCGCTCCTGTCCGCCGGCCTGTGCCTCGGCGTCGGTTACGCGGCCATCACGAGCGGCGCGGTCAGGGTGCCGACCACCAGCTCGCTGGCCAACGTCAACTCCGGTTCCTCCGGCTCCGGCTCCGCCACCGCGAAGTCCGGCGAGGCCCCCGACTGGAAGGCCGTCGCCAAGGAGGTCTCCAACTCCGTGGTCTCCATCCAGACCCAGCTGTCCGACGGCTCCGCCCAAGGCTCCGGCGCGATCCTCGACACCAAGGGCCACATCGTGACCAACAACCACGTGATCTCCGGCGCCCAGAAGATCCAGGTGACGCTCTCCAACGGCCAGATGTACTCCGCGCAGGTCGTCGGCACCGACACCACCACCGATCTCGCGGTCATCAAGCTCGACAATCCGCCGAGCGACCTCAAGGCCGTCGAATTCGCCGATTCCGACAAGCTCGCCGTCGGCGAGAACATCATGGCCGTCGGCAACCCGCTCGGCTACGACGACACCGCCACCTCCGGCATCGTCTCCGCGCTCAACCGCCCGGTCACGGTGATGGACGACAACAACAACGACATCGTCACCAACGCGGTCCAGATCGACGCGGCCATCAACCCGGGCAACTCCGGCGGCCCGACCTTCAACGCGGCCGGCCAGGTGATCGGCATCAACTCGTCGATCGCCTCCACCTCCAGCTCGTCGTCCTCCAGCACCGCCGGCTCGATCGGCATCGGCTTCGCGATCCCGTCGAACCTCGTCAAGCGCGTCGCCAACGAGATCATCGAGAACGGCTCCGTCAAGCACGTGGCGCTCGGTATCACGATCACCTCCGACACGGTCGAGGCCGACGGCGTGACCCGCGCCGGCGCGAAGATCACCAAGGGCTCGTCCGGCTCCGCGGTCGTCTCCGGTTCCCCGGCCGCCAAGGCCGGCCTGAAGGAAGGCGATACGATCGTCGCCTTCAACGGCAACGCGGTCGGCAGCAACGCCTCCCTGCTCGGCTTCGTGCGCGCCTCTGCCCTCGGCGACAAGGCGACGCTCACCATCGTGCGCGACGGCAAGACCATGGACGTCGATGTGACGCTCGACCAGCAGGAGGAGAAGGTCAACGGCTCCAACCGCTCCGACTCCAACAGCCAGAACGGCAACGGCTCCGACGGCTCCGGTTCGGATGGTTCCGGTTCCGGCTCCGACGGTTCGGACGGTTCCGGCAGCAACGGATTCCCATTCAACATGTGGTGATTGGCAGCGTCCGGCCCCGGCATTCGCTTCGCGCGAGTGCCGGGGCTTTCCCGTTTCCGGGCCGACCGCAGGTGGGGGACGCGGGTGCGCCGTTGTGCTCCTGCTCCCCCTCAGTCGGCTGCGCCGACAGCTCCCCCTGAAGGGGGCGCATAATGCGTGCGACCCACGCCGTGGGTTGCGGCGCTCGCGGGCCGCTGTTAGAGTGGCAGCGCAATAACCGAATATCGATTCTTTACGCCGTGTATCGAGCGATGCATCATGTGGAAGCGCAGGGTCCGGCCCCGCTCCCGCCCCGATGCCGCCGATGGGTTAACAAGGCGTGACCGAACCAGCCGTGCGTCACGTTTTGCATACCGTCAAGGCCAAGCGATTGCAAAGCGGCACGCCCGGCCCGTACCAGCGTAAGGAGCATCAGATGAGCCAGCTCATCCCATCCCTCACCGCCGATCCAGTCGACCAGGCCACCCCATCGAAACACCGCGGCATCATCCCCGCGCTCGCCGACCTGTGCCGTCGCCTGCCGATGCTGCCGGTCGTCGTCCTCTCCGCGATTCCCGTCGCCCTGCTGTGGAACATCCGCCTGTGGGGCGCGCTCCCGTCGCACGCGTCCGTGCTCGCCGCACTGAGTCATCTCTCGCTCGGCCAGTGGATCGTCGTCGCGCTCGTCGCATACACCGTGACCGACACCGTCATCGGCATGATCGACGACATCCGCCACGGCCAGGTCGGCATCGACCTGCTCGCCGTCCTCGCCATGCTGTCCACACTCGTCGTGGGCGAATACTGGGCGTCGTGGGCGGTCGTGCTCATGGTCACGTCCGGCGAGGCGATCGAGGAATACGCGCAATCGAAGGCGGAACACAGCCTCACCGCGTTGCTCGACGCCGCGCCGCGCACCGCACACGTCGCGAACCTGCCCGGCGTGGGCAGGGGAGCGGCGCGCAACATCGCGCCGATCCGCGACGATGGCTTCCGTCGCGCCACGCGGCCGACGGACGACGTGTGCGCGATCACCGGCCGTGACCCGGAATCCTGCGATCCGGCCGTCGCGCGCGCCGACGCGCGCGTGCGGCCGGGCGCGGACGCGCGATTCGACACCGTGCCCGTCGACCAGGTGCGGCTCGGCGACGTGATCATCGTGCTTCCCGGCGAAACCGTGCCGGTCGACGGCGAACTGCTGTCCGGCGCGGCCACGCTCGACCTGAGCGCGATCAACGGCGAGCCTGTGCCGCGTGAAGTGTACGCTGGCGCGCGCGTCATGTCCGGCGCGGTCAACGGCTCGACGACGCTCGCCATGCGCGCCGTCGAAGTCGCCGCCGACTCGCAGTACCAGCGGATTCTCACGATGGTGAGCCAGGCGCAGGAGTCGCGGCCGGCGGTCGTGCGGACCGCGGACCAGCTCGCCGTGCCGTTCACGCTGCTCTCGCTGCTCATCGCCGGCGTCGCGTGGGCGGTGGCCGGCACGCCGCTGCGGTTCGCGCAGGTGCTCGTGCTCGCGACGCCCTGCCCGCTGCTCATCGCCGCGCCGGTCGCGTACATCGCCGGCACGTCGCGCCTCGCCGCCGCCGGCGTGCTCATCAAGACGCAGGATGTGATCGAACAGTTGGGGCGCGTCACGCAGGTGTTCTTCGACAAGACCGGCACGCTGACCGTCAAGCAGCCGCAGGTCGTGCGCGTGGAGATGGTGGATGACGGCGATGCCGTGGGCGCCGGTGTTGCGGGTGCGCGCGTGCCGAGACTCGACGAGGACCATGTGCTCATGTTCGCGGGCGTGGTCGAAAGCTATTCGGTGCATGTGCTCGCCAAAGGCATCGCGGCGGCTGGGCGCGAGGCGCTCGGACGGCTGCATGCGCGGTACGCGGCCGGGCGGCGCGAGTGCCCGGAGAACGCGGCGGCCGTTGCGGGCGGCGGTGCGGCGGGCGACAGCGCGGCGGCCGTCGCGTCCCATGGCGGATACGGGCGTGACTATCCAGTCGTGACGAACGTAAAGGAGGAATCCGGCAAGGGAATCTCCGCCGAAGTCAACGGTCATGCGGTGCGCGTCGGGCGGCTGGCGTTCGCGGCCGCGGGCGAGGACGGATTCGTGACGGTGGCTGGTGCCGGACGGACGGGCCGGGGCACGGGAGACCCCCTCAGTCCGCTGCGCGGACAGCTCCCCCTGGAAGGGGGCGCAAAGGGGAGGCAGGGACGTGACGAGCTGGAGCGGCTTCCCTTGGAAGGGGGCGCAAAGGCGAGGCAGGGACGCGAACGCGAGCTGAAGCCGAGGGGCGCAAAGAGTGGGGCCCGGTTCGGGATGCTGGCGGCGGACGAGATGGCGTCGTATGTGGCGGTGGACGGGCGGCTGGTCGCGCGCATCGTGCTGCGCGACGTGCCTCGCGCGAACGCGAAGGCCGCCCTCGCGAAGCTGCACCAGCTGGGTGTCGCCAAGCTCACGATGCTCACCGGCGACAAGCGGGCCTCGGCCGAGATCATCGCGCGCGAGGTCGGTATCGACGAGGTGCACGCCGAGCTGTTCCCCGAAGACAAGGTGGCGGCGGTGCGTGCGGTCGCCGGCGGCGACAGGGAACGCGGGAACGGAGGAGCCGGCGAGATCGTCCGTTCCCATGCGGCGGTCGAGCCCGTCACGATGATGGTGGGGGACGGGGTGAACGATGCTCCGGTGCTGGCGGCTGCGGGCATCGGCGTCGCGATGACCGACGGCACGTCCACCGCCGCCTCCGAATCGGCGCAGGTCGTCGTGATGAACGACGACATCGCCGCCGTGCCGCGCGCCATCGCCATCGCGCGGCGTACGAAGCGGGTGATGCTCCAGGCCGTGATCGTGGGTCTCGCGCTCGCCGTCGTCGGCATGGTCGCGGCCGCGTTCAATTTGATCCCGGTGGTCGTCGGCGCGTTCCTGCAGGAGGGCATCGACGTGGTGAGCATCCTGTGGGCGCTCACCGCCGTGTTGGACCGGGACTAGTGGCATCGCTGTTCGCGCTGCGCCGGTACTGTGATGGTGACGCGTCGGTGCTGCGTTGCGGTGTGCGGGTTTCACGCGGTCGCAGTGCTTGCCCATGGCGCTTTCTCGTTCGGGAGGGGTACCTCGTCGTCCTTGCGCGGAGGCAACTGGCCTACGAGGGGTATCTGACAGAGGGCATAACGGGCTTGAGTGGCTCCATGCCGCTCTCCGTGCCCGGAATGACCGTGATTGAGTACCCCTCGTAACGCGGATACGCCTCCGGAACGGTCAAAACGTACCCCTCCCAAGCGAGATGCCGTTAAGAAACGGGGTGGACGCCGTAATACGCGGCATCCACCCTGTTGCGTCGCCTGCGCGGCGGCCAGCAGACTCACACGGTGATCTCGCCGGCGATGGATCGGGGGATCCAGGCGGCGAGATCCTTGCCGGTCAGGCCCTGCGAGAGCAGGAACACGATCTTCGCATAGGCGGCCTCGAGCGTCATGTCGCCCGTGCCGACCGCGCCCGCGCGCGCGATCGCGTCGCCGGCCTCGTAATGGCCGAGCAGCACGTTCGCCTGCTGGCACTGCGAGGCCACCACGACGGGCACGCCCTCGTCCAGCACCTTCGCGAGCACGTCGGTCAGGCCGGGTTCGGTGCACGGCACGTTGCCCACGCCGTACGCGCGGATCAGCACCGCCTCGGGACGCGGGGTGAGCATGGCGTCGAGTCGCGCGGCCGTGATGCCGGGCGCCATGTCGATTACCGCCACGTCATGCCGCGCGTACGGCAGCGGGTCGTACCAGCCTTCGCCGCGGCCCTCGTAGGATTCCCAGTGCCAGGGCGCGCCGGTCTGCGCGAGCAGTCCGGCCGACGGCGCGTCGAAGCCCTCGAACGCCCACGACGACACCTTGCTCACGCGGTTGCCGGCGATCAGATGATGGCCGAAGAACAGCGAGACGCCGTGCGCCCGGCCGCTGATGACCGCGTTGAGCGCGCCGGTCACGTTGGCCGTGGCGTCGGTTTCGACCATGCCCAGCGGATACTGCGATCCGGTGAACACGATCGGCTTGCCGAAGCCGGTGAGCGCATACGACACCGCGGCCGACGAGTAGCTCATCGTGTCGGTGCCGTGCAGCACGACGAACGCGTCGGCGTCGTTGCGGTGCGCCCGCAGGTCGTCGATGATCGCCTGCCAGCTGTCCGGCGTGGCGCACGACGAGTCGATCAGCGGGTCGAGTTCGGTGTACGAGACCTCGTCGGTGCCGATCTGCGTGCCGTCGAGCAGCCCGCGCAGCCAGCCGAGCATGTCGGCGCCGGGGGCGAGCCCGTGCGGCGAGTTGACCATGCCGATCGTGCCGCCCGTATACGTGATGTGAATGCGCATGATGATTGCCTCCTGTCCGGTATTCGGTCTAGTCGGTCCTGTCCGTTCCGTCCGTTCGCGCCGCCCGCTACTTGGCGGCTTCGACCTCGTCCACCGCGTCGGCGTCGAGCATCTCGTCCAGCAGGTTGCCGTCGATGCGCCCGCGCACGTAGTACCAGCCGATGACCATGGCAATCACGACGACGACGAACAGGGCCAGCGTCCAGCGGCCGGAGGCGCTCGTCAGGTTCGAGATCACGACGATCGCGAAGAACACCAGCGACACGTAGTTCGTGTACGGGGCGCCCGGCATGCGGTATTCGGGGCGCGTCTCCTCGCCGGCCTTCACCTTCTTGAGGAACGCGAGGTGCGTGACGAGGATGGAGGCCCACGTGCCGGCGATGCCGATGCCGGCGAGGTTCATGATGATGTCGAACGCGTCGGACGGCAGCACCGCGTTGAGCACCACGCCGATCAGGCCCAGCGCGGACGTGATGATGATGCCGCCGTACGGGATGTGGTGCTTGTTCATGCGGGCCGCGAACTTCGGGCCGGAGCCGGCGATGGCCATCGAGCGCAGCGTGCGGCCGGTGGCGTACAGGCCGGCGTTCAGCGACGAGAGGGCGGCGGTGAGCACGACCACCTGGATCACATCGCCCGCGTGCGGGATGCCGATGCCGGAGAAGAACGTGACGAACGGGGACTCGTTCGACGAGTACGCGGTGTACGGCAGCACGAGCGCCATCAGGATCACGGAGCCCACGTAGAACACGAAGATGCGGATGATCATCGAGTTGATGGCCTTCGGCAGGACCTCCTTGGCCTCCTGCGCCTCGCCGGCCGCGACGCCCACCATCTCGGTGCCGCCGAACGCGAACACGACGCCCAGGGTCAGCGCGAACACGGGCGCGATGCCCATCGGGAAGAAGCCGCCGTGCTCGGTGATGTTGGCGATGCCGGCGTGCGTGTCTCCGACCGGGGCGCCGGTGACGATCGCCCAGATGGCGATGACCATGAACGCGATGATCGTGAACACCTTGATTGCGGCGAACCAGAACTCGGCCTCGCCGAACATCTTCACGCTCATCATGTTGAGCACGAACACGAGGGCCAGCGCGCCGAGCGCGAGCAGCCACTGCGGCACGTCGGCGAACGCCTTCCAGTAGTGGAAGTACACGGCGACGGCGGTGATGTCCGCCATGACGGTGGTGGACCAGTCGAGGAAGAACATCCATCCGGTGATGTACGCGCCCTTCTCGCCCAGGAACTCGCGGGCGTAGGAGACGAACGCGCCCGACGACGGGCGGCGGATCGCCAGCTCGCCCAGCGCACGCACCATCAGGAACGCGAAGATGCCGCAGATCGCGTAGGCGATGGTCAGGCCGGCGCCGCCCTGCGCGAGACGTCCGCCCGCGCCGAGGAACAGGCCGGTGCCGATCGAGCCGCCGATGGCGATCATCTGGATGTGGCGGGGCTTGAGCTCCTTCGCATAGCCGGCGTCGCCCTTGTCCTGCACGACGGTGGCGGTTTCCTTGGCGGTATCCTTGCCGGTTTCCTTTCCGGCGTTCGCGGGTGCGGCCTCCGGCGTGGTCGTCTTCTCTCTCTCACTCATGATTCCGTCCTTTTGTTCGGTGGATTCTCCGATATCGCGGCATCGTGGCGCGCGATCGGTGAACATGATATGACGCTCGATAACCAATCAGGTGAACGGATTCCGCATTGGTGCCTCCATAGGTGCCGGGAGACCGACACGCCGTTGCCGACAAGGTTGTTCGCTGATTTGACTTAATGGTTGTTAAGTGTAAAGTAAGAATCGTCCAACACAGGAGGGACGCGCAGCCGGACCGCAGTGATGATGCTGGTTCATGGAGGAATCCCGTCGGCCGCCAAGCGCTCCCATAGTGAATGCAAGGCAAGGAGAAACGATGTCCGTTTCAATGCAAGCCGCACAATCGCCCCAATCGGTGCGGTCCTCCCAGACGGAGCAGTCCGCGCGCCCGTGGTCCGGTTCCGTCAGTGACGAGGAACAGCCCAAGGCTCCTATTCTGATCGGCATCGCCACGGCGCTCGGCGCGATGCTGTGGCTTGGCCCGTACCTCGGCGTCAACGCCGTGCTGCTGCCGGCCAAGGTGCAGGTCATCGATCCGGCGAACAAGGCCAGCATCATCGCGTTGCTGTCCGGTTCGGCCATGGTGTTCGCCACGCTCGCGAACATCATCATCGGCGGCCTGTCCGACTTGACCCGCAGCCGCTGGGGCCGCCGCACCCCGTGGCTGTTCGTCGGTTCGATCGGCTGCTTCGTGATGCTGCTCGCGTTCAACGCGGTGACGACCGTCCCGCTGCTGGTGGTCTCGTGGTGTCTCTACCAGGTCTTCCTCAACGCCCTCGTCGCCCCGATCGTCGCCGTCATCGCCGACCGCGTGGCGCCCCGGCACCGCGGCCTGGTCTCCTCCATCTACGCGTTCGGCTACGTGATCGGCCAGTATGGCGGTCAGCTCGTCGGCGCGCAGTTCCTCGGCCCGAAGATCGGCACCGGCATCATCGTGATGAGCGTGCTCACCCTGCTGTGCGGTCCGCTCACCGCGAGCCTGATGCGCGAGAAGTCCAGCCTCGGCATGGAGAGGAAGCGCTTCACGTGGGACATGTTCGTCCAGCACTTCATCTTCCCGGTCAAGGATTGCCGCGACTTCTACCTCGCCCTGTTCGGCAAGATGCTCGTCAACACCGCGACCACCGCGATCATGGCCTACCAGCTCTACATCCTGTCCGACTACATCGGCCTCGGCACCTCCGGCCAGCAGAAGTACGTGTCGATCATCTCGATGCTGCTCATGGTCACCGCTATCGCGATGTCCATCGTCGCTGGCCCGATCTCCGACAAGATTCACAGCCGCAAGCTGCCGGTCGCCTTCGCCGCCCTACTCGTCGCCATCGGCGTGGCGATGCCGATGGTCTCCAACGCCGCGTGGACCATGGTCGTCTACGGCGCCGTCGCTGGTCTGGGCATGGGCATTTTCTTCGCCGTGGACCAGGCGCTCAACATCGAGGTGCTGCCGAACGCGGAGAACGCCGCCAAGGACCTCGGCATCCTCAACCTCGCCAACACCGGCTCCCAGCTGCTCGGCCCGCTGGTCGCGGCCGCGATCGTCGGCGTCACCGGCGGCAGCTACTACGGCCTGTTCCCGGTCTGCGCCGTGGTCTCGCTCGTCGGTGCCGTGCTCATCATGATGATCAAGCGCGTGAAGTGATTACGCACCCCAATCCGCACGCACCCCACCACGCCCAATTAGACTGAACACCGATTAACCAATAAGGAGAAGACATCACCATGGTCACATGGATCGAAACCACCGACGACGCCCGCTGGGTCGCCAAGCCCGCCCCGAAGGCCGGCGCGACGAGCGAGCTCGGCATCGCCCTGACCGGCGGCAAGGAGCAGGAGGTCGAAGGCTTCGGCGGCTGCTTCAACGAACTCGGCTGGCTGCCGCTGCAGTCCCTCACGGCCGAGGACCGCGAACAGATCCTCAAGGAGCTGTTCAGCCCCGACGAACTCGATTTCCGCCTCAACCGCGCCCCGATCGGAGCGAACGACTTCGCCGCCGGCTGGTACAGCTACGACGAGACCCCCGGCGACTACGAGCTCAAGGACTTCTCGGTGGAGGGCGACGAACGCGCTGTGCTGCCGTACATCCGCGCCGCCAAGAAGTACCAGCCGCAGCTGTCCGTCCACTCCAGCCCGTGGAGCCCGCCCACCTGGATGAAGAACCCGCCGGTCTACAACTACGGCAAGCTCGTCATGACCTCCGAGAACCTGCAGGCGTACGCAAACTACTTCGTCAAGTACGTGCGCGCCTACCGCGCCCTCGGCGTGAACGTGACCCGCATCTTCCCGCAGAACGAGCCGTGGTCCGACGCCAAGTACCCCACCTGCACGTGGACGAGCGAGCAGCTGCGCACGTTCATCCGCGACTACCTCGGCCCCACCTTCGAACGCGAGGGTCTGCTCGGCAAGGCCGAGGAGGGCGGCGTCGAGATCTGGCTCGGCACGCTCAACGGTCCGCGCGACATGCAGTTCGTGAGCTTGTACGGCATGGTGCTGGAGAACTACAACCGCTACGTCGACAACATCCTCATGGACGACGAGGCGCGCAAGTACATCACCGGCGTTGGCTATCAGTGGGAGGGCCGCGACTGCATCGAACGCACGCACAAGGCGTGGCCGGAACTCAAGCTCATGCAGACCGAATCCGAATGCGGCATGGGCGACAACTCGTGGGAGTACGCCGAATACATCTTCCACCTCGTCAACCACTATCTGACCCACGGCGCACTCGGCTACACCTACTGGAACATGGTGCTCGCCGGCACCGAAAGCACGTGGGGATGGCGCCAGAACTCGCTGTTCTCCGTCGACACCGAGGCGAAGACCTTCACCCGCAACCCGGAATACTACGTGATGCGCCACTACGCGCACTTCGTCAAGCCGGGCGCGCGCGTGCTCGACGTGGAGGGCCGTTTCTCGTCGATGGCCTCCGCCTACGAGAATCCGGACGGTACGCTGGCCGTCGTCGTGCAGAACGCGCTGGAACGTGAGGTGGAGTTCAGTTTCACCGATCCCGCGGACGCCTCCCGCGCCTTCACCGCGACGCTCGCCCCGCGCTCGTTCAGCACGTTCACGCTCGACTGAGCGGGAACGTGCGCGATGGCGGTCGCCGGCCCGGCGGCTCGGCGTTCTGCCGTCGCGCCGCCGGGACCGTGCGATTCCGCGAATCGTATAGGATGGTCGCGTCAACGACAATACGATTCAAAGGAAACGCAGGTACCCGGTGGGCGGAACGAAGACCGCGATGACAGCGCGCGAGCGCAGGATCAGCATCATCAACACGGCGACGCAGTTCGTGGCCCAGCACGGGTTCTGGGGATTGCGCCTGCGTGAGATCGCGGTGGCCGAAGGCGTGACGGAAGCGGGACTCCTCTACCATTTCGGGTCCAAGGAAGGCCTGCTGCTGGCGATACTCGACTACCGCGACCGCACCGACCGCGTGGCGCTGTACGGCGAGCTCGGCGTGCCGATGCCGCCGGACGACGCCCCCATCGGCGAACAGGACGATTTCCCCGTCGGGCTGCGCGATTTGACCGCGGCGACCGTGCGGCGCAACGCCACGCAGCCGGAGATCGTGCGACTGTACACCGTGCTGCAGGGCGAGGCTCTGTCGGAAAGCCACCCGGCCTTCCAGTACTTCCGCGACCGCGAACAGTGGGTGATGCGCGAATACACGAAGGCCGCGGCCAACGACGGCTGCCACGACCCGCATCGGACCGCGATGCAGACGCTGGCCGCCATGGACGGCCTGCAGATGCGATGGCTCCACGACCGCGAGCACATCGATCTGGTGGGCGAGTGGCAGGCGCTCATCGACCGCATCATCGGCTGACGCCCGTCCCCGAACACCCGTCTCCGGCACCCAATCCATCCCCGATTGGTCCCGATACCGACGATCATCCCCGCATCCGCAAGGCCGCGGGGCCGGCTTCGCACACCTTGAACGCCGGCTCCGGGGAAACCGCGCCATGGCATGGACGCCACGGCGTAATCATCGAACACACCGAAACGCATCGAAAAGGAAAGAGAACATGACCACCCATCCCATCCTGAGCAGAGCGGTAGGCGGACTGCTGGCCGCGGCGACGCTGCTCGGCGGCGTAGGCCTGGCGGCCCCGGCCGCACAGGCCTACCAGCCGACCGTGAAGACGCTCTACGCGGCGTCCGCGCAGGATAAGGTGAACTTCAACAAGAAGAACCCGATCCTGTACCCCAAGTCGGCGCAACTGGAGGACGGCGCGCTCGTGGCGACCTTCGAACGCAGCGTCGGCGACCCGGTCGGGCAGACGCTGCCCATCTACCGCAGCACCGACTATGGCACCACCTGGGAGGCGCTCTCGGAAGTCCAGTCGCCCGCCGCGCTCACCAAAGGCACCGACCGCGAGGCCGAATACGCGCAATATACGAGCGCGTGGACCAACCCGTACCTGTACGTGATGCCCGAAACCGTGGGCGGACTGGCCAAGGGCACGCTGGTGCTCGCCGCCATCGTCTCCGGCGACGACCCCTACCTCAAGGAGCACCTCGCCGCCGACTCGAACTTCAACCGCACGTCCGACGACTTCGACCGCAAGGACGTGGCGCTCGCGCTGTACTCGAGCGCCGACGGCGGCAAGGACTGGGACTTCCTCAACATCGTGGCCAAAGGCGGCTGGCAGGGCTCCTACGGCGGGCCGTTCGCCACCGAGAACGCCACGCACCAGAACGATCCGGTCTGGGAGCCGTTCCTCATGGTCTACGACGGCAAGCTCGTGTGCTACTACTCCGACGAGAACGACTTCGACTGGAACTCCTACGACAAGGAGACCGGCGCCATCGCGCTCGCGGCCGACAACGACACCGCGAAAGAGGACGGCGGCAGCGGGCAGATCCTCGCGCACCGCACCTGGGACGGCAATCTTGCCGATGATTGGAGCGCCATCGTCGTCGACGAGGCCGGCAACAAGTTCAAGAACAAGTACGCGGGCGGCGGCCGCCCGGGCATGACCACCGTCGCGCCCACCACCGACGGCAAGTGGATGATGACCTTCGAATGGTGGAACGGCCGCGACGCCAACATCCAGTACAAGATCGCCGACGATCCGCTGGAGTTCCACAAGGTCGACCGCCAGCCCATCACGAAGCTCGCCGGCGGACTGACCACCGGCGGCAGCCCGGTGCTCGTGCACCTGCCCGACGGGCGGATCCTCTACAACGCAGCCGGCAGCGCCGACATCTGGGTGAACGAATCCGGTGCCAGCGACGGTGCGTGGACGCGCTTCCGGACCGCGGTCGGCGCAGGCTACAGCCGCAACATGCAGTACGTGCCGCAGACCGGGCGCGTAGCGCTGCTGCGGGCCACGTTCGGCGGATTCAACGTCTCCTACGGCGAGGTCGATCTGGGCCGTTCGCAGGGCGCGTACTACCGGCTGGTGAACAAGAAGACCGGTGACGTGCTGAGCGTCGGCGACCAGGCGAACGACGGTGCGAAGATCGTCGCCGAGAAGGCGGGGGATTCGGGTGCTGGTGACGTGCGTGACGCGCAGCTGTGGCACATCGTTCGTCACGCCGACGACACGGCGACCCTGTTGAACAAGGCCGGCGGCCGCGCGATGGCGATCGACGGCGGCACGATCGCGGCCGGCGGCAGGCTGCTCTCCTGGGTGGACGACGGCGGCGCCGACAAGCAGTGGACGCTGGAACCGGCGGGCGACGGCGCGTACCGATTGGGCATCGGCAGCGGGCTGTTCGCCGCGGTCGGTGGCTTGGGAGCAAGTTCCGGCTCGGTTGCCGGCACGCAGGCGACAATCGGCGCGAAGGCGTCCGACGGCTCCGACGAGTGGACGCTCCAGCGTGATCCGGAACAGGTCAAGGCGGCCGCCGTCGAGCCGCTGGCCGGGGTCTCGACCGAGATCGGCACCGCGCCGTCGCTGCCCGGGACGGTGAAGGTCACGGTGCCCGGCGGACTGGCCGAGTTCGGTGACGACGCGACGGCGGTCGCGCCGGTCGAAGCGCCGGTCGCTTGGGATGCGATTGATTCGTCCGCATATGCGAAGGCCGGTTCGTTCACGGTCAAGGGCACGGCGCACGTCACGGCGGTCGGCGTGGATACGACGCTGCCGGTGCAGGTCGAGGTCGCCGTCACGACGGCGGACGGCGGCTCCGGTGACGGTTCCGGTGACGGCCAGAACGGTGGTTCTGGGAACGATTCCGGGAACGGGCAGAACGGTGATGGACACCACGGGTCCGGTGCCGCCGGCTCGCATCATGACGTCGCGGCCGATCGGCGGGACGGCACACAGGATTCCGCCCGTCGCGACGGTTCCATCTTGTCCGCCACCGGCTCGTCCGTCGTGGCCGTCATGACGCTCGCCGGTGCGGCGCTTCTGCTGGGCGCGGCAGGACTGGTGATGGTCCAGCGCCGCCGCGACTGAGCGTCCCGCTGACATTGCTCTGGCATTACCGAGGCGCCTAGGAAGCGCGAGGGAGCGGCTCCGGTCGCTCCCGAACGTGACGCCGAGGCGAGCGGGAATGTGCGGGCGAATGTGCGGAATGTGCGAAAAGCGTTGCAATGCATGGAAAATGGGGGTACCGCGATTCGGTGGCTTGCGATAACCTGTTACGCGTGACTGAATCTTCGAATACTGCAAACGAACTCCGCATCGCCGTGATCGGCGCGGGCCCCGCCGGCGTCTACTCCTCCGACATCTTCCTGCGCCAGCTCAAGAAGCTGGGCGAGGAGCTGGGCCTCGGCACCAAGGCCCGCATCGACCTGTTCGAAAAGCTGCCCGTGCCGTTCGGCCTGGTCCGCTACGGCGTGGCCCCCGACCACCCGTCCATCAAGTTCATCGCCTCCGCGCTCGAGAAGACGCTCGACAACCCGGACATCCACCTGTACTGCGACGTGGAGTTCGGCAAGGACGTCACCCTCGACGACCTGCTCGCCCGCTACGACGCCGTGCTGTTCGCCACCGGCGCCGTCAAGGACAAGCCGCTGCGCATCCCCGGCGCCGACCTCGACGGCGTGTACGGCGCCGCCAAGTTCGTCGAATGGTACGACGGCTACCCCACGGGCGCCCGCGAATGGCCGCTCGAGGCCGAGAACGTCGCCGTGATCGGCGGCGGCAACGTGGCGATGGACGTCGCGCGCGAGCTCATGCGCAACGCCGACGACCTCAAGGCCAAGACCGACATTCCGGACAATGTCTACGAGGGCATCCAGAACAACAAGGCCAAGGTGCTCCACCTGTTCATCCGCCGCGGCGTCGCCCAGGCGAAGTTCAGCGTGCAGGAGCTGCGCGAGATGGAGAAGCTGCCCGGCGTGCAGCTCATCATCAACGAGGACGACTTCGAACTGGACGACGACACCATCGAGGTCGCCGGCAAGGACAAGCTCACCCGCCAGATGGTCGAGGAGCTGTTCGCCATCCGCGAGATGGCCGAGGACATGGAGGACGACGGCGACGTCGACTACGAGGGCAACCCGGCCGACCGCAAGTACTACGTCCACTTCAACTCCGCGCCCACCGAGATCGTCGGTGAGGATGGCAAGGTGAAGGCCATCCGCGTCGAGCGCACCGAGACCGGCGCCGATGGCGTGATGCACCGCACCGGCGAGTTCACCGACTACCCGGTCGAGGCCGTCTACCACGCGATCGGTTACCAGCCGGCCGAAGCCCCCGGCATCGCCTACGACAGCCACGGCGCCCACCTCGCCAACGCGAACGGTGACGGCCGCATCACCACCGAGGCCGAAGGCGGCGAGGTGCGCGAACGCCTGTACGCCACCGGTTGGGCCAAGCGCGGCCCGGTCGGCTTGATCGGTTCGACCAAGTCGGACGCGCTCGCCATCGTCACCAACATGCTCGAGGACCTCGCCAAGGCCGCCGAGGGTGGCCGCGTGGCCGCCGACCGCGACCCCGAGTCCATCGACCGCCTGCTGGAAAGCCGCGGCGTCAAGCCGATCGACTTCGCCGGCTGGAAGAAGGTCGACGCCTTCGAACGCGCCGAGGGCGCGAAAGAGGGCCGTGAGCACAAGAAGGTCATCGAGCCCGCCCAGATGCGCGAGCTTGCCCACGCCGAGTGAGTCGCGAGTCGGTCGGTCACATTCCGGCCAGGTGTTTCACGCCGCGTTTCACGTGACACGTCGTAGCATGGCGTGAAACACCCGCCGGGAGTGCTCGGCCGCGCGCCACATCCGTGCGTCACACAGAAGCCGCGATCGGCGGAATCGGATCCGGGTCCCACCGGAATCCCTGCCGATCGCGGCTTCGTCATATGCTTCGTCCTATTCTCATACGTACACGTGCGCGCGTCGGCATACGCGGGCCCGTGCGCAGTCATCATCATGCGGTTCGATATCACGTTCGTGATATCCCGTGACCGTGATATCGCAGACGTGATATCGCGTATCCGCATAATCGGAAGGTGGTCCGTCATGAAGCAGTCGCGTGGCTCCTCGCATAGGGGGAGGGGAGCGCATGGCGGCGGACGGCCGTCGCGCAACGGCCAGGCGCGCCGCCATCACACGACGCAATACCAGCATGCGTCACGGCGGATGCGCGCCGTCTACCGCCGCCGGCGCATCGTCGTCGGCATGGCGGCGCTCGCCGTGGTCTGTCTCGTCGTCGGCGTGATCGTGCACGTGCCCGGCTGGGTGGCGGGCGCGGGCGACGTGGTGGAGGCCGCGTCCGGCCATCCCGCGCTGCACCGCGCGTCGACGGCCAAGCCGCGCGCGCTCACCGCCGCGGAGCGCGCGGTGAACGCGATCGGCGGCCTCGACGGCGCGGCCGACGTTTCCACGGAAGGTTTCACGCTGTCCGACGACGACCGTGCGGTGCTCGACCGAGCCGTCGCGACCGTCACGTCGGCCGGATACGGCGTATCCGCGACGATGGTCGACATGACGACCGACCGCGCGCTCGCCGTGCACGGCGGCGACGCGCGCTACTCGGCGTCCGCGATCAAAGGCCCCTACATCATCTCCCTCGCCGCGACCGGCACAATCGACCTCGACGCGGTCCAGCAGTCGTCGGACGCGAACCCGACCGGCGTCGGCGCCGACGGGCAGCCGGTCTCCTCCGCCGACGGCGACGCGACGGGCGCGTCGGCCGCGTCGGAGGAGGACGAGTCGGCGATTGCGTCGGACATGGCGCTCACCTCGACCGGTGCGGGCGTGAACCAGCTCATCGCGCAGACGATTTCCGTATCCGACAACAGCAGTTTCGCTGCGCTCCACCGCACGTACGGTTCGGGGGCGTTCGCCGCGTGGGCGACGCGCGCGCATGTGGGCGTCGACGTGACGGGCGGCGCGTACCTCAACATCTCGTCGATGGACATGGCGCGCATGTGGGCGATGGGGTACGGCTACCTGTTCGATGGCGATTCGGCGCTCGCCGTGCGCGGGTCGAAGCCGGCCACGTCCGATGCGGCGCGGCAATGGCTCGCGGGCGAGTTCACCGATACGCTCAACTCGAGCATCCACAACGCGCTCGGTGATCAGGACGGCTATGCGGTGTACACGAAGGCGGGATGGATTGACGAGGACGACTATCACGCGTTGAACGACGCCGGCATCGTCACGAACGCTTCCGGCGGGTACGTACTCGCGGTGATGACCGACGCGGTCGAACAGTACGACTTGGTGGCCGGGTTGGTCTCCGCGCTGGACGGCATCCACTCGTCGGCGATGGCGCAGTAAGCGGATCGTCTTTTCGGACCTGCCGGTGTGGCGTCGGGGTCTCTCCCTCCGTCACGGCTTCGCCGTGCCACCTCCCTCGTCAGAGGGAGGCGAGGCTGGTGTCGTCTTTGGTGGTGGCATGTTGGCTCCTCTGATGAGGGGGCTGTCGGCGGAGCCGACTGGGGGAGAGATTTCGGGATGCATGCAGGCGGTGTTTCACGTGAAACATCGCACGGTCCGCTCGGCTGCCGTCCAGCGAAATTTCAGATAGCCCCGTTAGCGTGAGCCGTATGGACGGCAAAATGCGTGTGCACGGCCATTGCAATGGCCTGAAGACAGCCCTGCTTTTCGGAGTGATGTGGGCCGTCGTCATGCTGGTCTGGTGGGCCACGGGCGGCAGTAGGGGAACCCTCGGCATCTTCATTCTCATCGGACTTGGTTCCACGTTCTTCTCCTACTGGTTCTCCGACAAGCTCGCTATCGCGTCGATGGGGGCGCAGGAGGTCAGCGAGGCGGAGGCGCCCACGCTGTACCGGATCGTCCGCGAGCTGTCCGCCAAGGCCGGCAAGCCGATGCCGCGCATCTACGTAGCGCCGACGATGAGTCCGAACGCGTTCGCCACTGGGCGCAACGAACGCCATGCCGCCGTCTGCTGCACGCAGGGCATCCTCAGGATTCTCAACGAACGTGAGATCCGTGGCGTGCTCGGCCACGAGCTGATGCACGTGTACAACCGCGACATCCTCACCTCGGCGGTCGCCTCCGCGATGGCGACCGTCATCACGTATCTCGGCTATTCGCTCATGTACTTCGGCGGCGGTACGTCGCGCGACGAACGCGACAACGCGTCCGGCGGGCTCGGCCTGATCGGCGTGCTGCTCAGCGCGATCCTCGCGCCGATCGCCGCGTCGCTGTTGCAGCTGGCGATCTCCCGCACGCGCGAATACGACGCGGACGAGGACGGCAGCATGCTCACCGGCGATCCGGAAGCGCTCGCCTCCGCGCTCAATAAGATCTCGTACGGCGCGCAGACCACGCCGATGCGCAAGACCGCCGGCACGCAGTCCGTCTCCGCGATGATGATCGCCAACCCGTTCTCCTCGGTGGGATTCTCGAAGCTGTTCTCCACCCATCCTCCGACCGAGGACCGCATCAAGCGCCTCATGCAGATGGCCCAGGAGATGCGCGCCGCCCAGGTGTACGGCGGTGCCGGTGGGGTCGGCGGTCCTGCGCAGGTGCGCTGGTAGCGTCTCGCCGTCCGCCGATTCGGCCGATGTGAGTCCCCGATGATTGAGGTCATCGGGGACTCACTTGTTATGAGGCGGGGAAAACGTTGGAATCATTGGGGACACGCCGTATGCGGCCTATTAAGTTCATTCGTTTGACAAACATTGTTCGACCATTTAACATATTGAATCGTCAATCGGAAACGGATGGCGGCGCACAGTGATGGGACGCCACGCGGATTCGACGAAGAACGCAGTGAACACGAACATCAAAGGAGACTGCAATGGGTCTGTGGGATATCGACAAGATCGAGTACGTCGGTCGCAAGGGCGAGAAGGAAGGCCTCGGCTTCCGCTACTACGACGCCGACAAGGTCGTCGCCGGCAAGAAGATGAAGGACTGGCTGCGCTTCGCGGTCGCCTACTGGCACACCTTCGACCAGCGCCTCGTCGACCCGTTCGGCGACGGCACCGCCGAGCGTCCGTACGACAAGTACACGAACCCGATGGACCTCGCCCTCGCCAAGGTCGACTACGCGTTCGAGTTCTACACCAAGCTGGGCGTCGAGTACTTCTGCTTCCACGACCGCGACATCGCGCCGGAAGGTGACACCCTGCGCGAGACCAACGCCAACCTCGACAAGGTCGTCGACAAGATCGAGGAGAACATGAAGTCCACTGGCGTCAAGCTGCTGTGGAACACCCAGAACCTCTTCACCAACCCGCGCTTCGTCTCCGGTGCCGCCACCTCGCCGTTCGCCGACATCTTCGCCTACTCGGGCGCGCAGGTCAAGAAGAGCCTCGAGATCGCCAAGCGCCTCGGTGCCGAGAACTATGTGTTCTGGGGCGGCCGTGAAGGCTACGAGAACCTGTGGAACACGCAGATGCACCGCGAGCAGGCCCACATGGCCAAGCTTTTCCACCTGGCCGCCGACTACGCCAAGGAAATCGGCTTCGAGGGCCAGTTCCTCATCGAGCCGAAGCCGAAGGAGCCGACCTCGCACCAGTACGACTTCGATGCCGCCGCCGCGCTCGCCTTCCTCAAGACCTTCGATCTGGACGACGTGTTCAAGCTGAACCTCGAGGGCAACCACGCCAACTTGGCCGGCCACTCCTACCAGCACGAGGTCCGCTTCGCCCGCGAGAACGGCATCCTGGGCTCCCTCGACGCCAACCAAGGCGACAAGCTCATCGGCTGGGACATGGACGAGTTCCCGTCCGACCTGTACGACTGCGTCGCCGTGATGTGGGAGGTCCTGGCTAACGGTTCCATCGGCCCCCACGGCGGTCTGAACTTCGACGCCAAGCCGCGCCGCACCTCCTTCGCCGCCGACGACCTGTTCCGTGCGCACATCGTGGGCATGGACTCCTACGCCGCCGGCCTGCTGGTCGCCGCCAAGATGCACGAGGACCACTACATCGAGGATCTGCAGGCCGACCGCTACAGCTCCTACGAGTCCGGCATCGGCAAGGACATCGAGGACGGCAACGTCACGCTCGCCTCCCTCGAGGAGTACAGCCTCGACAAGACCCAGGCCGAGCTGCGCGCCGCCACCAAGTCCGACCACCTCGAGCAGGTCAAGGCCACCATCAACAACTACATCATCGACGCACTGGCCGAAGCGTGAGCCGAAAGCCCGGTGGGCTTTCGGGTAGCCTCAGGCGAGGTTGAGGCGGGACGGCCGGCGACGGGGCTTTATTCGGATCGCAATCGCCCCATTGGGTAACTGGAGGCGATATATGGCAAACCCCCGGAATGAAGAACGGCTTCATTCCGGGGGTTTGCCATATGCGATGGCGGCTGATGCCGGCGGTGATTGCCACCGAACAGGAACCACATGAAGGCAAGTTCCTGCTCCCGCTGGCGGGAGCTGGCCGCCGTAGGCGGTCTGAGGGTGGTTCGGCGCCGAACCGCGACCACCCCCAGTCGGCTTCGCCGACAGCCCCCGCCGGCGGGGGCGTGAACATCGGTATCCGGTGGGAGGTCCATCGTGATGCGACAGCCCCTCGCCGGCGGGGCGGCGGCTCCTTCTTCAGCCGCGGGCCTTCACGTAGGCCTCGTATACGGCCTCGGTCGGCTCTCCGGTCTCCACGCCGTCGATGGTGAGCGGCCACTCCGGCGGCTCGGCCTCACCGGACAGCACCCACGCGGCCTGACGCGCCGCGCCGATCGCCACGTACTCGTCGGTGGCCGGGCGCGTCACGTCCATGCCGAGGATCGATGGGGCCAGTGTGCGGATCGCCACCGACTTCGCGCCGCCGCCGATCAGCAGGATGCGGTCGATCCGCGCGCCCAGCGAACGGATCAGCTCCAGGCAGTCGCGCTGTGAGCACAGTAGACCCTCGACGAACGCGCGCGCAAGATTCTCCTTCGTGGTGTTGTGCAGGGTCAGACCGGTGAGCGACGCGGTGGCGTCGGGGCGGTTCGGCGTGCGCTCGCCGTCGAAGTACGGCACGAGCGTGATGCCGCCGGCACCCGGCTCGGATCGGAAGGCCAGCTCGGCCAGTTCGTCGTAGTCGATACCGAGGGCCGCGCGGCCGGCATCGATGATGCGTGAGCCGTTGATTGTGCAGGCGAGCGGCAGGTAGTGGCCGGTGCAGTCCGCAAAGCCCGAGACCGCGCCGGTCAGGTCGTACACCGGGTTCTCGGCGATGGCCGCGGCCACGCCGGACGTGCCGAGCGAGATCGACACGTCGCCTACGCCCATACCGAGGCCGAGCGCGGCCATTGCGTTGTCGCCGCCGCCGGGGGCGAGGATGCAGCCGCCGTCGACGTTCTTGCCGGCGATGGCGGGGGAAGCGTTCACGGCGGCCGTCTCGCGCGGGCCGAGCACGGTGGGCAGGATGATGGATGCGGCGTGCGCCTTGGCGGCCTCCTCGCCTTCGGCGGCGGCCAGCACCATCGCGATGAGGTCGCGGCGGTACTCGCCGTGCGCGGCGTCGTAGTAGATGGTGCCGGACGCGTCGGAACGGTCGGTGAACAGCTTGTCGAGGTGCGCGTCCTCGCCTTCCGCGACAGGGCCGTAGCCGGCGATGCGCCAGCTCAGCCAGTCGTGCGGCAGGCAGATCGCGGCAATCCGCTTCGCGTTCTCCGGTTCGTTCTCGGCCACCCATGCGACCTTGGTGAGTGTGTAGGAGGCGACCGGCGAGGAGCCGACGGCCTTGACCCAGCGCTGCTTGCCGCGCGCGACGACGTCCTCCGGCTCGCCGTCCGCGGCCGGGGTGGCCTCGCCGAGCTTCTCGATGAGCGCGGCGGCCTGCGGCGCCGAGCTGGTGTCGTTCCACAGCATCGCGTCGCGGATCACATTGCCCTGCCTGTCCAGGATCACCATGCCGTGCTGCTGCCCGCCGACGGCCAGCGCGGCCACGTCGTCGAGTCCGCCGGCCTGTTCGGCGGCGGACCGGAACGCCTCCCACCAGTATTCGGGATTGACCGACGTGCCGTCCGGGTGCTTGGCCTGGCCGAAACGCACCTGTTCGCCCGTGGTGGCGTCCGTGATGCGGACTTTAGTTGATTGGGTTGATGTATCGACTCCTGCGACCAATGTACGAGTCATGTTTCCTCCTCGATGAGGGCCGCGCGCAAGACTTTCGACGCGCCGCACCTAATAAGTTAGACGATTAAACTATACTGTATTCCGGCATGAAGATGCAAGTGAGGTCGCGTCGTACGCCATACGACATGCGACGGCCGGCCGGCACGCGTCGCGCGGCGTCTACTATGAAAGTCTACGTCGCCACACGGCCCGAAGCCCAAGACAAACAACAGAGAAGACGAAGACGACAGCATGAAGGGACAGGTACCATGGCCGCTTTGAGGAAGATCAATCAGGACGATCTGCGCAACCACAACCTGTCCGTGACGCTCGACGCGATGCTGTGCGCGAGCGACCCGCTGAGCCGCGCCGACCTCGCCAAAGAGACCGGACTCACCAAGGCGACCATGTCGCTGCTCGTCTCGATGCTGCTCGACTCCGGCGTGGTCGTGGAAGGGGAGCCGGTCGCCGCCGCATCCTACGGACGTCCCAGCACACCGCTGCGCATCCACGGCGGCCGCATCGCCGGCATCGGCCTACAGGTCAACACTGACGGCTACGGCTGCCTCGCACTCGACATCAACGGTGACACGCTCGGCCGCGAATGGGTGAACGACGACATGACCGACTGCGACCCGCAGGACGTGTTCACGAAACTCGACACCATGACGGCATCGCTGGAACAACAGCTCGCCCGCCGCGGCTGCACGGTGGCCGGCACCAGCCTCGCCCTGCCCGGCGTCATCACCGGCAACCGGCTGACGGTCGCCCGCAACCTCGGCTGGACCGACCTCGACCTCACGCGCTTCGACGTGGTGCGCCGCCTCGACGCCATCCCCGGCAACGAGGCGAAGATGGCCGCCATCGCGCAGATCCCGGGCTACGCCACAGAACGCGCCGACTTCCTGAACGTCGTCGACCGACGCGACTCCTTCATCTACGTCTCCACCGACGTCGGCATCGGCGGCGCCATCGTGCGCGACGGCGAAGTGGTCCGCGGCTCGCACGGATTCTCCGGCGAAATCGGCCACCTGTCCGTCGCGATGGACGGGCCGCGCTGCACGTGCGGCCGCCGCGGCTGCCTCGAAATGTACGCGGGCCGCCGCGCGATGGTCGAAGCCGCCGGACTCGCTGACGGCGGTCTCGCCACCCAATCGGATGCCGTCAGACGGCTCCTCGACGGCTGGCGTTCCGGCGACCCGCGGATCACCGCGGTGATCGACCAAGCCGTCGACGCGCTCGTCTCCGCCATCGCCTCCGCCGTCAACCTTATCGACGTGGACACCGTGCTGCTCGGCGGCCTCTGGACGCACTTCGGCGACGAACTCACCATCGTGCTCGAAAACCGCCTGCGCGGGGAGGTCGTCGGACCGGGCGGCATGACGGTGCGCGTCGCCACGCCGCCCGTCGCGGAACACCCCTCGCTATACGGCGCGGCCGAACGCGGCCTGCGCCGGTTCATCGACGACCCGCTGCGGTTCATCGGCGCGTGAACGTTCGGCGGCGACGGCGGGCGATGCGAGGACCGGTGCGGTGATTGGCGTGAGAACCGGTGGGATGGCCGGTGCGCCGGCCGCCCGAGTAGTGAGACGGCGGGGTATCACGTCGGGCGGCGCGTTTACACTGGTGGCTCGCGTCCAAAAGACGCACCCTTGCGGATGTAGTTCATCGGTAGAACGAAAGCTTCCCAAGCTTTAAAGGCGGGTTCGACTCCCGTCATCCGCTCCAGTCACGGGCCGGCGGAATCCCGCCGGCCCGTTGCGTTACGCCCCGTTTGCATGCCCCACTGCACCCATGGTGCGGTAACACATTTCCTCCACAACCCCGGAATCATGCGGTTTTTGAGCACCGCACCATGGGAAGTTTGCCGCACCATGGGAATGTTGGTTGGGGAGAGGTGGGGTTGTTGATGCGCAGCGGGGGTTATGCGCAGCGGGTGGCGCGGGAGATTGGCTCCCAGGGCTGCACGGGGACCGGCTCGGTCGTGAAGATCCGGCGCGTGGGCTCGTCGAGCACGCTCGTGTGGATCGTGGCCTCGTTCACGTATTCGTCGAACCAGGCGTCGGATGCGACGAAGTAGCCGTCGCGGCCCGCGTCCTTGCCCCAGCTGTTCTCGATCTTCCAGCGGTTCGGCTTGCCGTCCGCGTCGAGGTTCACGCCGAGCAGGGTCATCGCGTGGTTCGACGGGCTCACGCCGTACTCGAGACGATCGCCCTTGCCCATCGTGTACTCGATGCCGAACAGGTCCTCCACACGCACCACGTCGCGGCTGAACACGCCCTCGCCGCGCAGCGAGAACTGCTCGCAGTCGCACGCGAACCACACCGGACGCCCGCTCTTCAACTGGTCGATGATCGCCTTCTTGAACACGCTCATCTCCACGTTCGCGAACTCGATCGGGTGCCCGCCGACCACGTTGCCCGTGTGCGCGAGACGGTACAGGCGGCCGAACGGCGTGCGCGCCATCGGCGCGTTCACCACGCCCACGTAATCGTCGAGATCCTGCTTGACGTACTTCGCGTAGAAGTCGAGCGGCGTGATGCCGTGCTCGCTGATCAGTCTGCCCTTCACGAACCCGTCATCGGGCTTCTTGCCATCGGACTTCGTCGCGGCGTCGCCGGAATCCTTCTTCGCATCGTCCGCATCATCGTCGTCATCCTTCTGACGCGCCGTCCAATCGAACGTCTTCGGCGGCTCGCCGAGCGCGACGGCGACGATACGGTACACGTCGTCCATCTGCTCGCGCACGCGCGCACGCAACGCGGCGGCGGACTCGCCCGCCGCGTGACGTGTGCGCAGCTCGAGCGCGAACTCACGCAACTTCGCGTTGAGATATTGCGTGAACGCGTCCGAATCGCGGGAATTCGCGGTCTCCGGGTACGCGGACTTCGGCACCAGACCATACTTCGCGGCGAGCGAGGCGAACATCTGCCACCAGCCGCCGTCGTCCGCCGGATAGTCGTTGATCGCCTGGAACAGGCGCGAATCGGTCGGCTCGTCGAGCGTGGCCAGCACCTGATCCAGATAGAAGTTCGACTTCTCGATCTTGTCGTAGAAGAACAGGTAGGTCTCCGAGAACTCGAAATCGTCGAGGTTCCAGCGGCGGATCACATCGTGGCGGAGCGTGTTGAGGCTCGCGAACATCCAGCAACGGCCGGAATGCTCCTGCGCGGTGATCGAGCCCTGCTTGAGCTCGATCGAGAAATCGTCGCGGGGCAGCGCGCGCAGGCCGCGGTAGTCGGTCGCGGCCTTGAGCACGCCGGCGCTGGTCGCGGCGGTCGCGGCCACGCGGTTCGTGCGGGAGGCGTTGAAGTCGGCGGAGTAGGCGTCGAGCGCGGCGGGGGTGAGGGCGGAGGTTGCGGTTTCGGGTGTGGGTTGGGTAGTGGTATCGGTCATGGTTCCCTATTATCTCGCGGATTGGGGCGCGGGAGACCCCCTCAGTCGGCCTTCGGCCGCCAGCTCCCCCTGAAGGGGGCGCATGCACCGACTCCCAGTGCCACCGATTGAATACCAGCCAGCTCCCCCTAAGGGGGCACTTGTGCGGGGCATGTGGACGTGAGGCGACGGGGGCATGACTTGTGCGGGAATTCACAGCGGGGAATGATCACCCGGCGTGCGTGTTCCGGGCGGCGGCGCGATAATGGCCGTATGACTATCGCAACTCCCGAACGTTATGCTGAAATGCTCGACGCCGCACGTCGCGGCGGATACGCGTACCCCGCCATCAACGTGACGAGCACGCAGACCCTGAACGCCGCTCTGCAGGGCTTCGCCGAAGCCGAATCCGACGGCATCATCCAGGTGTCCGTCGGCGGCTCCGCCTACTTCTCCGGCCAGAGCGTGAACGATCGCGTCACCGGTTCGCTGGCGTTCGCCGCGTTCGCGCACGAGGTCGCGAAGAAGTACCCGAACATCACCGTCGCGCTCCACACCGACCACTGCGCCAAGCAGTACCTCGACGAGTGGGTGCGCCCGCTGCTCGCGCACGAGGCCGACGAGGTCGCGCACGGCAAGGAGCCGACCTTCCAGTCGCACATGTGGGACGGCTCCACCGTGCCGCTCGACGAGAACCTCGACATCGCCGAGGAACTGCTCGACAAGTCCGTCAAGGCGCACACCGTGCTCGAGATCGAGATCGGCGCGGTCGGCGGCGAGGAGGACGGCCACAGCCACGAGATCAACGACAAGCTGTACTCGACGCCGGCCGACGGCGTGAAGGTCGCGCAGCGACTGGGCCTCGGCGAGCGCGGCCGCTACATGGCCGCGTTCACGTTCGGCAACGTGCATGGCGCGTACAAGCCGGGCTTCGTGAAGCTGCGCCCGGACCTGCTCGGCGACATCCAGCGCGAGGTCGCCACCGCCGTGGTCGACGGCCGCGTGGCCTCCGCCGCCGGCGCGGTCGACTTCCCGGCCGGCAAGCCGTTCGCGCTCGTGTTCCACGGCGGCTCCGGCTCCCGCCCGGAGGAGATCGCCGAGGCGGTCAGCCACGGCGTCGTCAAGATGAACGTCGACACCGACACCCAGTACGCGTTCACGCGCGCGGTGGCCGGCCACATGTTCGAGCACTATGATGCGGTGCTCAAGATCGACGGCGAGGTCGGTAATAAGAAGTTCTACGATCCGCGTTCGTGGGGCCGCGAGGCGGAGACCTCGATGGCCGCGCGCGTCGTCGAGGCCTGCCAGGAGCTCGGCTCCGCCGGCAAGGCGCTGAAGTAGTGCTCGAGTAGTGCTCAAGCGCTCAAGTAGCGGTTTCGCGGGGAAAAGAGGAGGCCGATGCCGTCATGGCACCGGCCTCCCGCCGTTTGAGCTGTTTGATCCGTTTGGCCCGTTTGGCCCGCTTCGGTCTTGGCCCGTTTGCGGCCCGCTACATCACCTTCGTGCTTTCGAGGTTGCGGATGACCCAGTCGTTGAGGCGGATCACGGGCTTGCGCAGCACCAGGCCGAGCACGAGCGAGGGCACGAGGAACAGCGCGAGCTTGCCCATCGCCACCCAGTACTCCATGCCGTAGGCGCCGGCCATGGCCGAGTGCATCGCGTCCACCGCGTACGGGAACAGCAGCCAGTGCGAGACCACCTGGAAGAACGGCGGCAGCGTCTCGATGGGGAACGTGCCGCCCGAGCCGGCCACCTGCATGACGAGCAGCACCACGGCGATCGCCTTGCCGATGTCGCCGAACGAGACGGTCAGCGTGTACACGATGTTCGAGAACACGATCGCCGCCAGCCATCCGACCATCATGAACCGGATTGGATGCTCGCACTGCACGCCCAGATACAGCAGGTCGCCCAGGCAGACGAGCGTGCCCTGCATGAGCGCGAGCACGCCGAACAGCATGTAGCGCCCGAAATACTCCTGATGCATGCGCAATCCGAACCGTCGCGCGTTGCCGGGCGATTCCGAATGCGGCTTGCGCAGCACGTCGAGCATCGCGCCCGGGCCGGCCGTGCGCCCGATGATCACCGCGTCGCGCAGACCCACGTCCTCGCCGAGCGGCAGCACGTTGCCGAGTCCCAGGATCTTCGCCTTCTCATGGTCGGAGATTGCCACCTTGAGCATCGCGACGAGGATGATCGCGCCCACCCAAATCGCGAGGATCGTGTAGAACGGCGCCATCGCGGACCCGTAGTTCGCGATCGGGTAGATGGCCTCGCGGTCGAGGGAGACCGGCGCGGAGAGGATCGTGGCGATCGTGTCCGGATCGGAGGACGCGACCGCGGACAGGTCCGCCTTGGCGCCGGAACCGGAATCGCCGGAACCGGAATCGCTGCCGCCCCCGCTCACCGCGCTCGCGAACTTCGCGTTCAGATCGTCGAGCTTCGCCGCCGCCTTGTCGAGCGTCGAGGCGACGTCGCCCAACGCGGTGCGCACGTCCGCCAGACTGTTCGAGATGCCGCCGGACAGGCCACGCACGCTGGCCGTGGTCGCGGCGAGGCCGTCGACCACGCCGCTGGCCTGCGAGACCATGTCGTCCATCGACGAAGTGAGCGCGTCGATCTGCGGCTTCAGCGTGGACCGGTACGTGTCGGCCGCGTCGGTGACGGACTTGCGCGCGGCCGCGATCTGCGCCTGCAGATCGCGTCGCGTCGCGTCGAGTCCGGCCTTGCCGTCGGACGCCTGCTTCGCCGCCTCGCCGAGCGTGCCGGCGGCGGCGTTGAGCGCGTTCTGCGTGTCCACCGCCTGATCGGCCGCCGCGTTGAGCGCGTCCTGCAGCGCCTTGCCGTCGGCGTCGCCGCTTGCGCCGGCCGTGTCGGCCATGGCGCGCAGCGCGGTCGCGTAATCGCCGTACGCCGCGGCCTGCGCGCTCACCTGCTGCTGCAGTTTGGTGAGCGTGTCCGCGACCTTGCCGTTCTGCGTGTCCTCGTCGTCGAACGCCTTGTCGATCTGTTCGCTGATGGAGTCATAGGCGCCGCCGGCCTGCTTCAGCGCGTCGGCGACGCCGCCCGACGCGCCGTTCATCGCCTTGACGAGCGACTGCGCGCCCTGCGAACCCTGTTCGAGCGCCTGTTTCGCGGCGTCGCCCTGCGTGCCGGCGGAGCCGAGCATCCGGTCCGTCGAGTCGATGATGCCGTCGGCGGCGGCGAGCAGCTGCGCGTAGGAGTTCGCCTGCGCGGATGCGGTCTTCAGCCGCGCGGACATCGTGGTGATGTGCCCGGTCGCGTTCTCCACGTACTGCTGCATCTGCGGGCTGTCCGCGTAGCCGGCGACGTTGGAGGCGAGTCCCAGCGCCACCTGTCCGAGGGTCTTCGCGAAGGTCTGGTCGATGGTCGTGGCGACCGTGCCCGCGCCCTGATCGGTGATGTGCGGCGCGATCGGGTTGATCTTCGCGTTGAGGTAGTAGTCGAGCCGCGCGTGACGGATGGTCGGCGAGAACAGCGTCATCATGTCGGCGCTGAACGATTTCGGGATGACGAGCGCCGCATAGTATTCGCCGGAGTACACGCCGTCGATGGCCTTGTCCTTGTCGACGAACTGCCAGTCGAGCTGGTGGTTGGCCCTGAGTGCGCTCGTCACCGTCTCGCCCACGTTGATGCGCACCGGCATCAGATCGGACTTGTAGCCCTTGTCGGTGTTCGCGACGGCGACCTTGAGCGCCTTCGTGTTGCCGTACGGGTCCCAGCTCGCCGCGATGTTGTACCACGCGTACAGCGCGGGCACGATGACGAGGCCCACCGCCACGATGATCGCGATCACGTTGCGCGTGGCCTGCCGCACGTCGCGTGCGAAGATGCGCCAGATGTTCCTCATCGTTCGTCTCCCTTCGCGGAGTCGGAGTCGGTTGCGTCGGTTGCGTCGGTCGCGGCCGCGCCTGCGCCGCGTGCCGCGCGCTTGCGCCGCCACATGTAGCCGTCGAGCATCACGTCGCGGAACTGTTCGGACGTCATTGCGCCGACGCCCACCTGCTGCGCGTAGCTTTCGCGCGTGTATTCGACGACGATGAGATACACGTCGATGACGATGATCGACAGGATCCACGCCGACAGCATCGCGATCTTCGCCTGCGTGAAGAACAGCAGCATGAGGAACGCGATCGGCAGCACGGTGAGCAGCACGAGGCCGGCGACGATCATCCGCGGGTAGCGGTCGAAGAAGCGGTGCGCGCGGCGCTCGATCAGCTCGCGCATGCCCTGCGAGGAGTCGGAGGCGACGCGGAACGCGGAGGAGAGGCTCACCCGCTCGTTGACCATCGAATCATGTTCGGTGATCATCAGGTCGGTGTCGCCGAGACGACGGTCGAACAGCGCGTTGAGGTTCATCGCGTACCGGCGCACGACGAGTCCGACGAACAGCGCCGCCGGCACGTAGTAGAAGAGGTGCAGCATGTCGAGCCAGTAGTGGTTCGCGTACATGCCGCCGATCGGGCCGCGCATCGCGTTGATGCCGTAGGTGAACGGCAGCCAAGGGTGCAGTTCGCGGAAGAAGTTCGGCATCAGCTCGATCGGGTACAGGCCGGACGCGCCCGGGATCTGCACGATGACGAGGATCACCGCCACCGCCTTGCCGATGTGACGGAACGCGACCGCCAACGCGTAGATGATGTTCACGTACACGAACGAACACCAGACGCCGGCGAGGACGAACAGCAGCGGATGCGCGCATTGGATGCCGATCACCAGATTGCCGACGGTCACGATCAGCGCCTGCAGGAATCCGATCGCGACGAGCAGCAGCCACCGGCCCAGATACGCCTGCGTGGAAGTCATGCCGCGCAGCTCCTCGGCCGCGGCACCGGCCGCCGCGCCGGTCGCTTCTCCCGCCGCTTCTCCGGACTCGCGCGACTCGCGGTCCACCTCCAGCTTGTAGATCGCGATGAGCACGAAGCCGCCCACCCACAGGGCGAGGTTCGTGTAGAACGGCGTGACCGACGAGCCGTAGTTGTCCATCGGATACACGGTGCGCGTGTTGAGCGTGACCGGCGATCCCATGAACTTGCCGAACTCCTTGTCGTCCAGATGCAGCGCGTCCTTCACGGCCGTGTACGCGGCGGAGCTGTCGAGCGCCGCCACGTCGGTGCGGACGCCGGTCACGTCGCCGATGAGCTGGTCGAGCGAATCGTGCGTGCTCGTCACGGTCTGCTTGGTCTGCGTGAGCGTGCCGGACAGCTGGTCGAGCAGGCCCTGGGTCTGCGTGGCCGTGTCGGCGAGCGAGACGAGCGTGCCCGACATCGTGCCGTTGAGCGCGCCGAATGAGTTCAGCGATGTGTTGAGGTTCGGCATGACCGTGCCGGTGAGCGTGCCGCGCGCGTTGGACAGTCCGGTGATGCCGTCGCCCACGGCCTTGCCGGTCGTATCGGACAGGGAGCCGGCCGCCTTCTTGCCGCCGTCGATGAACGCGGTCGCGTCCTTCTGGAAGTCGTCGGCCTGCTGCTGTTGCTTGGCGACCGCGTCGCCCAGCGCGTTCACCTGCTGCCAGATGCGCTGCCCGTCCGGATCGCTGGTGTTCTCGTCGATGCCGTGGTCGCGCAGCGTCTTCTTGAGCGCGTCGACGGCGGCCGACGCCTGGTCGAGCGAGGCGGAGACCGAGGTGTGGATCTGGTTGACGGCCTCCTGCGTGCTGTTGAGCGTGCCGGTCGCGTCGCCGGCCGCCGTGTTCACCTTCACGCCGATGCCGCTCAGCCCGGCCGACCCTTGGTCGAGCGCGCCGACCATCGTCGTGGAGAGCTGCTGCGAGGAGGTCTGCGCCTGCGCGAGCAGCGTGCCCGACTGCGAGGACGTGCGTTGCGCGGCGGCGATCGACTGCTGGAGCGAGGCGAGCGTGTCGTTCGCGCTCGCGATCGTGCCGTCCGACTGGTCGAGCGTGGTCGCGATGTCGTCGAGCGCCGCGTTCACGTCGCGGATGTCGCCGGCCACGGTGTCGAGCGTCGCGATCACGTCGCGCTGCGTCGAGCCCGTCGCGTCGCTCAGGTCGCGCCCCGCGTCGGTCACGGCCTTCGCGACGGTGTTGCCGACGGTCGTGACGAACGTCTGATTAATCTGCTCGTCGATCGTGGTCGCGCCCGAATCGGTGATCTTCGGCGCGATCGCGTTCTTCTTCTCGTTCACGTAGTACGTGATCTTCGGACGCTGCTTCGGATTAGCGAGCGCGCCGACGAGCTTCGCGCTGAAGTCCTTCGGCAGGACGATGGCCGCGTAGTAGTCGCCCGTCTGCATGCCGTTGAACGCGTCCGTCTCGTCGACGAACCGCCAGCCGAGCTGGTGGTTGCGTTTGAGCTGCGTGACGACCTGCCTGCCCGCGTTCAGTTCGCCGACGAGCGGCGAGCTGGTGCCTTTGTCGTTGTTCACGATTGCGACCTGGATGTTGCCGGTGGCGGAGTATGGGTCCCAGTTCGCGAGGATGTTGAACCATGCGTACAGCGATGGGATGATCGCCACGCCCAAGGTGACCACCACGGCGACCGGGTTGCGCAGGATGCGCGTCAGGTCGCGGGTGAACACGCACCATATCGTTCGCACTTTCGACGGCTCTCTTTCTGTTCTTCGCTCTTCCGGCGTGTTTCGGTTCCGTGATGCACATTACTCAGGGCGGTGGCATTGGGCGGAGCATGCGTCCGAGGGGGTGGGGGATACTGGAGGCATGACCAATGCAGCGGATGTGAACGTGAACGAATCGACCGAGAGCGCAGGCACGGGCGCGGCGGACGCGGGTGCCGTCGCCGTCACCATCCCGGCCGGCACCGTGGTGCTCGCCGCCACCCCGATCGGCAACGTCGGCGACGCGTCCGCACGCCTGCGCGCGCTGCTCGAGCACGCCGACATCGTCGCCGCCGAGGACACGCGCCGCCTCTACGATCTCGCGAACCGTCTCGGCGTGCACGTGAACGGCCGCGTCGTCGCCTACCATGACCACAACGAGCGCGACAAGGCCGACGGCCTGCTCGACAACGTGGAGACCGGCGCGACCGTGCTCGTCGTCTCCGACGCGGGCATGCCCACGATCAACGACCCGGGCCTGGCGATCGTGCGCCGCGCCATCGAACGCGGCCTGCCGGTCACCTGCGCGCCCGGTCCGTCCGCCGTGCTCGACGCGCTCGCCCTGTCCGGCCTGCCCACCGACCGCTTCTGCTACGAGGGCTTCCTGCCGCGCAAACATTCCGAACGCGTGCAGCATCTGCGCATGCTGCAGGGCGAACGCCGCACGATCGTGTTCTATGAGACGCTGCACCGCATCGACGATTCGATGGACGATCTGCTCGATGCGTTCGGCCCGGACCGCCGCATGGCCCTGTGCCGTGAGCTCACCAAGGACTACGAGCAGATCCGCCGCGGCACGATCGCCGAAATCCGCGACAGCGTGCACGACGATCCGCCGCGCGGCGAGATGGTGCTCGTCGTCGCCGGCGCCTCCGACGAGGAGGCGGCCGCCGTCGCGCCGAGTACGCTGTCCGTCGAGGATTTGGCCGTGCTCGCCATCGACCGCGCGCTCGAGGACGGCCTGCGCATCAAGGAGGCGATCACGCAGGTCGTCGGCGAACATCCGCTGCCCGACGGCACGCTCGCCAACCGCAAGCAGGTCTACCAGGCCGTCCTCGCCATCAAGCAGTAACGTTCCGCGCCTCCAGCTCATCCAGCGATTCCAGCAGGACGGTGAGCGCGCGTTTGACGCCCGGCCCGCCGGCCTGCGAGACGTATTCGAGCAGCGCCGCGTCCGCTTTCGGATTCGCGACCAGCCATCGGCGCAGTTCCGGCGCGGTGCGCGCGATATGCCACAGCACGTCCATGTCCGTCGCCGGGTCGGCGGCCACCATCGGCGTGAGCACGAGTGGCGGTTCGGGCGGTTCCAGCGCCGTCGCGTGGGCGGCGTCGGCCGCCGCCCGCGCCAGGCGTCTGAGCCGGTCGGCGCGGTCGAGCGAGCGCAGTCGCCGCGACGGTCGCGCGCGGTTCATGGCGCGACCTTGACGCGGCGATGATCGTACGAATGACGCACGCCGGTGAAGAACGCGCGTGCGCGCGGCGTGGTGGACATGCACGGATTCTCGTCGAGGATCGTGATGCAGTCGTCGGGAGTGAAATCGTAGGCGTCCATGAAGTCGACGACCTTGTCCGCGTATTCGTTCGGATGCGTGGAGGTGACGAGCAATGACGCGACGTCGCAGGCGGTGCGCGTCGGATCGGTGACGCGCAGATTGCCGATCGTGACGAGATGGTTCGGCATGACCTTGCGCGTGAACGCGCGGATCCGGTGCCCGAAATGCCGCATGCGGAAATGCGACCGCGACAGCACGTCGAGCGTGCGCGGGAAGTCGCCGCCCATCCACACCCACATGGCGGTGAGCGCGCACGCCACCGTGGAATGCGGGATGAGCCGGTGCACGATCGAGGCGCGGCCGTAGAGGGTGGCCGCGTGCTCCGACCAGTAGCCGCTCTCCAGGTCGTCCAGCGTGGTGATCGTGCCGTCGGTGGCGAGCCGGCTGAGGCTCATCGGCCCGGGCAGGTCGCGTTCGCGCAGGATCGCCGGCACGAGCGGGGTGGTGCGCAGCGCGGGCGGCGGGGATGCGGATGATGGCGGTGTGGTCGTCGTTGAAGGTTCCATGACCATACGGTAGGGCGTGCGCGGCGTGCGCGCCAATCGTGCGCGACCGTACCCGCGCGAGGTGGATGATCCGGTGGATGGGCGAACGGTTATCCACATCCCGGCGTGTCCCCGGCGCGCCGGATAATTCGGTCTTATGAGTCATATTCTGGTGAATGTTGCATGGCCGTATGCGAACGGCCCCCGCCATATCGGTCACGTGGCCGGTTTCGGCGTCCCCTCCGACGTGTACGCCCGCTACGAACGCATGAAGGGCAACGACGTGCTGATGGTCTCCGGCACGGACGAGCACGGCACCCCGATCCTCGTCGAGGCGGAGAAGGAGGGCCTGACCGCGCAGGAGCTCGCGAACCGCTACAACCGCGTGATCGCCAAGGATCTGTGCGACCTGGGTCTGAGCTACGACCTGTTCACGCGTACCACCACCGGCAACCACGAGCACGTGGTGCAGGAGATGTTCACGCAGTGCCTGAAGAACGGCTACATCTACAAGGGCACGCAGCAGGTGGCGATCTCCCCGTCCACCGGCCGCACCCTGCCGGACCGTTACATCGAGGGCGAGTGCCCGATCTGCCATGCCGAGGGCGCGCGCGGCGACCAGTGCGACGCCTGCGGCAACGAGCTCGATCCGGACGAGCTCATCAACCCCGTCTCCAAGATCAACGGCGAGACGCCGCGCTTCGAGGAGACCGAACACTACTTCCTCGACCTGCCGGCGCTCGCCGAGGCGAACCTCGCCTGGCTGAACACGCGTGAAGGATGGCGCACCAACGTCATCAACTTCTCCAAGGGCCTGTTCAAGGAGGTCAAGCCGCGCGCCATCACCCGCGACATCGACTGGGGCATCCCGGTTCCGGTGAAGGGCTGGATCGACAACCCGAACAAGAAGCTGTACGTGTGGTTCGACGCGGTGATCGGCTACCTGTCCGCCTCGATCGAGTGGGCGCGCCGTCAGGGCGACCCGGAGCTGTGGCGCCAGTGGTGGAACGACCCGTCCTGCCCGGCCTACTACTTCATGGGCAAGGACAACATCACGTTCCACTCCCAGATCTGGCCCTCCGAGATGCTCGCCTACAACGGCCAGGGCTCCAAGGGCGGCGAGACCGGCAAGCTCGGCCCGCTGAACATGCCCGAGCAGGTCGTCGCCTCCGAGTTCATGACGATGGAAGGCAAGAAGTTCTCCTCCTCGCGCGGCATCGTCATCTACGTCAAGGACATCCTCTCCCGCTACCCGGTGGACGCGGTGCGCTACTACATCTCGATCGCCGGCCCGGAAAGCTCCGACTCCGACTTCACGTGGGCCGAGTTCGTGCGCCACAACAACGAGGAGCTCGCCTCCTCGTGGGGCAACCTGGTCAACCGCGTCGCCAACCTCATCGCCAAGAACTTCGGCGAGATCCCGGCGCTCGACGAGGATTCGATGACCGACGAGGACCGCGCCCTGCTCGACGAGACGCGCGGCGCGTTCGCCACGGTCGGCGGCTTCATCGAGAACCACCACCAGAAGGCGGGCCTCATCGAGGCGATGCGCGTGGTCGGCGACATCAACAAGTACATCTCCGCGACCGAGCCGTGGAAGATCAAGGACGACGAGAAGCGACTGGGCACCGTGCTGCACGTGGCCGCGCAGGCCGTTTCCGACGCGAACCACCTGCTCGCCCCGTTCCTGCCGCACGCCTCGCAGAAGGTGTGGGAGGCCCTGGGCGGCAAGGGCGTGTTCTCGCCGCTGCCGCGCCTTGAAGAGGTCGAGGACCTCGACAAGCCGGGCTTCAAGTACCCGATCATCACCGGCGACTACAAGCTCGGCGAGACCGTGCACCCGTGGGAGAGCGAGCCGATCGAGGTGGGCGCGCCCGTCGCCAAGCCGACGCCGATCTTCGCGAAGATCCCGAAGGAGGCCGTCGAGGAGGAGCTCGCCCGCTTCGACGAGGCGCTCGCCGCCCGTCGCGCCGCCGAGGCCGAGCGCCTCGCCGCCGAAAAGGCCAAGCTCGCCGCCGAAGAAAAGGCCGAGTAGCCCCGTTTTGCGTGGTCCCCTCGTCAGAGGGGGCCACGCGTCTGCGTGCCGGGCCGATGCTAAGCGGTTACAAAACCGTCACATAGTGCTCAGAGGTTTCTCAGGAACGCGCATCGTTCCTCCAAGGGAGGGACGGTTTACTAAAACATGTCAGCGGTTGGGAGTCCTTCCCGAAGTGAATATCACTGGCGAGGTTCTTCCCGAACCCCATAACTGAACCCTTCTTCTCTCTTCTCTCTCACCCGGCGGTTTCTCCCCGCCGGGTTTCTTTTTGCGTTGTGTCTTTGTGAGAGCGCACGGCCCGGCTGATGGCAAAAAGCGGCAAATCGTGGCAAGAACAAGGTTGGCAAAAACGGCAAACGGCGTGCGGGATTAGGTTGTGACTCGTCGTCCGGAACGGCGGCGGAGCCGAAGAATCGATGAAGCGAAGAATCGGCGCCGTCCCAACCGAGCCGGACATGGAACCCATGAGAAGGAACTAAGGAGTTCTCGATGAGCACTGCAACAGCGCAGCCGGCGAAGAAGACGCCGAAGAAACTGACCTGGCTCAACATCGTCGGCTACGGCTCGGGCGATTTCGCCAACAACATCGGCTGGCGCATGATGTCGATGTTCCTGGCCACCTACTACGTCTACATCGGCATCAACCCGCTGATCGTCGCCAACATCTTCCTGTTCGCCCGCTTCTTCCAAGCGGTCGTCTACCTGCTCGCCGGCAACTACGCCGACCGCGTCAAGGCCAACAAGAACGGCAAGTTCCGTCGTCTGGTCGTCTACTTCGGCGTTCCGATGATGGTCGCGGTCTGCCTCATGTACACGATCCCGACCGACATCGACATGGCCCTGAAGATCACGTGGGCCATCGTCACTTACCTGCTCTACCAGCTGTTCGGCGCCCTCGGCGGCGTGCCCTACGGCGCGCTCCTCGGTGCGATGACGCAGGACCAGAACGAGCGTCAGCGCCTCTCCTCCGCCCGCATGGTCGGCGGCGCCCTGTTCGGCCTGATCGTCACCTTCACCCTCGCCCCGGCCATCAACACCGTCAAGGACCAGTCCGAACTCGCCAAGCTGATGCTGCCGATCGTCTCGATCTTCTGCCTCGTCGGCGCGCTCATCTACGTGTTCCTGTACAAGACCACCATCGAGCAGATCGACGTGCCCGAGCAGCCGAAGAGCTCCTTCATCGACACCATCAAGGCCATCGTCCAGAACCCGGCGCTGCTCATCCTGTGCTTCGCCACCGGCTTCTACCTGATCGCCACCTGCGTCGGCTCCATCGGACCGATCATCGCCAAGGAGGTCCTCGCCAACGGAGTGGACGCCGGCACGCTCGCCCTCATCACCACGCTCGTCACCCTGATCAACGCCTCCATCGGCGTGGTCGCCTCCCCGTTCGGCCCGGTCATCGCCCGTCACCTCGGCAAGAAGGGCGGCTGGTACCTCGGCTGCGCGCTCGGTGTGATCGGCGGCGTGATGTTCATCTTCGTGAACAACGTGTGGCTGTCCCTCGTCGCCCTCGCGCTCAACGCGATCGGCGCCCAGTTCTGCGGCAACTACGTGTGGGGTATGGAAGGCGACACCGTCGAATACTACGAGTGGAAGACCGGCAAGCGCACCGACGGCGCCGCCATGGCCGGCCTGAGCTTCTTCCGCCAGATGTTCGGCGCCCTGACTTCCTGGCTTGGCCCGGCCATCCTCGCCTTCACCGGCTACAAGTCCGGCATGAACGTCGCCCAGGACCCGTCCGTCGCCGAGAACCTGCGTCTGGCCGCCGGCCTCGTGCCGCTCATCGGCTTCGTGATTTCCGCCGCGATCATGTACTTCTACCCGATCACCGAGGCGAAGTTCAAGCAGATCAAGGCCGACCTCGCCGAGCGTCGCGCTCAGGCGTGAGTCGTTCGTGAAGCCGATCGGGGGGGGCCGCGCGGTACGTCGCGTGACCACCCCCGATCGGCTTCACGGGTTCCCGACCGCAAGCAAGCCATTGGGGCGAGGTCTGTACAATGAAACGGAATCGGATGGGAGGAACGATGGCGGCGCACGGATCGACCGAAAGCAAGGACGCGGCCGGCGGGAACGGGCCGGCGGTCGCGGCGACTTCATCGGCGGTCGCACCGAAGGCCACCAAACGTGTGCGGCTGGCCGACGTCGCGGCGGAGGCGGGCGTCGCGATCTCGACCGTGTCGCGCGTCTTCTCCGACCCCGATCGCATCAACTTCCAGACCGCCGAGCATGTGCGCGAGGTCGCGCAACGGCTTGGCTACCGGCGCAGACCCACCTCGCGCACGCGCGCCGGGAACGCGGGGGCCGCGGCGGGCGCCGGTTCCGGCGTCTCGCCGGCGTCCGCGCGCGGCGACGTCGCGACGCCCGGCACCGCCTCTGCGCCGTCCAATCGCGGCATGATCGCGATGATCGTCAAGGACACGGCGGACGGCGTCTCCTCGCAGATCCTCAAGGGCGCGCAGATCGCGGCGATGGAGTCGGACAGCGCGGTGAGCGTCATCGAGACCGGTGATTCCGCGCAACGCACGATGCAGATGCTCGACCATCTCGTCGGGAAGGTGGACGGCGTCATCCTCGCCTCCGACGCGCCGCGCACCGATTTCATCCGCGACTACGCCCGGCGCATGCCGCTGGTCGTGCTCAACCGTCCGGTCGAAGGCGTGGCCAGTGTGATCCCCGACCCGCGCATCGGCGTCGTGCGGGCACTGAGCCTGTTCAAGCGATACCATCATGCGGCCGTCACGTATGTGGCCGGGCCGTCCGCCTCATGGGCGGACCAGTCGCGGTGGCGGTTCCTGCACGACATCGGGCAGCGCATGGGATTCAAGGTCAACCGCATCGGACCGGTCCACGCGACCGTCGAAGGCGGGTATCAGGCGGCGCTCGCGTTGGAAGGCGGGTCGGCCACGGCCATCGTCACGTACAACGATCTGATTGCGGCCGGTATCGTATTGCGTCTGACCGCCGACGGCGTCGTCGTGCCGGATGACGTGTCCGTCATCGGATTCGACAACACGCTGATCGCGCCGGTGGTGACGCCGCCGATCACGACGATCCGCATCCCGCGCGCGCAGCTCGGGCAGGTGGCGGTGAACCGGTTGCTCGGGCAGCGGTCCGCTGCCTACCGCAATCCGGCGGATACGCAGGTGATGGCGAAGCTCGCCGAATACGGCATCCGCTGCGAGGAGGAGGCCGATCCGGAGGTGTCGCTCGTGGATACCTCGATCATCGTGCGCCGTTCGGTGGGGGAGCGCCGGCGGGCGTAGACCCTTATCCGGCCGTTATTTGACGGTGAAGCCTTCCTGACGGCCGTAGGTCTTGAGGGATTCGCCCCAGGTGACGAGGGCCTTGGCAAGGGTGGTCTTGCCATGGTAGGCCTGGCCGATCGAATCGACGGCGATCGAGTTCGCGTAGGCCATGTACGGCAGGTAGTCGAAGTCGGTCGTCACGTCGCGCGCGGCCTCGGCGATCGTCTCATGCGTCTTCTGCCCACCGAAGAAATCGTCGGTCTCGGCCAGCCAGCGCTTGTCCTCCAGCACCGATTCGAGCGGCGGGATGCCGCCCTGCTCGAGGTTCACGTCCACGCCGTCGCCGTGCGCGAACCATTCGGCGAACGTGTAGGCGGCCTTGGTCTTCGCCTCGTCGGAGCCCTTCGGCAGGGCGAGCGCGCCGCCGCCGTTCTCGCCGTTCGCGTGCGCGCCGGCCGTGTACTGCGGCATCGGGGCCATCCGCCATTGCCCGGCGGTGCGCGTGAGGTTCTTCTGCATCGACGAGACGAGCCACGCGCCGGTCAGGACGGTCGCGATCGACCCGTCATCGAGCCTGCGCCACCAGTCGTCGGTCCACATCGAGGTGGAGACGTCGATCAGATCGTCGTCGAGCATTCCCTGCCACAGGTCGGTGAACCGGGAGACGTGCTTCGCGGTCATGTCCACGCCGATAGTCGTGCCGTCCACGCTGAACGGCTTCGCGCCGGCCTGCCAGAGCATCGACGTGATGAAGCCGCCGTCGCCGGTGTCGTTGGTGATATGCGCCTTGCCGTCGGTGGCGTCCTTGATCTTCTCGGCGGCCTCGCGGTATTCGTCCCACGTGGTCGGGGCCTTGGCGACGCCGGCCTGGTCGAACACGGTCTTGTTGTAGAACATCACCATCGGGCCCGACGAGATTGGCAGGCCGTACGGTTCGCCGTTCACGGTGACATTGCGTTGCGCGGCCTTGGTGAAATCGCCGCGGATGGACGAGTATCCGAAGTCGTTCATCGAGCGCAGCTGGTCGGAGATCGCGAACTGGTGGACCGCGTTGAAGTCGAGGTAGACGACGTCCGGGATGCCGCGGCCCGCGTTGAGCGCGTTGGTGAGCTGCATGTATTCGTCCTCGTTCGCGCCCGCGTTCGTCACCTTCACCTTGATGCCGGGGTGCGTCTTCTCGAACGCCTTCACGAAGTCGCCGATCGTCGATTGCCAGGTCCACAGCGTGATCTCGACCGGATCGTCGGCGGTCCCTTCCGCCGCCGTCGACCCGCCGCAGCCGCCCGTCGCGGCGATCATGCCGATCGCGGCGACGGCGCAGGCGGCGGTTGTCGCGACGTTGCGAAGACGTGAGAAACGAGACATGGTGACTGCTCCGATCTTCCTTGTTCCCGTGCATGCGCCGTCCGTGCGCGCACACGTATGTCCGATGTCGGTACCGAGTGTAGCCAGCGGCGGACGTCCGGCCGCGGCGGTGCGTGATTTTGGCAAACGATGGCAATCGACGATGCGTGCGATGTCCGGTCGCGCATTGGAATGGCGCGGATTATGCGCGATGATGCGGCGATGGTCATGGCAAAAGCCGGCAAACGTGGTATGGCAAACGGATGGCAAAAACCGGCAAACGCGACGGCCCCCTATCGTAGACCTCGTGATCCGGACGAAGACGGTTTCGCCACGGAGCAAGAGGACAAGCGAAAGGTATTGCAATGAGGCTCAACCTCAATGGCGTGTGGGACTTCTACCCTGACGGCGGCGACGAACGCCACGACATCATCGTGCCTACCTGGTGGGATTCGCTCAGCCGCACCACCGGATACCCCGAGGAATGGGAACAGGGACTGCGCCACGGCGTGTACGTGAAGACCGTGGACCTGCCCGAGGACATCGAGGACGAGGACGTGTTCCTGCATGTCGGCGCGCTCGCCACGCTCGGCAAGGTGTACGTGAACGGCAAGTCGGTCGGTCCCGTCACCACCAAGGGCTACCTGATGACCCTCCTGCCGTACGACCTCGACATCAACGACGTCGTCAAGGCCGGAGAGAACGAGATCCGCATCGAAGTGTGGAGCGTCAAGGCGCTGCCCGACGACGCGCTCGCCACCGAAGGCGGCCCCGACCGCCTGCTCTTCCCGTTCGGCGTCGAGAACATCGTCGGCCGCGTCGGCATCGGCGAGGACGTCGAGATCGTCACCAAGCCGAAGCTCAGGATCGACGACCTCCAGATCATGCCGGACCTCAAGAAGAACGCCGATCCGAGCGACGACGAACTCGCCGTCAACGTCACCATCGTCAACCACACCGACGCGGACGCCGAACTGGACCTCGACGCCGTCGTGCGCCCGGTCAAGGGCGACGACGCGGCGGACGGCGAAAAGCCGGTCGCGCTCGCCTTCGACGGCGCGACGGCGCACGTCGCCGCCGGCGCGACCACCGTCGTCAAGCTCGCCAAGGGATGGCCGGACGCGCACTACTGGTCGCGCGCCGACCCGTTCCTGTACACCGTCGACGCCACGATCACGGCGTCGGGCGCGGGCGACGCGGCCGCGCGGCCCGTGCACGAATACTCCGACCGCTTCGGCTTCCGCCAGTTCTGGCGCGAAGGCGACGCGTACATCCTCAACGGCGTCAAGATCCGCCTGCGCGGCGACTCCCTGTGCCTGCTCAACCAGGGCAACCGCGACCTCATCAACGAGATCGGCGACGCATATGGCGTGATCCTCGACGACAACCACGCCACCGACGCGATGGCCAAGGCGTGGATCGACGCCTACCAGCACGCCAACTGCAACATCATCCGCAACCACATCCGCTCCGTGCCGTCGCACGTGCTGATGGACCACGCGGACGAGACCGGCATGCTCCTCGAGGAGGAGACCGCATTCTGGAACCCCGGCTCCACGTCCAACGTGTCCCTCGACCCGCCGTACTACCTCAACTACTCCGACGAGGCCATCGGCTACTACGTCGAATGGGTGGAACGCTGGGTGCGCGAATACCGCAACCACCCGTCCATCATCCTGTGGTCCACCACCAACGAGGCGTGGAACCCGAACGACGCGGAGATTCTCATCCCGCCGCTCGAAGCCGCCGCGAACCGCGAGGACCCGACGCGCATGGTCATCAACGACGGCTTCAACAAGCCGATCACCAACGAGGACTCCCGCCACTACTACGGCGGCTACCCGTCCGGCATGACCAGCGCGCCCGACATCTACGACCTGTACCAGATCGACGGCGACCTGCCGCTCGGCGCGGGCGAGGAGTTCTCCGTCTCCACCGCCGGCATCCCGCAGTACGCGGAGGACGGCACCATCAAGGACATCTACCACGGCCGACTCAACGGCAACCCGGACACGATCTCCCGCGCCGACTTCGGGCGTGAGGTCGGCCGCGTGACCCGCGGCGTGCGCACCACGCGCATGGCCAACTGGAAGCCGTTCTGCCTGTCGATGTTCATCTACGACAACATCGAGAAGGTCGTCGAACTCGACCAGGAACACACGCGCCACGGCCTCAACCCGCGCGTCCTGCTGCGTCCGCAGTTCGACCCGACCGCCGAGGGCGACGCCCGTTGGATCGAAGGCGACGGCTACCGCTACTTCGCCAACTCCTACGCCGACGTGGCCGCGTTCGACAAGGAATACGACAAGGAGCCGCGCCTCGGCCTGCCGCACGCCATCTACGCGCTCGGCACCACCTCGCAGCGCACGCTCATCGTCTATAACGACGAGGAGATCGACGGCACCGAGCTCGAGGTGCGCTGGACCGTGTCCGCGCTCAACACGCAGGACGGTACGCGCCGCGAGGTCGAAAGCGGTTCGAAGACCGTCACCGTGGAGCACGGCGAGTTCGTCGAGACGCCGATCGAGATCCACGTGCCCGGCGAGGTCGAGACCTACGAGTCGAAGCTCATCGAGACGCTGAGCGTCGTCAAGCAGGGCAAGGTCAAGTTCTCCGAAGACAACTTCCTCGGCTGGATCGGCCGCCCCGCGCCCGCGAAGATCGGCTCCAACCGCCCCGACATCGACCTGGGCGTCGTGGATTGGGCGTCGCGCAACGTCAAGCACTGCCTGCACCTGAACCAGCAGGGCGGCGCGCTGAGCGAGAAGTGGACCGCCCGCGTGGTGGACGACGCCTCCGGCTCGATCAGCTTCGAGCGTCTCTCCGGCAACCTGCGCCACGAGCAGGAACTGTTCTACACGGTCAACGTGGCCGGTCTCGAAACCGGACGTGCCTACACCGGTCAGATCGAATACACCGGCGAGAACGGCGACACCGTCACCATCACCGTGCGTTTCACCGCCGGCAAGCTGCCGACCGGTTCGGGCGAGACCGACGCCCCCGCGAACAAGGCGCTCGGCGCAACCGTGCGTGTGAGCTCCAACTCGACGCGCAACGGCTGGACCTCCGCCTCGCTCGTCGACGGCGAATTCAAGGCCGATTACGACCACTTCGGCTGGTCCAGCGAACCAAGCGCCGAGAACCACGACGAATGGGTGCTGCTGAAGCTCGCCCATCCGACCACCGTGGCGCAGGTCGTGCTCGCGCCGCGCGGCGAGAACCCCGGCGGCACCGTCGCCGAGGCGTTCCACGGCGAAGGCGAGGGCGTCGGCGGCGTGCAGGAGTTCGCTGCCGGCCACCGCGCGGTCGACCCGAACCAGGGCCAGGGCTTCCCGGTCGACTTCACGATCGCCGTCTCCGCGGACGGCAAGGCGTGGACGACCGTCGCCGACAAGCGCGACTACGCGCTGCCCTCCAACGGCACGCCGCGCGCCTTCGACTTCGCGCCGGTGGACGACGTCCGCTACGTCAAGGTCGAGGCCACGAAGCTGCGCTCCAACCCGAACGAGGGCGGCGAATACGCCCTGCAGCTCGTCGAGGTCGCCGTCTTCGCCGACCATCACATGCCCGCCATCCCGTCCGAGCCGACCGACGTCGCCGTGAACGTACAGGCGCACGACGTGCAGGTGAACTGGCAGTTCGCCTCCGACGGACGCTCGCCGATCCTCGGCACGACGCTCACGCTCGTCAACGCCGCCGGCGAGGTGATTCCGGCCGGCGTCGTCGGCACCGACACGCACGCGCTCGTCACCGACGTGCCCGCCGGCGAGTGGACCGTCACCGTGCAAGGGCGCAACGCGATCGGCGAAGGCGAAAGCGCCGTCTCCGTGCCGTTCAAGGTCGGCCGCGCCGACGCCGGCGCCATCGACGAGACGGTGCCGCGCCCGAAGGCCCCGACCGCCGAACTGATCGTCGAGACCGGTGCCGTGGCGGTCGCCTGGGACGAGGTCGACACCCGATCCGGCTTCGGCCGCGGCGGCGTCAACATCCACCTGACGCCGGTCGCCGGCTCGGTCTCCGCCGCGCCGAAGCGCACCGCGTGGGCGCCGGTCGGCGTCACCGCCTACACGTTCGAAGGCGTGGCTCGCGGCACCTACACGGTCACGCTCGAAACCACCACCGGCGAGGACCGTGTGTCCGAGGCGAGCGAGCCCAGCGAGCCGGTCATCGTCGCCGCCGTGCCGTCCAAGCCCAACAAGCCGGGCGTGACCTCCGCCGACGACATGATGAACGTCACCTGGAAGGCGCCCGCCGACGGCGGCACCCCGATCGAGTCGTACGTGCTGACGCTCAGGAACCTCACCGAGAACACGGTCAAGGTCGTCAAGGCCGAGGCCGGCGACGAGGCTAAGAGCGTCTCCGGACTGACGCCGGGCAACTACACGGCATCGGTGATCGCGGTCAACGCCATCGGCATGTCTGCGGAATCCAGCCCGTCCCTGCCCTGCCTCATCAAGTAGTCACCAAGCAACACGGTTCCCTCCCGGACCGTCACGGTTCCCTCCTCGGTTTGCATCGTTTTTCCATGGCGAACCGTGGAGCGAATCGTGATGATCCCGGAGGGAACCGTGACGGTCATGGACCGACCCACGGGCGACCGTGACATTCACGGACCAAACCGTGGCGATCCCGGACCGACCCCATCACGGCGGACGCCGCACGAACTAGGCTGGATGATATGGCGAGAGCAGCGAGTGGAGCGAGCGAATCGAGCAACAAGGAACCGGAAGGCGCACACGAACTCGTGCGCAAGATCACGATGCGCGAGGCCGTCGGCTTCGGCGTCGGCGACTTCTACGGCGGCGGCCAGCTCACCATCATCGCCACGTATCTCGCCCTGTTCTGGACGCGTTTCTGCGGCATGAACATCGCCGCCGCACAGGCCGTGATCGGCGTGAGCGCACTCGTCAGCGCCGTCGCCGCGCTCGCGTTCGGCGTCCTCGACGACAATCTCTACCGCTACCCGATCGGCCTCAAATACGGCCGCCGCCGGTTCCTCCTCATGATCATCGGACCGCTCATCCTCGTCGGCGTCCTGCTGTGGATCCCCGGACTCCCGTTCGCCGCCTACGTGGCCGCCTACGTGTTCTGGGTCGTGCTCGCGCAACTGTTCCAGACCGCCTACAACCCGCTTCCCGGCGAGATGACCGCCGACTTCAACGGGCGCACCAAACTGTCCACCGTGCGCCTGTTCATCTCCACCGGCGCGGGCACGGCGATCCCGCTCGCCGGCGCCGCGACGCTCGCCGTGTTCGGCGAGACCGCGCCGACCGGCTACATGGCGTTCACGATCACGACGACCATCCTGTTCGCACTCGCCGTGTTCGCATGCTGGCGCAGCACGTGGGAGATGACGCCCGAGCGCGCCGGCTTCGGCGCGTACGCGCGCGGCGAACGGCGCGACGGGCACGTCGGCGTGCGTCGGTGGATGCGCCGCGCCGGCAAGGTGCTCGCCGAATACGCGACCACGTTGCGTATCCGCGAATTCCGCAAGCATCTCGCCATCTACCTGCTCGTGCAGGTGACGATGGACGTGTTCGGCCAGACATTCGTGTTCTTCGTCGTCTACGACTGGAACCGCACGGCCGCGTTCGCCTCGCTGCTGCTCGGCTGCGCGGCCGTCTCCCTGCCGCTCATGCCGCTGTTCGGTTTCGGCATGACCCGCCTCGGCCCGCGCCGCATGTACGCGCTCAACTACGCCGGCTGCCTGCTCGGCGTGGTGTGGTTCCTTGCGTTGTGGCTGTGCGCCGGCCGCCTGCCGGGCGCGGCGTGGACCGCGCTCGCCGTCGCGGCCTCGCTGTGGTTCTTCGCGTTCAAATCCCTGTGCGGGTATCTGCCGTGGGCGGTGTTCCCGTATATCGCGGACATCGATCAGATCGTCACGCGCCGGTACCGTTCCGCCACGTTCTCCGGCATCCAGGCGTCGTTCCGTCAAGTGGGTTCCGGTCTCGCGACGATCTGCGTCGGCGTGATTCTCGGCGCGGTCGGGTTCGACGCGACGCGGGCCGTGCAGACGCCGGCCGCGCGCGTCGGTGTGGGCGCGTTGCTGCTCGGGTGGTTCTCGATCGCGATGATCGCCGGCTGGATTGTCTCCACGCGACTCGTCATCGACAAGCGCACCGACGGCGTGGTCCTGCGCGAAGTGACGCGACTGCGCAACGGCGGCGCGAAGGCCGACGTCGCGCCCGCCACACGCCAGGTGGTCGAACGCTTGACCGGCGTCGACTACGACGATTGCTGGAAGTAGGCGGTGGCGCGCGGCTCGCTAGACTGGGCGGTTATGAGCAAGCATCATCATCGCGACCGCAGCTGGGCGCCCGCGCCGGAATCGCTGCCGGAAGACGCCCACGTCATCGACAATCACACGCACGTCGCATCCGTCGTGCCGTTCGCGCGCGCGATGAGCCACGAGGCCGTCGCGAAAGGGCAGCCGGAAGTGCCCGTCTACGACGTCGACGAGCTGCTCGCGCAGGCGGCGGCGGTCGGCGTGACCGGAATCGTCGACTGCGGCTGCGAACTGCCGAACCTCCAACGCGCGATCGACATGGCCGTCGCGCATCCGGGCGTCGTGCACGCGGCCATCGCCATCCACCCGAACGAGGCCGTGCGCCACGGCCACCGCGCGGTGGCCGGGCCGGACGGACTGGCCGTCACGTACAAGCCGTACCACGACGTGCCGTTCGACGAGGCCATGGCCGAGGTCGAACGCCTCGCACGCGCGTACCCGGACCAGGTCGTCGCGATTGGCGAGACCGGCATGGACCTGTTCCGCACCGGCGAAGGCGCGCTGGAACTGCAACGCGAGGCGTTCCGCGCGCACATCGCGCTCGCCAAGGAGCTGAACCTGCCGATGCAGATCCACGACCGCGACTCGCATCGCGAGGTGATTGAGACGCTGCTCGCCGACGGCGCGCCCGAACGCACCGTCTTCCACTCGTATTCCGGCGACGCCGAGATGGCCGCGATCGCGCGCGAGAACGGCTGGTACCTGAGCTTCTCCGGCACGGTGAGCTACAAGGGCAACGAGGGAATCCGCGAATCGTTGCGCATCGTCGGACTCGACCACGCGATGGTGGAGACCGACGCGCCGTACCTCACGCCGATGCCGTACCGCGGGCGCACGAACGCGCCGTACATGATCCCGTACACGTTGCGCGCGATGGCCGATACGCTCGACCTGCCGCTCGCGGCGGTGGCGCGCGGCACCCGCGCCACCACGCGCGCGGTGTACGGCGTGTGAGTCGCGTGCGAGTGTGGCGGTGGCGGTGTGGCGTGGTGACAGTGTGGCGCGCGGCGCGGTGATGGTGGTGTGGTGACGGCGCGGTGAATATCGGGTGAAGTGGGGGAGGAATGGTGGATTTCCGCTGATTTCGCGGCGATGATTGGTGCCGCTGGTGAATTTGTGGTGATTGCGGTGGCGGACTACGATGTGTGTCCGAAGAAAAGCGAGTGTGACGCAAGAGACGAAAGAGCATCGAGAACGGCAGGCAGTGTGAGGCTGCTCCGCATGGAGGATTGAGCGTATGGCTGACCGCAATCAGCAGACCAAACGCGCCCGCAAGGTGGTAGGCGGCACCGCGACCGAAACGAATACGAAATCCGGCAGATCGGCCCTGGACGGGAAACGGCGGGAACGCCGGGAATGGCAGGAGCGCCAGGAGAAGGCCAAGGCGGAGAAGGAGGCGCTGCTGAGGGCCGACACCTTCACCAACGCCCCGAAGGTCTCACGCCGCACCCTCACCAAGGAGGAGCGCGAGGTCCTCGCCAAGCAGGCCGAGGCCGAGAACAAGGAGGCCGCCAAGCTCGCCACCACCGCCGCGAAGGGACGCTTCGGCCGCTGGTGGGCGCGCCTGCAGTCCGGGCCGAACAAGGTCAGCTGGGGCATGATGATCGTCGCGCTCGGCGTCGTCTACGGCGACATCGGCACCTCGCCGCTCTACACCGCGCAGACGTTCCTCTCCGGGCAGGGCGGCATCGGCAGCGTCGACCGTGAGGCCGTGCTTGGCATGCTGTCGCTGGTGTTCTGGTCGATCACGCTGATCACCACCGTCAAATACGTGCTCATCGCGATGAAGATCGACAACAACGGCGAAGGCGGCATCTTCGCGCTGTACTCGCTGATTCGCCGCCGCGGCGCGTGGCTCGCCATCCCCGCGATGGTCGGCGGTGCCGCGTTCCTCGCCGACTCGGTGCTCACGCCGGCCGTGTCGATCAGCTCCGCCGTCGAGGGCCTGCAGACGCTGCCGCCGCTCGAGGAACTGTTCGACGACAATCCGAGCCTCACGCTGATGATTACCGTGGTCATCATCGTCGTGCTGTTCATGGTGCAGTCGCGCGGCACGGAAAGCATCGGCCGCGTGTTCGGCTCGATCGTGCTCGTCTGGTTCAGCTTCCTCGCCGTGGTCGGCCTCGTGAACCTCGCGCAGGACTGGACGGTGTTCGCCGCGCTCAACCCGGTGTACGGCGTGCGGTTCCTGTTCAGCCCGCACAACGACGCCGGCATCGCGCTCATGGGCACCGTGTTCCTCGCGACCACCGGCGCCGAGGCGCTCTACTCCGACATGGGCCATGTGGGCCGCGGCAACATCTACTTCACGTGGCCGTTCATCAAGGTCGCGCTCGTGTGCTGCTACTTCGGCCAGGGCGCGTGGATCCTCGCGCACAGCCGTGACCCGCACTACACGACGATGAAATCGTTGAACCCGTTCTTCCAGATGATGACGCCGAACGTGCGCTACGTGGCGGTCGTGCTGTCCGTCACCGCCGGCGTGATCGCGTCGCAGGCGCTCATCACCGGCGCGTTCACGATGGTCTCCGAGGCGACGCGACTCAACTGGATGCCGCATCTTCAGGTGCGCTACCCGGCGCGTACGCGCGGGCAGCTGTACATCCCGGTCGTCAACGCGGTGCTGTGCGTCGCGACGCTGCTCGTGCTCGCGATGTTCAAGGATTCCGAACACATCTCCGCCGCGTACGGACTCGCGCTCACCATCACGATGATCACGACGACGATCCTGCTCGCCGTGTACCTGTGGTACGCGAAGCGGCGGGTCGGCGCGATCGTGTTCCTCGTGCTGTTCCTCGCCATCCAGATCCTGTTCTTCATCGCGTCGATGGCGAAGTTCCTGCACGGCGGCTGGTTCACGATGCTGCTCACCATCGCGATCCTGTTCGTCATGTACACGTGGAACGAGGGCACGAAGCTGGAACGCGCGCAGCGCCGCCACATGCGCCCGAAGGACTTCCTGCCCACGTTGGAGAAGCTGCACGGCGACTTCCGCATCCCGTACTTCGCCGACAACATCGTCTACCTGACGTCCGATACCGAGACGAAACGACTCGACACCGACATCTTCTTCTCCATCTTCGCCGACCATCCGAAGCGCGCCCGCGCATGGTGGGCGGTGAGCGTGGAGACCACCGACCAGCCGTTCACGCGCGAATACGAGGTGCAGAACTTCGGCACCGACTTCCTGTTCCGCGTGCGCATCCGGCTCGGATTCAAGGTGTCGCAGTCGATTCCGGCGTACCTGCACCAGATCATGCACGACCTGTCGAAGACCGGCGAACTGCCGCAGCAGAAGTCGCTGTACCCGAAGGTCGACGCCGATCCGAACATCGGCACGATCCGCTACGTGCTGATTCACAAGGCGCTGATGCCGGAGTCGAAGGTCTCCGCGCGCGGGGCGCTGTCGCTGCAGACCAAGTACGCGATCCGCCACGTCGCCGGATCGCCGGTCAAATGGTTCGGACTCGCGCCGTACAACCCGCTCGTCGAAGTGCAGCCGCTGTTCGTGTCCACGCGCAGGCCGCCGCGGCTGAAGCGGATCGAACGCGCCGCCGGGAACGAGCCGGTCACCGGGGATCTGCCGCCGGTGCGGTGAGGCCGCGATGCGGCGCGGACGAGACGCGCGGACGAGACGCGCGGGTGAAACCTATAAGCAACGCTTATAGCACCGGCCGCGCGTCGAATCGTGTGCGGGTTATGGTAGCCAACTATGTGCAGATTACTGGGTTACGCGACGGCAGGGTTCAACCTGAGTCTCAACGCAATCCTAGGCACGGAGGGTGTGGATGCCTATCGTGAGATGAGCGAGATCCACAACGACGGCTGGGGTTGCGCGATGCTCTACGAGCCGATCGAACGACCCGGCACACTCGACGGCGGCGCGCCTTCGCCCGAGACCGGCACCAAGTTGTACAAGACCACCGTGGCCGCGCGCCTCGACCCGGTCTTCCCCGAACTCGCCTCCGAACCGGCGCGAGGTGGCCTGTGGCATCTGCGCCTCGCCTCCTCGAACCTGCCGCTCATCCTCGAGAACCAGCAGCCGTTCTTCGCGAACGGACTGAGCTTCATCCACAACGGCGACATCTCCGATTCGCACGGCCGCAACATCGTGACGAACCGCCAGTACCCGGTGAACCACAGCGTGTTCCTGTCCACCGGCGGCCGTTCCGACTCCGCGATCTTCTTCGCCGTGATCCTCGAATACATCGGCTTCGGCTACGACCTCGACGAGGCCGTGGCGCAGGCCGTGCGCGAGCTGCGCCAGGCGTACCCGCGTTCCAGCTACAACTGCATGATCCAGTCGCAGGACCAGTTCATCGCGTTGAACGCGGCCGGCCGCGAACGCACGTCGTCGCGCATCGTCGAGATCTACGACCAGTACGGCCAGGGCGAGAAGGCGCAGGACTACCGTGTGATGCGCTACCGCGCGCTCACCGACGAGGAGGGCGCGCCCGCGGGCATCGTCGTCGCCTCCTCCGGATTCGACCAGACCGAGGCCGACGGCTGGGAGGAGCTCGAAAACGACCAGATGATCGTCGCCTCCAACCGCACCGGCGAATGGTCGATGCGCTCCATCGACTGATCGCGGGGGAAGGCTTCATCTCATACGATGACGATCGGTTCGCGGCCGGGGAGGGTGGCGCTGACGTGCAGGATGCCGCCGAGTCCCTCGACGTAGCGCTTCAGTGTGGAGACCTGTGTGTGGTCGATGTCGCCGCGTTCCAGTTCGCAGACCCGTTTCTGGCTGACGCCCATGTGGTCGGCGAGTTGCTGCTGCGTCAGCGCGCAGGCTTTACGTGCCTCCTTGAGCTCGTAGACGCGGATGCGCTCCTGCAACTGATCCTTGTATGGCTGCAGGTCCTGCTCGGTGAGTCCGCGCTTGGCCATGTAGTCGTCAAATGATGTGCGTTTCATCGTGCTTCCTCCTGGTTGATGGCATCGAGATGCACTGAATAGATATACCTTTTAACGTATATCGAGTATGCGTTTCTGTTGTGTTGGTTGTTTGGAGATTCCGTTGGGAAGTGGCTTGGGGGAGTGATTGGGCGCTCCGATTTAGAATCGGCTTTATTCCGCGGTTTTGCAACTGAGGGTGTTGTCATTTTCTGACTGTTTCCGACGTATGGTTTCCAATGGAATGCGGAAACCGCCTACGGAAAGGCGCGTTCCGAGGCCGCCATACAATGGCGGTATGGTTCCTACGCTTGAGCAGATCGAAGAGCTTCACCACAAGATCGCGCCTTCCGAAGAGGCGTACAACCTGATCCACACGCATTGCGTGATCGTCGCGCGCATCGCCCGCATGCTCGCGCATCGCCAGAACATGCTGTTCGCGCGCCGCTGCACGCTGCCGAAGGATGCGGCGGAACTGGCCGCGCCGTCCGCGGCGGGTGCGGAGGCGGTGCTCGCCGGCATCGAGGCGGGAGAGGGCGGCGCCGCCGGAGCCGGGGCCGGAGCGTCCGGGGAACCCGCCGCGCGCGATCTCCTCGCCGTGCCGCCGTCCGACGGGGTGACCGGCGGGCATGTGCCGCCGCGGCTCATCGACGAGCATCTGGTCACGATCGGCGGACTGCTGCACGACATCGGCACGTACAAAGTCCTCAAGCATGACGGCACCGACGGCGAACCGCTGAAATTCGCCGGCAAGAAGTACATCAAGCACGGCCTGCTCGGCTATGAGTACCTGCTGGAGAACGGCGTGGACGAGGAGATCGCGCAGTTCGCGCGCAACCACACCGGTGTGGGATTGACGCGCGACGACGTGATCCGTCAGGAGCTGCCGCTGCCGCCGGCCGACTACGTGCCGGTCAACCTCGAACAGGAGACCGTGATGGTGGCGGACAAATACAACAGCAAGTCGCTGCCCGCCAAGTTCGTCACCGCGGAAAGCTACACGAAGCGCGCGGCCCGCTTCGGCGAGGAGAACAAGCGCCGCTGGCTGGAACTCCTCGACCAGTACGGCGTCGTCGACGTGCGCCCCCTCGCCAAGGAATACGGCATGGTCATCGTGTGAGGGCTGTGCCTACACATGTGGCCCCCTCTGATGGGACATCGCCGTGGAGCAAACGCCGGAGGCGTTTGTAGGCGATGTGCGAGCCGGCAGGCGAGCCGATTTGAGGCCAGCCGAAGGCTGCCCGTAATCGCGGTCGGGCTGTCAGCCGAAGGCTGACTGGGGGAGAGTAGAGGAGCGGTCGCAGGGCGCGGGAGATACTGCATCGGCCGAAGGCCGATTCTATTTCCTGCGGCCTGCGGCCGGTGTCTCTTCCCCACCCGGCTTCGCCGGGAGCCCCCTCGTCAGAGGGGGCCGATTCGAATTGGTCTCAGTCGGCGAGGGGGAAGGTCTGGTCGGCGGCCTGTGCGACCTCGTCGGAGGCGGTGACGATGATGACGGCGCGCTTCGGGTCGCGGGCGTGCGCGATCGAGGCGAGCAGCTTCAGAATCGCGGCCGCATCATCCGAATCCAGGCCCTTCGTCGGCTCGTCGAGGATCACGACGTCCGCCTCGCAGCTGATCGCGCGGGCGATCGCCACGCGGCGCTGTTCGACGAGCGGCAGCTCGCCCACCGGACGCCCGCTCGTCGCCTCGGAGAATCCGACGCGGTCGAGCAACTCGCGCGCAATCACCGGCTTCGGCTTCAGGTACGTGCGCCCGGACGCGTCCATCGCGTACCGCACGTTCGCTTCCGCGTCGAGGTCGCCGCGCACCGCGTAGCGCTGCGGCACGATGCCGAGCCGATGCCCGCGCAGTTCGTTGATCTCCAGTTCCGCGAGGTTCGAGCTCTTCGTCATCGCCGTGCCGGACGTGGGCAGTTGGTAGCCGCCGAGCACCTCCATCAGCGTGACGCGCTGCTCCGGATCGTCCGTGTCGGGCAGCACGCGGATCGCGTACAGCGAGCCCGCGTAGCAGGCGATCGACACGTTGTCGAGCACGTGACGCCCGGTCTTGCGGTTCGTCGTGGTCGCATGGTTGAGCGAGAACGTCGGGTACGACTTGAGCAGCACGCGGTCGCCGACCTGCTTGTCGAGCGCGCGTTCGGAACGCTTCACCGACGCCTTGATTTCGTTCGGGTCGGCGGTCGCGTCGAGCGTCGCGTGCTTCGCGGCCAGCGCGAGCGTCTCGTTGACGCGTCGCGCGTTCACCGCCGTGGCCGCCGCGCTCGTCTCCTTGGGATTCGCGTCGGCCGCCTTGTCTTCGGCGGTGTCTTCGGTATCGGCGGTTTCCGCGGGTGCCGTGGGTGCGTCGGTTTCGTTGACGGTTTCGTCGTCCGCGGCGGTGTCCGTTTCACCGGCATCCGTCGCGTCGTCAGCGTCCGCGTCGGGCTCGCCCGCGGTGGCCGTTTCACCGGAAACGTCCACCGGCGCGGCGTCGCCTTCCGCGGTGTCATCCGTCTCGTCGGTTTCGTCGGTTTCGTCGATATCGTCGATATCGTCGGCATCGTCGGCATTGTCGATGGCGTCCGGATCGAACGCGATCTGCGCGTCGCCGTCCTCGTCGTAGACGATGCTGAATTCGACCGGCTGCGCGTTGATGTCGGCATCCGTGATGCCGTCGTCCGCATCCGCGTCAGCGGCTTCCGTGGCTTCCGAGGACGACTCCGTGGAGTCCACGTCCGTCTCGGCGGAATCATCCTTCCCGGCGGTCTCCGCGGTCTCGTCGATGGCGGTCTCGTCGGCGACCGTCTCGTCGGCCGCGACGTCGTCCTTCTTCTCGACGATCGTCTCGTCCTTGTCGATGTCCTTCTCGCTCATGCCTTGTCCTCCGAAATCTCCGATGCCTTGAACAGATTCGCGTTGGGGAACGTCGCCGGACGCAGCATCGCGACGATCGCGAGCACGACGACGATGCCGATCGACTCCCAGACCAACGGCCAGACGATGCCGGACGTGACGGGCGTGGCGTGGCCGTTGGCCAGCGCGGCGCCGATGGCGCCCGCGCCCAGGCCTCCGGCCACGAGGCCGACCGCCGCCGGAACCACGGTGAGTATGAACGTCTCGACCATGAACTGCCAGCCGAGGCGCGGCTTCGTCACGCCGGAGACGAGCGCCATGCCGATCTCGTCCGTGCGGCCGGACCAGGTGCGCGCGATGGTGAGCGCCGCGAGCACGATGCAGCCGCCGAGCGCGAACGCCCACAGGGCGACGCGCGCGCCGGACGCGGCGGAGGCGAGCGGCTCGATCGACTTCGTGTAGGCCTCAAGCGAGGGGGATTCGAGCGTGTAGCCCTTCGGCAGCTTCGCCTTCTTGACGAGCGTGACGAACTTGTTGTAGGTGGCGACGTCGCTGAAATCGAAGATGATGTCGAGCTTCGGCATCGACCAGGTGTTCTTCGCCTTGGAGTCGTCGAGCTTGTCGAGGCCGAGCGTGTACGTGGTGGCGTACGCCGTGTAGATCACGTTCTCGCGGTTGTCCTTCGCGTACTTGCCGCTGGTGCCGCTGGCGCTGTCGTTGTACTGGTAGATGCCCTGCACGGTGAGCTCGTAGGTCTTCGACTTGTCGGTCGGGTCGGCGACCTTGAACTTGTCGCCCACCTTGAGGTTGTTCTTCTCGGCCACGGACTTGGAGATCAGCGCGCCGGTGAACGAGGTGTCGGTGAACTTGAGCGCCTTGCCGTCGACGATCGTGTACTGGCCATAATCGTTGTCCTGCTTGGTCTTGCCGTCGTAGAAGGAGCGCAGCTGGAACTCGCCGCCCGTCTTGTCGGCGGAGGAGTCGGTGTCCGCGGTGCCGGCGATCGCCTTGAACTTCGCGGTCTGGCGCACCGGAATGGTCTCCATGAACGTGTACGTGAACGAGACGGCCTTCTCCTGTGCGGCGACCGCGTACGGGGTGTAGTCGTCGAACGTGAGGTAGTGGGCGGTGGTCGCCTTCGCGTCGTCGGACTTCATCGTGGCCTGCGTGGCGGCGGTCGGGCGCAGGACCGCGTTCGGGGTCTGCGCGTCGTAGGCGCTGCCGTGCGCCGTGTCGTTCTCCTGCACGATGGCGAGCGAGGCGATCGTGCCGAACGATGCGAGCAGCGTGACCACCACGGTCAACGCCGAGATCGCCCAGCGGCGCGTCACGGCACGCCAGGCGTTGGTGAGAACGAACATAAGCTGCTTCTCCAGTCCTCTATATCCCTATGCGCGCGGTGCGGGATGCCGGCGGAGGCCGGCCGGTGTGGCCGAGATACCGGGCATGGTCGGGGCCCGCGCGCGTTTCGCTATAACAGTAAGACAGTACGTCGGCAAATGTGGGGGTTCTCTTGCCTGATGCTGTGAGGTGGCTGGGAAAACCCCTCAGTCCGCCTGCGGCGGACAGCTCCCCCTCAAGGGGGCGCAAAGAAAGGTCTTTTCTGCTCTCCTTCTGAAGGGAGGAGCAAGGGAATGGCCTTTTGCGCCCCCTTCAGGGGGAGCTGTCGGCGAAGCCGACTGAGGGGGTGCCGGGTGCCTGGCCTGGAAACCACGGCCGGAACCCTGTCCGAACGGACCGGCAAGTGGGACAATATGAAGAGGTATAACGAGGTACTGAGAGACATAGGGAAAGGGAAGGAGTCCATCATGATGGAGCCGTATGTGAGGCCGGGCATCGACGATCGCCCCGACTACGAGAAGGCGCTGAGCGCCGAGGACAAGGCCTCGGTCTCCCGTCTCGCCGCCGATCCGCACCGCATCGCCCCGGAGGCGTCCGCCGAACAGCCGACCGCGCAGGCCGCCCGCCTCGCCGCTGACGGCACCGCATCGGTCGTCGCGGCCGCCAAGGTCGACGCCGCCGTACCCGACTATGCGTCGTCGTTCCTCGACATGCGCGACCCGATGGTCGCCGCCGACGGCGAACGCCCCGACGCCGTGCAGCTCTCCCGCCTCAAGTGGGGGTTCGCGACGGGTGCGCTGCTCATCACCGCGCCGTGGGCCGCATTGAACCTCGTCGCCGTCCCGAACCAAATCGCGCACGCGGTCGGCCTGTACGCCGCCGTGCCCGCCGTCGCTCCGAGTAACGGCAGCGGTAGCGTGGCCGTCCCCCTCGCGGATGCCGCGGCGGCCTTGCCTCCCGCCGAACTGGTTTGGCCGCTGGCCGCACTGCTCGCCGTCGGCGCGCTGTTCGGCCTCGTGTTCATGCCGCTGGTCGCCGCGCTCTCCGACCGCACGCGCGTGTCCCTGGGCCGTCGTACGCCGTGGCTCGTGGGCGGCGGCGTCCTGTCCGCGCTGATCGCGCTCGCGCTCAGCGCGGCCACCGCGGTCTCCCTGCTCGTCATCCTGTGGGTCGCGCTGCAGTTCTCCTACGCGATGCTCGTCTCGCCACTCGCCGCCGCGCTCGCCGAACGTGTGCCGGACAAGTTCCGTGATGGCATCGAACGCTGGTATGCGATTGGCGTGATCGCCGGCCAGGCGACGGGCGGCGTGGTCGGCGGCCTGGCCGTCGGCTTCGGCGCGTTCAACCCGTTCCTGTGCGCGGCCGTCCTGTTCGCCGTGTCCGGTGTGGGCGCCGTGGTCGTCTGGCCGCAGGAACCTTCCAGCGTCGAACAGCCGCATAAGCGGTTCGACTGGCGTGAGGTGTTCGCCGCGGCGTCGCCGCGCCTGCCGCGCGGCGCTGAGGCGAAGACGTTTCGCCGCCTGTTCTGGTCGCGCGTGTTCGTCAGCGCCGCCGTCGCGATGACCGGTGCCTACCTGTGGTACGTCGTGCGGTTCTCGGTGTACGGCGACCAGCCCGTGTTCACGTCCGCCCCCGTCACGCTACCGTCCGGCGTGCTCATCGCGCTGCTCGCGCTCGCCTCGTTCGCCGGCATGCTGCTCGCCACGCAGTCCGCCGGTGCGATCACCGACAAGTTCGTCGAAGGATTCGGCCCGTGGTGGCGTGATTCGCGCGCGGCCGTGGTCTGCACGTGCGTGCTGTACGCAATCGCGCTGGCGGTGGGATTGGCGATCGCCGTGATCGGCGGCGAGAAGAGCCTGATGATTTTCTCGTTCCTCGCCGGATTCGCCGTCGGACTCTATGATGCGCTCGTCCAGCCGCTCGTCATCGAGGCGCTGCCCGATGCGCGGGGCTATAGGAACCAAACGTGGTGTTTATGACCGGGGTTTGGCCTTGTGACAGTAGGCGTGTCGGGTTGGTTTTAACACGATGTCGCGTTAAAGACCGCCGGTTCGGCCGGCT